>CBDAOQ010000003.1:1571250-1942500 GCA_965198125.1 Candidatus Versatilivorator sp. | reverse complement strand
CTGCTCAGCAGATGCTGGGGCGGACCGACGACACCGTTCTGACCCTGGCGGAGTTGTTCCAACCCGAAGACCTGGCCGAAATTCGCAGCCTGATGGCCAAGGCAGGCCGGGTGAGAATCACTTCCAAGGAGCTGGAACTCAAGACCCGAGCGGGGACCTTCTACGGCACGGTCACCCTCAGCTCGCTGGATCCGGCGGATGCCGCACCGCAAAGATTCGTAATGGTCCTGGAGGACTTGACCGAGCTGCTCAGAGCCCAGAAAGCCACCGCATGGCGAGAGGTGGCTCGGCGCATGGCTCACGAGATCAAGAATCCACTGACCCCGATTCAGCTTTCGGCTGACCGAATCCTCAAGCATCTGTCCAGATCCAGGGCCCTAGGGCTCGGCGGCGGCACCCCTTCCCCGTCCTCTTCCGGTTTTCAAGCCACCGTCAAGGATTGCGTGCACACCATTACCCAGGAAGTCAAGACCTTGAAGGCGATGGTGGATGCATTCTCCCGATTCGCCCAATTGCCCTCGCTCAGCATGGTGCCTTCCAACCTCAACGCCATCATCGAGAGCACCCTGGCCTCCTGCGACGGCCGCCTCGACGGCGTGGATGTGGTCAAGCAACTGGCTCCCGACCTCCCCCTGACTCAGGTGGATCCGGAACAGCTCAAGCGGGTGCTGGTCAATCTGATCGACAATGCGCTGGAGGCCATGGATCGAACCGATCGCAAACAACTCTCCCTGTCCAGCCGGTTCTTTCCCTCCAGGGAGACGATCCAACTGGCCGTCAGGGACAACGGGCAAGGCATTGCGGCCGCTGACCGCGACAAACTGTTTCTCCCCTATTTCTCGACACGCAAGAGGGGAACGGGGTTGGGGTTGGCCATTGCCAATCGCATCGTCGCCGACCACAAGGGGTATATTCACGTCGAAGACAACTCCCCCCGGGGGGCCAGTTTCGTGATTGAGCTCCCGGCCCTCTAACCGGTCCGGGGGCGGCCGGATCAGGCTCGGCGGCGGGCCGGTATCACAGCATTTGAGATCCAGGTGAGGAAGTGGCAAGAAACTCCATACTGCTGGTGGATGACGAGGCGGGGATTCGAAAGTCCCTGGGCGCCGTTCTGAGCGAGGAAGGCTTCAAGGTGACCACTGCCCCTACCGGGGAAGAGTGTTTGCGCCTGCTGGAGAAGAAGACCTTCGAGCTGATTCTGTTGGACATCTGGCTGCCCGGCATCAACGGGCTGGAGACCCTGGAGGCCATCAGGAAGAGGAAGGTGGATGCGGCGGTGGTGATGATTTCGGGCCACGCCACCATTGAAACGGCGGTCAAGGCGACCCGGCTGGGGGCCTTTGATTTCATCGAGAAACCCCTGTCCATCGAGAGGACGCTGGTGGTGGTCAAGAACGGGTTGGAGAACAAGCGCCTGCAGGATGAAAATCGAACGCTCAAGTCCCGGTTGGGTCAACACTACAAAATCATCGGCCAAAGCATCCCCATCAAGGCCCTGCGCCAGCAATTGGCCATCGCGGCCCCCACCGATGGCCGGGTGCTGATCTACGGGGAGAGCGGCACCGGAAAGGAACTGGTGGCTCATGCGCTGCACCACCAGAGCCTGCGAAATGCGGCACCCTTCGTGGAGGTCAATTGTGCCGCCATCCCCGACGAGTTGATCGAGAGCGAACTGTTCGGCCATGTCAAAGGGGCCTTTACGGGTGCCACCGCCAACAAAGTGGGAAAGCTGGAAAAGGCCGACGGGGGCACGCTCTTTCTGGATGAGGTCGGAGACATGACCCTGAAGACTCAATCCAAGGTGCTCAGGGCGCTGGAAACCCAACGCTTCGAACCCGTGGGGGCCCAATCGACGGTATCGGTGGATGTTCGCGTCATCGCGGCAACCAACAAGAATCTGGACCAGGAAATGCAACGGGGCAACTTCCGCGAAGACCTTTTCTACCGGCTGAACGTCATCCCCTTCTACGTGCCGCCGCTGCGCGAGCGTACCGAGGACGTTCCGGTGCTGGCGGAATTCTTCATCGGAGACTTCTCCCGTCACTACGGGCGGCCGCCCAAGGATCTGAGCGAGGAGGCGGTGGCTTTGTTGATGGCCTATTCCTGGCCCGGCAACGTTCGCGAGTTGAAGAACCTGGCCGAGCGGCTGGTGATCATGACGCCCGCACGCAGGATTGAAGCGCGGCACCTGCCGGCCGGACTGCTCAAGACCAACGGCCCCGGGGAGGATCCGGTTGAGGCCAGGAGCTTGTCGGAAGCCCGCATGGCCTTCGATCGAGACTATATCCTCAAGAAACTGGAGGAGAACCGGGGGAACATCTCGCGCACGGCCGAAACGCTGGGCATCGAGCGCAGCCACCTGCACCGCAAGCTCAAATCCCTGAAGATCACCGTCAGTCGGGGATCGGTCAGGACACAATGACGTAGCCCGCATTTCTTACCGGGGGGCGTGCAGTCTGCCACGAATCCTTTTGTGGAATCCAACGACAGGACGATGAAGATCGAAAATCCGAGGTCCAAGCAACCCCTGGCCGATCTCCTCTCCGGATCGCTCCAAATCGGCGACCGGTCCGACCTGGATGCGTTCCTGGCCAGGCCCGATTCAGCCAAGAGAGTTCGCAGCGCCCCCTACCAGGATTTGTTTCTGGCCATCAAGACGGTCGGTCTGGCCGACAGTCAGGAACTGCTCTTGCTGGCCACTTCAGTGCAGCGCTGCGGCTTCATCGACCTGGACTGTTGGCAAAAAGACAGCTTTCACCTGGCCAGATTCATGGAATGGATGGCAGCCTACATGCAATGCGGGCCGGAAGAGGCGGCCGCGGCCGCCAGAGCGATGGACCCCAACCTGCTGGCGCTCTTCCTGAAGGACAATGTTCGGATCCACTTTTTGGAAACAGACGAGCCTTACCCGGATCTACCCTTCATTCTGACGCCCGATCAACGGTTCGGAATCGAGGTCACCGGCGAGGCCGAGGTAGCAACCATGGCCCGCCTGCTGCTGGACGCCATCTTCCGGGTGGATGCCTCCCTGGGTTACGACCTGATCGACCGGGTGCGCTGGGACAACCGGGTCTCCATGGAGGAGGAAGCCTACCAGAATAAACGGCTCCGCCTGGAAGAGATCGGCTTCGTGGACTACTACGAGGCCTTGAGCATTTACCAGGAGGTCGGCGGGACCTCGGCTCCGCGCCTCCAAGGGGCTTCGGAAGAAGAGGATGAAGCCCATCGGATTTCCTCGACGCTGCCGGCCCTGCTGGTGGCCTCGCTGGCGCCGGGAGAACACCTCTGGAGAGCCCTGGGGGCCATCCGGGACGGCCGCCAGGCCGAACTGATCAGCCAGCAACTGGCTGCCCTGGCCAATCGGATTCTCTCGGTTCACTGCGCGACTACCGGAGATCTTGAGAAAGTGAAGCCGGCCCTGGAAGAAATGAGAGATACGCTGAACCTGGGTCTGGAGCAACTGACTCAAGGGCGCACCTCCCTGGCGGCGTCAGCGCTGAAGCAACAGGACATGCTGGGGTTGTTCCGGACAGGGTTCAGCCTGCTGGCGGACCTGCGCACCCAAGCCGACCGAGTCGTTCACCGGGAGCGTCTCCGTCTGGACGGAGCCAAGCGAACCCTGTTGGAATCGCCGCAGGCCGAATTCCTGGACGGGTTGCGTCGTCACAGGCCCCTTTTCTTCGAAGGCATGCGGGACCCGAAGCGACCTGGTTTTCGAAACTTCCGCGGTTTGGCCGATGTCGAGTCGGCTCGCCGCAGCCTGAACGAGATCGAGGTTCTGGCTCAGAACTTCTGGAGCCTGGTGATCGGTCCCGGCCCCGAGCTGAAGCCGGAGTCCCTCGGGCAGGTGAACCAGGATCTGAACGATTTGCGCTTTGGAACGCTCTTTGTGACCGCAGTTCTCAACCAGGCCCTGGGAAAACCCTTCAGGCCCAGGCCCATCAGCCTCCGGCAGCTCCACAGCGGGCTGAAAAAACTGGCGCCAGCCGGGACCGATCCCCGGCTCCTGGCGGATGGCCTGAGGGCGGTCGCCCGCACGCGTCTGGCCGAACTGGGAAAAGAAAACGGCAGGCTGGAGGTCCTGAACCGTTTTGTCGAGTCCTGGTGCCGGGCTGGCGCCGAGGAGCTGGCCCCTTTGCGGGGCGAAGCCGAAATCAATCCCCAATGGGTTGACACGGTACTGCTGCGCCTGTCCCCGGGAAGCTAATGATCTTCCAGAACTTCGTGCGCCTGATCCGAAGCCGGCAACTGGTGGCTCCGGGGGACAAAGTGCTGTTGGCTCTCTCCGGGGGAGCCGATTCAACCGCTCTCCTGTGCCTCTTTCTCGAGATTCGCCCCCAGCTCGATCTGGAGCTGGCGGTGGCGCACCTGAACCATGGACTTCGGGGCAGGGAATCCGAAGCCGACGCCGAATTCGTGCGCTCCCTGGCCGCAGGCTGCCACCTTCCGTGCATCGTGGAAAAACTGCCCCCCCCGGAGCGTCCCAGGCGCGGAAACGCTGAAGCCTGGGCCAGGGAGCAGCGGTACCGGTTCCTTCAAAGGATCGGAGATTCCCTGGGCGCGCGGCGGATCGCCTTGGGACATACCCGGAACGATCAGGCGGAAACGGTGCTGCTGCGGCTGTTGAGGGGCAGCGGCTCCCTGGGTCTGGCGGCGATTCCCGTTTCCCGCGGCGATCGCTTCATCAGGCCCCTGCTGTCGATTGAGCGGGAGGATCTTCGGACCTATCTGCGCTCCCGCGGGGTCGGGTGGCGGGAAGATGCCTCCAACCGGGACCTGCGGTTCTCACGCAACAGGGTGAGGCATGAACTCATTCCCCGCCTGGAGAAAGCCTTCAATCCAGGAATTGTGGAAGTTCTGGCGAGGACGGCCGAGAATCTGCGCGGAGACGCGGAAAGCCTGGACTGGCTGGTCGGGGAGTTGGCCGGCCGCCAAGCCGACCGGTCGGAGGGCCGGATCAGCTGGCGGCGGAGCTGGTTGAACACGCTTCCTCCGGGACTGAGAAGCCACCTGGTGCGTCATGCCGTCGCTACCCTGGACCCTGGCAAATCGGTGCTGAAGAAGCAGGTGGATGCGGTCCTGGAACTGCTGCAAGACCGCAAGAGCGGCAAGTCGATCCGGGTCGGCCGGATTGAAGCCAGCAGGGAGTTTGACCGCTTGCTCTTCCGGGAGCTGCCGGCTTCCCCCTCCGTTGACTCCTACCGCTTCCCGCTCGGAATCCCCGGGCAAGTCCGGTTGCGTCAAGCCGGGCTGGTTTTTGAAACCTACCTGAACCAGGGATCCAGCGGCCGGCCCTTGCTGGATCGATGGGAAATCTACCTGTCGCCCCAGGCCCTGGCTCGGGGGCTGGAGGTCAGATCCTGGCAAGCCGGCGACGCTTACCAACCTCTCGGGTCGTTGAGACCCAAGAAAATCAAGGAATTGTTCCTGAGAAAGCGGATTGGATTGAGGGCCAGGTCCGGTTGGCCGGTGGTGACCTGCGGCGGCAAGATCGTCTGTGCCGGAGGTTTTCCGGTGGCTGCCGGCGCCGAGTGGCGCCGGTCCTCGCAGGCTTCGGTCAAAGTGGTGATCGAGGAACGGGCGCTTGAAAGCGGCCGCAACCCGGCGCCTCTTTCTGAGAGATCGGACCGCCACAGGGGCCCTAAAATGGCGGTCAGGAGGCTGCCGGATCACGGCCCCCCTGAGGGGGAGAAGCCGGCTTAGTCCAAGATTCTTTTGCCTTTACGGCAACCCCCCCGACAGATTTGATTCGTAAATTCCACGGCGAAATGGTATCTTGTTGGTGTCGGGACTGCCCCTGGCGGGGACGGGCGGTGCAGAGCCAGCCTGGCGCTGGATGGAAGAAATGGCACCGTTCGACACCTTGGAACGCTCCCTGGAGTGAGGCGCTGCCGGTGCGGAGGCGAACGAACCGGGATAGGAGTCAGGTCTGACCTGCCCCCCGGTCGTGCCGACTCGACGGTACCGCCGCCTTTCATTACGATGGCAAAGACACTGTTGTTCTGGATCGGCTTGGTTTTCCTGGGCGTCGTCCTGTGGCAATTCGTTCAGCGCAGCGGCTCCGACGAGGAAAGGGAGTGGGACTTCTCGGAGTTTATCCACCAGGTGGAGCAGTCCAACGTGCAGGAAGTGGAGATTGTGGGAAGCAAGGTCAAAGGAAAGACCAAAGACAATACTTCCTTCACAACCGTTTCTCCCGACTATGAGGATTTGATCCCCCGCTTGCTGGCCAAGAACGTCATCATCAAGGCCAAGGAGCGTTCACAGAGTCCCTGGCTGGCCGCTCTGATCACCTATGTCCCCTTTCTGCTGCTGATCGGAATCTGGATCTTCTTCATGCGGCAGATGCAGAGCGGCGGCAACAAGGCCCTTTCTTTCGGGAAGAGCCGGGCCAAGCTGCTGTCCTCCCAACAGAAGAAAGTCACTTTCAAGGATGTGGCTGGCGCCGAGGAAGCCAAGGAAGAGCTGCAGGAAATCATCGAATTCCTGAAGGACCCCCAGAAATTTCAGAAACTGGGGGGCCGGATTCCCAAAGGGGTCCTGCTGGTCGGGCCACCGGGCACGGGCAAGACGCTTCTGGCTCGCGCCATCGCCGGCGAGGCCAGTGTCCCCTTCTTCTCCATCAGCGGCTCCGATTTCGTAGAGATGTTCGTGGGCGTCGGTGCCTCCCGGGTGAGAGACCTGTTCGAGCAGGGCAAGAAAAATGCCCCCTGCATCGTCTTCATCGATGAGATCGACGCGGTCGGCCGTCACCGGGGCGCGGGCCTGGGCGGGGGGCACGACGAGCGCGAGCAGACCCTGAATCAGTTGCTGGTCGAGATGGACGGGTTCGAGTCCAACGAGGGTGTGATCCTCATTGCGGCCACCAACCGCCCCGACGTGCTGGACCCGGCCCTGCTGCGCCCCGGACGGTTCGATCGCCGGGTGATGGTGGCTCATCCCGACGTGAAGGGGCGGGAAGGCATCCTTCAAGTCCACACCAAGAAAATCCCCCTGTCGGAGGATGTGGATGTCTCGGTTCTGGCTCGCGGCACCCCCGGTTTTTCAGGGGCCGATCTGGCCAATCTGGTCAACGAAGCCGCGCTCAACGCCGCCCGGTACGATCAACAGTCGGTCGCCATGCTGGATTTCGAGGGCGCCAAGGACAAGGTCCTGATGGGTGTGGAGCGAAAGTCCCTGATCATCAGCGATGCCGAAAAACGGAACACCGCCTATCACGAAGCCGGTCATGCCCTGGTGGCGGCCATGCTTCCCCAGGCCGACCCGCTCCACAAGGTCACCATTATCCCGCGGGGGATGGCCCTGGGTGTGACCATGCAGCTCCCGGAGGATGACAAGCACACCTACACCCGGGTCTTCCTGGAAAGCCAAATTGCCATCATGATGGGTGGGCGCGTGGCCGAGGAGTTGTTTCTGGAACACATGACCACCGGCGCGGGCAACGACATCGAGCAGGCGACGGAAATGGCCCGCCGCATGGTGTGCGACTTTGGGATGTCCCAACTGGGCCCCTTGACCTTCGGCAAGCGGGAAGAGCAGATTTTTCTAGGAAGGGAAATCGCCCAGCACCGCGACTACAGCGAAGATACGGCGATCAAGATTGACCATGAGATCAAGCGGTTCGTAAACGAGGGGTACCAGCGCGCTCGAGAGATCCTGGAGGAAAACCGCGACACCCTGATTCGCATCGCGGAGACCTTGCTGGAGCGAGAAGTTCTGGACGCCAACGAGGTGCGAATGGTCATCCAGAACCTCCCGCTGGAGGAGAAGGTGGACTCGCACTCCCGGGAAGACCCCGGCCCTCCCCAGCCGGAAAACCCCAGGGAAAAGCAATCCGTCTCCCCGCCTGTTGCACCCTTGGTCGACAAGCAGCGAGAAAAGCCGGCGCCCGCCTAGTCTCCGTCTTCGCCTTGGCGGCCCCCGACCGCCGGCAACGCCGTACCCGGCGGCCGGTCCCGTCTCCTCCGTCTGTTTTCTCTCAGTTCCAATTGTTTGGACCCGTTCGGATCGGTTGGGCCGGCAGCAGCGGAGAGTCTCCATCGGACCGGCCCCCATAACACGAGCCGGCGGCGGCAGGCAGGGACACCCATGAGATCCCGTTTCCGCCTGAAACTACCCAACGGCACTCTGGAGTTGGGTCAGAAGACCCTGATCATGGGAATTCTGAATATAACCCCTGACTCCTTCTACGATGGCGGCGCCTACCTGAGAACCGACCAGGCGGTCAAGCGTGGCCTGCAACTGGAAGACCAGGGAGCGGACCTGGTGGATGTGGGAGGGGAATCGACCCGTCCGGACCGGCCCGGTTCGGTCCCCGCAACCGAGGAGATCCGCAGGGTGGTCCCGGTCATCGAGCAGTTGGCCAGGCGTCTGACCGTCCCCCTCTCGGTGGACACTTACAAGTCAGAGGTCGCTCGTGGCGCCATCGCGGCCGGTGCCTCGGTGGTCAATGATATCAGCGGACTGCGCTTCGACCCCCGTATGGCCGCCTGCGCCGCTGATGCCGGTGCGGCCGTGGTGCTCATGCATTCCCGCGGCAGCCCGGAAAGGCTCCATGGTTTGCCTGCACTGAAGCGTCCCCTCCAGTCGGTGCTTCTGGGCTTGCGGCACTCGGTGGAAAAAGCCCTCCAGGGGGGAATTCCCAGGAATCGGATCGTCCTGGATCCCGGACTGGGGTTCGGCAAAGGCCTGGAAGACAACCTGGTGGTGCTGCGGCGGCTGGAGGTGTTGAAACGGTTTCGCCTACCCATTCTTGTGGGTCCTTCCCGGAAATCGTTCATCGGCAACCTGCTGAACCTGCCGGTGGAGCAACGGCTGTTGGGAAGCCTTGCCAGCGCAGCCTTTGCCGTGATCCAGGGGGCTCACATCCTCCGCGTCCACGACGTTTGGGAGACCCGCCAAGTGGTCCAATTGTGTGATGCTATAATGGGGTCTCCTGCTAGGTCGCCATGAATCTGATCGAACTTCTCCACATGGACCGGCTCACCTGGTCCTCGGCCGTCGACATTCTCATCGTCAGCATCCTGATCTACCACGTCCTCTTGCTGATCCGCGGGACGCGCGCGGTTCAAATGGCGCTCGGAGTGGGATTTCTGGTGCTCTTCTATTACGTGACCCTCTGGTTCAACCTGGAGACCGTTCAATGGATCATGACCACCATCCTTCCCTATTTCGTGGTCGGGATCATTGTGTTGTTCGCGGCTGAGATTCGCCGGGCCCTGGCCAACATCGGCAAAAACCCGTTGCTGAGAAAATTCTCCCCACATCCGGTCATGGAGACCTACGACGAGATCGTACTGGCGGCTACCACCCTGTCCACCCAACGCGTCGGGGCACTGATCGTCATCGAGCGCGAGATGGGACTCAAGAACTATATGGAGAGCGGCGTGGCCGTCGATGCAGCGCTCTCCTACGATCTGCTGGTGAGCATCTTCTCGCCGGGGGCTCCCCTCCACGACGGAGCGGTTATCGTGCAAAAAGATCGGATCACGGCGGCTGCCTGCTTTTTGCCCCTCACCCTCAACCCCAGGCTCAGCAAGGAGCTGGGGACCCGCCATCGGGCAGCCATCGGCGTCACTGAAGAGTCGGACGCCGTGGTGGTGGTGGTCTCTGAAGAAACCGGAATCATCTCCACCGTAGTGGGCAGCGACATTCAAAGAAACCTGGACGGGACGTCGCTACGCCAGCATTTGGCCAGCATCTTTGCGGCTGCCGACTCGGCGCCGCCGGCGCCCGCATCCCAACTCTCCCCGGTCGCGGAAGGCAAATGAGCCGATATTGGAAGATCCTGACCGGTTTACTGCTGGATAACGCCGGGTTGAAGCTCGCCTCGCTGGGCCTTGCCCTGCTGCTGTGGGCCGCTCTCAACGGCGAACCCCGTTTTGTGGGCGAGCTCGGGTTCAAGATCAGTCTTCAATACCTGATGCCCCCGCACCTGGAATTGGTGGACAATCCTGCCGGCTCGGTGGATGTCCGGCTGAGAGCTCCTTCCAGCGTCCTGGACAAGCTGGAATCCTCCGCCATGTCCGTCCACATCGACCTGGCCAACGCCGAACCCGGCGAACGGGTCTACTCGATCACTCCCGATGACATCTCCAGGCCGCAGGGGCTCACGGTCACCCATATCACACCCTCCACGGTGCGGCTCAACCTGCAGCCCACGGTGAGCAAGGAGGTCGAAATCGACCCCCGAATCGTGGGCCAGGTGGGCGCGGGCTACCGGCTCCGCTCGGTGACTCCCCGCCCCAAGCGGGTCTTGGTGGAAGGTCCGGGAGGGCGGGTGTCCGCCATGACGCGAGTGACCACCGAAGGCGTCGACATCACGGGTCGTTCGACCGACTTCGTGGCTCGGGTCTATCTGGATTCGGAAGACGGGGTGGTTCGCTTTCCGCAGGGCCGCCGGGTGGAAGTCGACGTGGCCATCGAGCCGCTGGAAGTTCCCGCCGATGGGCAGAGGAAGTCGGTCCCCTGAAGCACAGAGATGCGCCTATGAGAAAGCTGTTCGGGACAGACGGAATCCGGGGGGTGGCTGGCCGCTTTCCTCTGGACGAGGAGACGGTCTGTGCCATCGGCCTGGCCTTGGCTGAGTTCGTGGGAACCCAGGGCCGCGGCCGGGTCCTGATCGGCAGAGATACGCGGGAATCCAGCCCCTGGATTGCCGGCCGGTTGAGCCAGGCCCTCGCCTATCGGGGCGTCGCCGCCATTCACGACCTGGGAGTGATCCCTACAGCGGGCCTGGCCTACCTGACCCGGGCACGCGGCTACCATCTGGGGATCATGATCTCCGCTTCCCACAATCCTTACCGGGACAACGGGATCAAGCTGTTTTCGGGACAGGGCTTCAAGATATCGGATGACCGGGAGTTGGAGATCGAGCGAAGCATCGAGTCCTGGAGGAACACCCCGGCGGTCTCGGCCTGCCGGGGCTCAGC
Organism: Candidatus Versatilivorator sp.; assembly: GCA_965198125.1. GTDB lineage: Bacteria > Acidobacteriota > Terriglobia > Versatilivoradales > Versatilivoraceae > Versatilivorator. Next base: position 1,931,569 of record CBDAOQ010000003.1, on the reverse strand, counting down.
CGGACCCGACAAGCGGGAGTCGCTGGCGGCGGACTACCTCGACTTCTTGAGCCGGCAAGCGGGGAGCGGCCTGGAGCCGCTACGTGTGGGCTTGGACGTTTGCAACGGCGCGGCCTGCGTCATCGGGCCTCGACTGTTCAGCCGGCTGGGGGCCGAGGTCACCGTCATCAACGACCATCCGGACGGTCGAAACATCAACCGCAACTGCGGATCCCTGTACCTGGAGGGCCTGACCCGGGCCGTGGAAGCCAACTCGTTGGACCTGGGGGTGGCCTTTGACGGGGACGCCGACCGGGTCCTTTGTGTCACCGGCAGCGGAAAGTGGCTGGACGGAGACCATATCCTCTATGTCCTGTCCAGGGACTGGAAAGCCAAGGGGGCATTGGCCAGCGGCAGCGTGGTCGGAACCATCATGACCAACCTGGCCCTGGAAAAAGCCCTGTTCGGGGAGGGTATCCCCTTGATTCGCGCTCCGGTGGGAGACAAGAACGTCCTGGAGGCCATGCAGACCTCGGGAGCCGTCCTGGGAGGCGAACCCTCGGGACACATCATCCTGGGCGACCTGCATACCACCGGAGACGGCATCCTGACGGCAGTCAAGCTGGCGGAGTTGCTGGTTCGCCGCGGCCTGAGCCTGGACGACCTAGTTGCCGGATACCGGCCTTTTCCGCAGGTTCTCGACGGCCTCAGGGTGTCCCGCAAGATCCCCATTGAGCAGTCCCCCGAGCTGTCGGCCCTCATTGGCAACGCCCGGGCGCAACTGTCGGATTCGGGCCGAATGGTGGTTCGCTATTCCGGCACCGAGCCCTTGCTGAGGATCATGGCCGAAGGCCGCGAACTGGCCCAAGTCAAAGCCGCGGTGGAAAGTCTGAAGGCCGAGGCCTCGCAGTTCTACAACTCACTGGAGTAGCTGAGGGGTTGAGGGTTAGGGGCTTGTCGGAAGTTTAGAGATGGGCTGGAGAAACACTGGAGACAGGGCGGGATTCGACTGGCAGCTAACTGGGGAAGGCCAGTCGACAGCATAAGTGCTCAGATAAAGTGTACCTAATTACTTCGAGATCGCGCGCACCATATACCTGGCGACGCTTCCATAAGAAACTCCTTCAATCGCCTCGACCCCGTTATGAACGATGTCGTACGACTTTCCTAGTTTGCTAGTCCAAGGACCCGTCCCTCTCTTGATTGCAACATGGGTGGCCTTGTTATCTTTTGCATAGATCGCAATGCATTCCATTTCTGAAAATTCCGAAGGGAGGCGGCTTAATTCTCTAAAACCAAGGGGCTTGAACAGTCGGCACCATCCGGCAACTGTTCGTTCTTTAGGCTCCCACCAATTCTGGTAATCTCCCGCCGCAAACGCTATACAGTTGTAGCGCACGTCTCTGGGGCTAGAAACCTCGTATCCGAATTTGTTTAGTGCTGGAAAGATGGCTTCCAGTGTACTAAGCATTTGTAGGTAGTTGCTCGTCTCGTCGGAGATACCCACGCTGAGCCCCCCAGTCCAGCCATGCAGTGACCGCATCATCGAAAGTGTCCGCGTCTTCGGCTGGATTAACTCTCGTGATCGACTTTAGTGCCCAAAACCAGTGATCGGGTTCCCTCTCGAGCTCTTGAAGCAAGAATGGGACTACTGATGGACCTAGACCAATAATGCGTTGGTATGATTCATGGAGAACCATATCCTCGGTAGTTGAAACAAATTCTGTGTCTTTTTTCCAGATTTCTACAAGCTCAAGAAAAACAGCATGTGTGTCAGTTGACCGCTCTTCTATCGATTCGATTTTTCCGTGGTACGAGCTCGACCCATAGAACAAAATCGCGTTCGACAGACCATGGAAAAAACGTGACTGTTCCTTTTGGTAGTACCATCCGTCCATGTCGAACAGCATGGCTTTTTTCCATTCGTCTACATGAACACCAATGACAGTGTCTCTGTCAGTTGACTGCTTCCCTATCTGCCCGCTTTTTTCGTTGTGCCACTTGGGTACACAGAGCAACAATGCGGGTCGGTTCTGGGGACTAGGAGGACTAATGTGTGTCCAGACGTCTTCGTTTGGATCTTGCGTCTCCTCTTGGCCAAAAACGGCTGTCTTGCGTACCTTTTCGGCTTCCGCGATTCTCATCCTTAATGGGGAAAATAAACTCCTAGAAGTATGCGAGGGCCGCTTCGTTCCAAGCCACTGCTTTTTTTCAGAGGCATAGTGAAGTGCTAAGTTCGACCTTTCCATATGCTCCATATCAGGCACTCCTTAAGGAGTTAAGTCAGGGATAGACTTGCTGCGCATTAGTTGTCGAAGCTGTGCAGCCTTCGTCTCCGCTCGATGGAGGGCGTCTTTTAACTGTTTTAGGTCGTTTTCGTCTAGAGAGAAATAGAGTTCTCGATGCTCGCCTTGTTCGTGGTAGGAGATCTTGAGGGTATGCATGAGCAAGAAACCGCTTGCTCCAGCATCAGCGTCATCTCGAAAGACTGGGCGCAAATCAGTGAGAACCCTCGCGCCATAGATAACGAACCCCTTCTCGTATTGGAGGCTGAGCGCTTTTGAAAATGTCAATAACCGGTCTATGCTTAACAGCTTTTCCAGCCTCGAGGAAAACTTTTCCCTTTGTTCAGGTGCGATATATGTATCGCCTACAGGTGTCTCCATCGCGCCGGAAAGATCCTTGACGAAAGGCTCTACCGCCTGCCCTCGAAAAGCACGGACCCGATAAATCGACAATACTGTCTGAACTACCGTTTCAACCTGGTATTGCGACACATCCGGAAGATTGGCATTTGGAACTGTTTCGTCTACAGAGTTTGGGTCGATAACTGTTTCCAGGGCTGTAACTAATCGTTGGAATACATCACCTGGAAGACTGTTTATTATTGTTAATCCCTCGCGATGGCGTTTGGGGATCTCTATAGTCGTCGGCATCGATCTCAAGATTGATTATTTGTCTTCATGGCAGAAAGCGGCTCACCCCGAATATATCATGCATTGGCCAGTGGTAAACATTCCCTCAGCCGGATCATTCTATACTGGCACACGGGGATTGTGAAAAACCTGAAGTATCAGCACCCCGCTGTGGCGCTCAATGACCAGAGACGGAACGTTCAGTCGGAACCGCTGCGACGCTTCAATGTTTGCCGCATGGTCAAGCAGCAAGTGCACCGGACAGAACTGGACGTGGCGGCCAAATACCACACCTTCCCGGTGAAGGGGATTACAGCCAACCTGTTGTCCCTCCCAGGTTCCACTCCTGCCTTTGACCCTCTGAATAATGGAAAATCCACAGCCCGCCATCCCCTTGACAAAGGCAGGCTTCCCCACTAGCATGAAGGCCATCAAGCTCCCTCAGTTCAACACCCATTTCAATCCCGTTCCCTGCGGCCGTTGGCAAGGGTGCGCCTGGGAGAGTCTTGACTGGTGGCAGCAAAACTCGGTGACCTGCTGGTCACAGAAAACCTCATCACCCGGCAGCAACTCGGGAAGGCCCTGGAGTATCAGAGGGTCCGCGGCGGCCGCCTGGGGTATTGCCTGATTCAATTGGGGTGGGTCACCGGCGAGGACATCAGCGCCATCCTCTGCCGCCAGTTCGGCCTGCCCTCCATCAACCTCCCCTTCTTCGAAGTTGACCCCTCGATCGTGAAGCTCATTCCGCTGGAGACGGCGCGGAAATACCAGGTTCTGCCGCTGAGTCGGGCCGGCTCCACCTTGACCATCGCCACCATCGATCCCACCGACGTCTTCGCCATGGACGACCTGCAGTTCATGACGGGCTTCACCATTGAATCGGTCGTGGTCGCCGAGTCCGCCATCCGGGAGGCCATTCAAAAGTACTACGGCTCCGGACCGACCCCGGAACTCAAGCAGGGGGGCGCGGGCGCCACCGTCGAGAGCGGACAGCCGGCCGGGAGCGAACCCGGGATGGGCAGCGCCACTGACCGACTCATCCCCCCGGAAGACTCGGGGCAGGCCGACGAGGAAGCCCCCGTCGTCAAGCTGGTCAACCGGATCCTGTCCAGCGCCCTGAAGCAGGGGGCCAGTGACATCCATATCGAACCCTACGAGCAGGAGCTTCGGGTGCGCTTTCGCATCGACGGTCTCCTGAGCACCGTCATGACCCCTCCCCTGAGCCTGAAAGACGCCGTGACCTCCAGAATCAAGATCATGGCCAAGCTGGATATCTCGGAAAAGCGCCTCCCGCAGGATGGCCGCATGAAAATCAGGATGAAGAAGGAGGGCAGGGTCGGGGACCTCGACCTGCGAGTGTCGGTCCTGCCCACCCTGCACGGCGAGAAGGTGGTTCTGCGGCTGCTCGACCGGGACCGCCTCATGTTGGACATGACCCAACTGGGTTTCGAGTCGGAGTCCCTGCGGAGGTTCGAGTCGGCCATACTGAAGCCCTACGGCATGGTGCTGGTGACGGGACCCACCGGAAGCGGCAAGACCAGCACCCTGTACTCCTCGATCACCCGCCTCAACCGCACGGACACCAACATCCTCACGGCTGAGGACCCTGTCGAGTTCAACCTGCCGGGGATCAACCAGGTTCAGGTAAAGGAGCAGATCGGATTGACCTTCGCCACCGCCCTGCGGGCCTTCCTGCGCCAGGACCCCAACATTGTGCTGGTGGGAGAGGTCCGAGACCTGGAGACGGCCGAGATCGCGATCAAGGCGGCCCTGACCGGCCACCTGGTGCTCAGCACTCTGCATACCAACGATGCCGCTTCCACCGTCAGCCGCCTCACCAATATGGGGGTGGAGTCCTTCCTGGTGGCGACCTCGGTCCATTTGATCTGTGCGCAGCGGCTGATCCGCCGCATCTGCCGCCAATGCAGGCAAGCAGACGACCCTCCGGTTGAAGCCCTCATCGACGCGGGTTTCGCCCCCTCCGAAGCCCGGGAGATCCTCACCTATCGAGGCCGAGGCTGCGACGCCTGCAACCACACGGGCTACAAGGGCCGGGTGGGACTCTTTGAAGTGATGGAGATCGGTGACGGCCTCAGGGAACTCATTCTGAGGGGCGGGTCTTCCGCCCAGCTCAAGCAGCAGGCCATCCAGGGTGGGATGATCACCCTGCGGGCCAGTGGGCTGCAAAAGATCCGCGATGGCGTCACCACCTTGGAAGAGGTTCTGAGGGAGACGGTCAAGTAGACGCCGCTCTCCCCTTCCGCAGCCGGTGGCGGACCATCCTGAGGTTTTTCCCCTGGGGAACCCATGCACACCCCTTCACTGGCTGAGCTCCTGAAGAGGATGACTGAATTGGGAGGGTCCGATCTCCACCTCGCCGCCGGCACTCATCCCCAGGTCCGGGTGGACGGACGCCTCCGCCCTCTGACGGAATTTCCGTCCCTGACGGCCGAGGATACCCGGAGACTGGCCTACAGCTTACTGACCCCCCACCAGAAGCAGCATCTGGAAGAACATCTGGAGCTCGACTTCTCCTTTGGCATTGGAGGGCTGTCCCGGTTTCGAGGCAACTGCTTCAACCAGCGGGGCGCCCTGGGGGCCGTCTTTCGAGCCATTCCCTACCAGGTCAGCAGCTTCGACGCCCTCAATCTGCCGGCGGTATTGAAGACATTCTGCAGAAAAAACCGGGGCCTGATCCTGGTGACGGGGGCTACCGGCAGCGGAAAGTCCACCACCCTGGCGGCCATGATCGACCGGATCAACAGCGACCGCCACTCCCATATCCTGACCATTGAAGATCCTCTCGAGTTCCTGCACGACCACAGGAACTGTCTGGTCAACCAGCGGGAGGTTCACTCCGATACCCGGTCCTTCGCGGCGGCCTTGCGGGCGGCCTTGCGCCAGGACCCCGACGTAGTGCTCATTGGCGAGTTGCGCGACCTGGAGACGATGGAAGCGGCCCTGCGGATCGCGGAGACCGGGCACCTCACCCTGGCAACCCTGCATACCCGTTCGGCAGCCTCCACCATCCATCGAGTCATCGATGTCTTTCCCGCCCACCAGCAGTCCCAGATCCGCGCCCAGTTGTCCCTGGTGTTGGAGGGCATCGCCTGCCAGGCCCTCCTGCCCCGGGCCAATGGTGCGGGCCGGGCCTTGGCCATGGAAGTCATGGTGCCCAATTCGGCCATCCGCAACCTGATCCGGGAGGACAAGGTGCACCAACTGGAATCGGTCATGCAGATGGGCCGGGGAAAGTATGGAATGCAGACCTTCAACCAATCGTTGGCCGGTCTGTTCCGGGCGGGACAGATCGGACGCCAGACGGCCCTGGAATACTCGATCAACCCGGACGAGCTGCGCCAGATGCTCGACCGGGGGACCCCGGCTGCACCCGGACCGGGAACCGCCGCGGGGCCGTCGGCCGGCACACCGGCCGGGACCGCCACCCGAACCGCCCGGCGGACCCACCCCGGCGCCCCAGGTTAGCCCGCTCGGAGATACCCGATTCCTCAGGAGAAATCGATGCCGGTATACCTCTATCGTGGAAGATCCCGGGCGGGCACAGAAGTGCGCGGCCAACGCCAGGCCGCCTCCAGGCAGGCGCTGGCGAACATGCTGCGGAGAGAGCAGATCAGGCCCGTGATGATCAAGGAAAAAGCCAGGCAGCGAGCCTTGTTCCGAAGCGGCGGCCGAGTCAAGCCCAAAGAGCTGGCGGTTTTCACCCGGCAATTCTCGGTCATGATCGACGCCGGCCTGCCGCTGGTGCAGTGCCTGGAATCCCTGGGCCAGCAGCAGGAGAACCGGGCCTTCCAAAGCGTGTTGCAGACGGTGCGGGAGGACGTCGAGAGTGGAGCTTCCCTGGCTTCGGCACTGGAGCAACACCCCAGGGTCTTCGATCCCCTCTACAGCAGCATGGTGGCTGCGGGAGAGGCCGGAGGAATCCTGGACACCATTCTCCGGAGACTGTCCACCTACATCGAGAAGGCCGTCAAGTTGAAGCGCGCCGTGGTGTCCGCCATGGTCTATCCGGCCGTGGTCATGGCCGTCGCCATGGGAATCGTGCTTCTGATTCTGTGGAAGGTGGTCCCCGTCTTCGCCACCCTCTTCGCCAGTCTCCAGGCCGCCCTTCCCTGGCCAACCCAGGTGGTCATCGCCGCCAGCCACCTGGTGGGCCATTCCATTCCCTTTCTGCTGATCGGCGGCTTCGGCCTCGGCTATGCCTTCAGGCGGTACTACGCGACCCCAGGGGGCCGCCGGACCCTGGACCGGGCTTTACTGAAAATTCCCATTCTGGGAGGCGTGATGCGAAAGATCGCCATCTCCCGGTTCTCAAGAACCCTGGCCACGCTTCTCTCAGGCGGGGTGCCGATCCTGGAATCTCTGGCCATTACCGCCAGGACGGCGGGCAACGCCGTGGTGGAGGAGGCCGTCTTCAAGACGCGAAGCGCCATCCAGGAGGGAAAGGCCATGGCCGAGACCCTCCGGGATTCCCAGGTATTCCCTCCCATCGTCACTCAGATGGTGGGCGTCGGGGAGCAGACGGGCGGCTTGGACACCATGTTGACCAAGCTGGCCGAATTCTATGAAGACGAGGTCGATGCGGCCGTTTCCGATCTGTTGACCGCCCTGGAGCCTTTGCTGATACTGCTGTTGGGCCTGCTGGTCGGCGGGATCGTCATTTCCATGTACCTGCCGCTCTTCTCGCTGATCGCCAAGCTGTCCGTAATGTAGGACGTGTAGAAGAAGACAAACTACTTCTTATCATGTATCCAGCGACCCGGTGAGAAATGCGGGCCAGAGGTCGACAGTTCCAAGAAGATCACCTTCAAGGCCAAAAAGCCTGGTCGTGTCTCAGTTTGAAATTCTTTGTGGTTGACACGGGAACCATCGTCGTATATCAACACGGAAATCCTCACTGAGAAGTTTCAGGAATTTATGTTCTTCACACTACTGGTCATCACTTTCTTTATTGCTTTGGCGGTGTCGTATGGTGTGGTGCGACTCTTTGACCGGCCCATAGCTTCAATACTCCATCGGATCGTAGCGGACGATTTGAGCGGGGCATGGCACCGCTACATCAAGTTCGCGGCGTACGTTGTCGGCATCTCGTCAGGCGTTCGCATCCACCAGTTGGAACGGTATATCTCGGCACCCCAGAAGGATGAAGAGATTCTGATCCTCACGTCGGAGCGGTGGACCTTGGAGGTCTACCGGACCATCATCGAGACGCTCCAGGGTATTGCCTGGATGTTCCTTGTGGTCTTTGTGGTGACGCTGGTGGCGTACGTATTTGCAAGGGGCTTTGAGTTGAAACATGTTCGATCAAAATCTTGACAGCTCAGGTGGTTTCCGTATACTTTCGCACCTGTTGTAATGTTTTTAGGGATTTGAGATTGCAAGCATGTCGAAAATGAGGTTGTTCCCCCTGGCTGTCCGGTTGTCTGCAGGCTCCTTTTTTTTCGAGGCTTCTTCAAGTTGTAAAAACATCTACGACACCTTCCCCATGATTCGAAAGGAGTCTCGAAGCCCATGAGTAAAGAGACCGGAAAAGTCAAATGGTTCAACAACTCCAAGGGTTACGGCTTTATTGAGCGCAGTCAGGGTGGCGATGTCTTTGTCCACCACACCGCGATTCAGTCCGAAGGCTACCGCACCCTGGAAGAAGGCCAGTCGGTGGAGTTCACGGTTGTGCAGGGACCCAAGGGTCTGCAGGCACAGGAAGTGATCAGAGCCGACGAAGAAGACACGGCCATCCAGTAGACTGTATTACGTCAAGATGAGGTATTACCGCCCTGAAGCCGGTTCGGCTTCAGGGCGTTTTGTTTTTGTGTGGACCTGCCGGGCAGCGATTACCCCTCTCAGCTCACCAGGGGATCCGGCCACGGTTTGTCCTCACCTCCTTCAACTCCGTTGCCGCGGCCATGATCACGCCCCCCGGTGAGAAATGAGGGCTTAACCCGCATTTCTCACCGGGTCGCTGGATACATAATGGAAGACAGCTTATTTTCAGTACCTTATTGGCATTGTTTTGAAAGCATGCAGGTAAAGACTGCGCCATTGTCAGGCCCCACGGTGAGAAATGCGGGTTGACCTTGCCAGGATCGCCGACCTGCGCCGCCTGCAGGCGGAGATTCCCGGTTGCCGCCTGTGCCCGCGTTTGAATGGTTGGCGCGAACGGATCGCCCGAGACAAGGTGGCCCGCTTCCGGCACTGGGACTATTGGGGCCGGCCGGTGCCCAGCCTGGGGCAAGCCGATGCCCGCCTGCTGGTGGTCGGACTGGCGCCTGCCGCTCACGGCGCCAACCGAACCGGCCGCATGTTTACCGGGGACCGAAGCGGGGAGTGGCTTTATCGCGCCCTTCATCGACATGGCTTCGCCAGCCATCCCGAATCCGCCCACCGCCAGGATCCCCTGAGATTGATCGACTGCTACATCACCGCCGTCCTCCACTGCGCTCCTCCGTCCAACAAGCCCAGCCCGCAGGAGATCCGGAACTGTCGCCCCTACCTGCAGTTCGAATGGGAGCAGTTGACTCGGTTGCGGGTCGTGCTGGCGTTGGGCCGAATCGCCTTCGATAACGTCTGGGATCTCCACCGCGGCAACAGCCGGACCAGGCGTCCCCGCTTCGGACATGGCCTCGAGGCGCCCCTCGACGGCGGCCGCCTGCTGGTGGCGTCGTTTCACCCCAGCCAGCAGAATACCTTTACCGGGAAGCTGACCCAGACCATGTTCGACTCCATCTTCCGGAGAATTCGGCAGGTGATCGATGCCCGGTGAAGCGGTGAAGTGCTAGAATGGCGGGGTTTCTCCAGATCCTGCCTGAAGCGTCTGACCTGCAACCGTCCCTTTTCGGGAGATGGGGCCTTGAAGAAAAATCCGCTTGACGACCAAAAACTGCCCCGGCGGTCTCTGCTCAAGGGTACCGCTGGAATGATCGGGTTGGGGGCAGCCCAAACGGCCGAATCGGGAGGCGCGCCGTCAACGGCCGCTGCTTCTTCCTCGGGACCCAAGAGGGCCCGCGCCCGGGAACTCATGCGCATCACCAAGCTGGAGACCTTTCTGGTGAAGCCACGTTGGCTGTTCCTGAAGATCCACACCAATGCGGGTATCAGCGGTTGGGGAGAGCCGATTTTGGAAGGGCGCGCCCGGACCTGCGCCACCGCCGTCCAGGAACTGGAGACTTACCTGATCGGCAAGGATCCGCGAGCGGTGACCCACCACTGGCAGGCGATCTACCGTCATGCCTTTTATCGGGGAGGACCGATCCTCACCAGCGCGCTGAGCGGCGTCGACCAGGCGCTTTGGGACATCAAGGGCCAGGCGCTGCAGGTTCCCGTCTACGAGTTGCTGGGAGGTCCGACCCGGCAGCGGATTCGAGTGTATGCCCATGCAAATACTCCTCAGGCCTTGAAGGACAAGATGCAGCAGGGGTTTACGGCCTTCAAGACCGGACCGGCCAAGAAACGCCCGGCTCGCCCGGTGGAAACCCCGCAGTTCGTGGACCACGCGGCGAAGAAATTCGCCGAGTTGCGCCAGGCCGCGGGACCGGAGGGAGATATCGGCATCGACTTTCATGGGGCCATTTCCCCCCAGACGGCCAAGCTGCTCATCAAGGCGTTGGAACCCTACCAACCCATGTTCATCGAGGAGCCGGTCAATTGCCAGAACGTGGAGGTCATGGCCGATATCGCCAGGGGCACCCATTTGCCGATCGCTACCGGCGAGCGCATATTCACCAAGTGGGGTTTCAGGGAAATTCTGGAGAAGGGAGCGGCCTCGATCCTGCAACCCGACCTGTGCCACGCCGGGGGAATTACCGAGGTTCGACTGATTGCCGGAATGGCCGAGGCCCACTATGCCACACTGGCCCCCCACAACCCTCTGGGTCCCATTTCCCTGGCCGCGGGATTGCAGATTGCGGCCTCGATCCCCAATTTCCTTTGCCAGGAGCAGGTGAGCCTGGGAGAGGGCTACCTCAAGAGCCCCTTCCAGGTCAAAGAGGGCTACATCGATCTGCCCAAGGGACCGGGGCTGGGGATCGAAATCGACGAGGAGGCGCTGGCCTCAAAGATCGGCCACGACTGGCACAATCCGGAAACCTACGACGCCGACGACGGCTCGGTGGTGGATTGGTAGGAGCTTCTCCCAGGCTTCCGCCTGGCGGCTTGTTCAGCGTCGTTCGGGAGCGCATTGGGACGGACGGTTGTCGCTTATCTGAAACAAAAGAAAAAAGAGTTATCCACGAAGGGCCACTAAGAACGACGAAGGGCCACTAAGGCGTTGAGGTTAACCGCGACGGGATGCCAAGGTCGCGAAGGGATGATCGATTTCTGATGGTTTCACTCTTGTATGATCCGCACACCAGGGCGGGGGCTGGACTTATCTGAAACAAAACCTGAGTTCGGATGACGCAAAACTGGTTCAACAGATTGAAAGAAAAGGGGTTGGAAAGGAATTGACAACTTGTCTGAAACAACCCCTGTTTCACTCTCGAATGATCCGCACCGTCGGGGGGGGCGGGGGCCCTACTTATCTGAAACAAACGCCTGCGCCTGGTGGCTGGAAACCGGTTCATGGTCAAGCACGGGTAGATTTTTGATTCACATCGATGCACAGGATGCACAGGATTTTTTCCGGAGACGGCTGGCTTGTGTTCCCGGACATCCTCAAATCCACACGCGATCATCGCCCGAGTCCGCGTCTCCTGCAGCAGCCTCCCGTCCTGATTATCCTGTGCATCCTGTGCATCGATGTTCCATTTATAGTCCTTCTCGATGGATCTGCCCAGTCGCGGGGGGCGGGCGCCCGGCTCGCAGGCAAACGGGAGTTTCCCAAAGGGGACAGGCCGGCTTTCAGAGAAGTCGCCCGCCGGATACCCCCCACCTCACCATCGGGACGACCCACCCGGGAGCGCGGGCGTCCCGCCCGCATGCTGTCCCTTCGGTTGCCGCTCAGTTTCCCTGCGATGTTGCAGCCGACCGCCCTGCCGGCGGGAACCGCATGGGCCCGGCCGAAGCAGAGGCAGGGCGCCGCTGCCGGTTGATTCCGGTGGAGGAGATGGCTGAAGCTGCGGGAGGATTTGTGCGGGCGGGACGCCCGCGCTCCCGGGTGGGCTTCCTCCCATGACAGGGTCATACCAACGGGACAAAAGTGCAGAAGTATTTTGGCGCCAGTTGTCGTTGAAGGAGGTCCATCAGTCCTCGTGCCTTTTCGTGTTCATTGGTGGTTCGTCTTCATTGACGAACGGTTGTTTTCCCTCTGAGTGATGCGCACCGTCGTGGTGGCGGGGGCCGAACTTATCTGAAACAAAACCTGGGTTCGCGTGACGCAAAACCGGTTCAAGAGATTGAAACCACAGGGGTTGGAGAGGAATTGACAACGTGCCTGAATCACTCCTGTTTCACCCTCGAATGATCCGCACGGCAGGGCGGGGGGCCGGCTAAACACGTACGCCCCGCAACGGCCATTGGCTCACCTGCCACCACCCCTGTTTCAGCTCAACCGGAGCCGAAATCCTTCGATTTCCCCCGCCGGCGGAGTTCGGCCATCTTCTCCCGCCAGGTGCGCAGCCGCTGGCGGATGACTTCCTCAAAACCCTCTCCCGAAGGACGGAAGTACCTTCGATCCTTCAGCGACTCCGGAAGACAGCTCATGGCGGTCAACCGATCGGCAAAATCGTGGGCGTACTGGTAGCCTTTCCCGTAGCCCAGAGTCTTCATGAGTCGGGTGGGGGCATTTCGCAGGTGCAGGGGGACCGGCTCGGCAAGAGTGTGCTTCACGTCCCTAACGGCCGCGGCGTAGGCGCGATCGAGAGCATTGGATTTGGGAGCGGTGGCCAGGTAGATCGCCGACTGGGCCAAGGCCAGGTTCCCTTCGGGAAGGCCAACGAAGTGGAAGGCTTCCTTGGCTTGCACAGCCACGCCCAGGGCGTGAGGGTCCGCCATGCCGACGTCCTCGGAGGCAAAGCGGATGAGTCGCCTGGCGATGTAAAGCGGGTCCTCTCCCGCCTCCAGCATGCGGGCCAGCCAGTAGACGGCGGCGTCGGGGTCGCTGTTGCGAAGCGATTTGTGCAGCGCCGAGATGAGATTGTAGTGTTCGTCTCCAGCCTTGTCGTAGAGAAGCACCCGCCGCTGCATGGCATCTTTGACCAGTTGCTCGCTGATCCTCTTGCGGCCGGCTTCGTCGGTGGGAGCCATCTGAACGGCAATCTCCAAGGTGTTGTAGGCCACCCGGGCGTCTCCATTGGCGAAGTCGGCGATGATGCCAAGGTGGGCCTCCTGAAATTCGATCCGCTCGGTCCCCATGCCACGCTCCCCGTCCGTCAGAGACCGCTGCAGCAGTTGGACCACCTCCTCGGATGACAGGGGTTCCAGTTGGTAGACCTTGCAACGGGAGAGCAGGGCCGGAATCACTTCAAAGGAAGGATTCTCGGTGGTGGCGCCGATCAGGACAATGGCGCCGGTTTCCACATAAGGCAGAAAGGCATCCTGCTGGGCCTTGTTGAAACGGTGAATCTCGTCGATGAACAACAGGGTCCGGCGACCCGAACGCCGATTCCGTTCCGCCTCCTGCATCACCGACCGGATCTCCTTGATCCCTGAAAGGACCGCACTGAAGGGAACGAAGTCCATGCGGGTGCCGTGGGCGATGATGCGAGCCAGCGTGGTCTTGCCCGTCCCCGGCGGGCCCCAGAGAATCAGGGAGCCGATCCGGTCTTTTTCCAGAAGCCGGCGCACCGGTTTGCCGGGACCGACCAGGTGTTGCTGGCCCACGAAGTCCTCCAGGCGGGTGGGCCGCATCCGGTCGGCCAACGGCGCTCCCTCGTACGGTGGGACCTGCCGGGATGAGGGGAGGTCAGGAAAGAGATTCATGCTGTTCATGCTACAACGGCTGACCTGGACCTGTCGATGGAGGAGGGTGAGGGACGTCTCGGGAACGAAGTCTCTGCCTGGCGGCCTCACACAAGAGGATGGCGGCCGCGGCCGCCACATTGAGCGAATCGACCCCTCCGGCAGTGGGCACGCGGACTTCGGCATGGAAGGCCCCCAAACCCGGGGGGATTCCCCGGCCTTCGCTTCCAACCACCAGGGCCAAGCCGCCGCTGTAATCGGCCCGTCTGAAGTCGGTTGACCCGCCCGGCACGGCCGCCATCAAGCGAATCCGGCTCCGGCGCAGCCGGGCGGCCAGGGATGCGGGGGCCAACTGCCCGGCAACGGGAAGCCGAAACAGGGATCCGGCGGAAGCCCGAACGGCCTTGGGGTTGAGAGGACTGACGGTGTGGGTGGTGAGCAGGAGCGCGCTGACCCCGAAGGCCTCCGCCGAGCGGACCAGCGTTCCCAGGTTCCCGGGGTCCTGAACCTGGTGGGCAATGAGCAGAAAGGGATCCCCGGTCAGCAGGGAATCCAGGGGAGCAGGGGGGATCCGCACGATGGCCAGAATCCCCTGGCTGGTCACGGTATCGGACAAGGCGTGGAACAGCCGGTCCGAGACCCCGCAGAGCGCGGCCCCCGCCTTCCCCGGCCAGTCCTCCTCCCCGAAGCCGGCCAGCTTGCTGGAGGCCACAAAGATCTCCTCGACCTCGAGACCGCTGCCGCAGGCCTCCCGCACCAGCTTGGGGCCCTCGACCACGGCCAGAGAGTCGCCGTCCATCGGGGAGCGGCGCATCAGAGCCCTCAGACGCTGAATCCTTCGATTGGTGGAGGAGGCGATGGTTTCAGGGCTCATCGATGGTCTTTCTCAGGGAAACCGGTGCAGCCCAAGGCGTCGTCCCGAGGCGCCGGAAGGGTGGCAGGAGGACGAGTTGCGGAGCGCCGTTCCGGGCGGATGGAGGCTTCTCGGTCCGCCTCTCCTCTCCGCTGTTCGGCGCCCTCCCGGCCGCGTTGACCCAACAGGATCTTTATGTTAGCTTTCAGCTTGATGCGAACGCAAAGAATCAGACTTCAGGAAGGAAGCTCGGAGGAAACCGCACTTGCGACCGCCTCTGCAGCCATTCTCGACGGCAACCTGATTGCCCTCCCTACCGAAACTTTCTATGCGCTTTCCGCGGACCTCTATAACCTGCGAGCCGTAGAGCGAATTTTCCAAATCAAGGGGCGGCCGGACTGGAAGGCCCTGCTGGTGTTGATCGATTCGGTGGATCAGGCCGAAGTCATCAGCGACAGCATTCCACCGGAGTTTTACCAAATCGCAGAGCGCTTTTGGCCGGGCCCCCTTACCCTCATCCTTCCCGCAGCCAAGAGAGTTCCCCTGAAGGTGACCGGAGGAACGGGCACGGTGGGCATGCGCATTCCAGACCAACCCTTCACCCGGCGCGTCATCGAAGAGGTTCGCCTGCCCATCATCGGCACCAGCGCCAACCTGTCCGGACATCCTTCCTGTTCCAGTGTGGAGGAGGTGTTGAGGCAGCTAGGGGGCAAGATCGAGCTGGTGGTGGATTCCGGTGACTCTCCGGGAACGGCTCCCTCTACCGTCCTCGACTTGACCTCAACACCGGCCCGACTGGTTCGGGAAGGAGCCATCCCAAAAGAAGATCTGGGAGATTACCTCTTCCTGTAGAGTCATGAAAGCCCGATGGAAGCAGTTCGCGTTCAAAGTCTTTTTCGGTTATCTCCCCGCCTCCATTCTGATCTACTCTGTCGCGGTCTATGCTCTGGTCCGGACCGAAGCCAACCGGGACGACGCCCGCCCGGCGGACCGCATCATCGTCTTCGGCGCCGCCCAGTATAACGGCCGGCCCTCGCCGGTTTTCAGGGCGCGGCTGGATCATGGTGTGGAGCTCTTCAAGAGGAAGCTCTCAAGCCGGATCATCACCACGGGCGGATACGGTCTGGACCCCCGCTTCACCGAGGCCGAGGTCGGCAAGGCCTATCTCATTCAGCACGGCGTCCCCGCGGACAGCATCGAGACCGAAGCCAGCGGGCTGACCACCCTGGCCAGCATTCAGGAAATTGTGCAGGTCTTGCGGCGTCAGGGAATCCGGCAGGTGGTGGCGGTCAGCGATGGATTTCATCTCTTTCGGATCAAGCAGATCTTCCGAGACCGCCAAGTCGTCGTCTTCGGATCCCCCGCCCCCAACAGTCCCATCGAATCGAACTGGAAGAGCCGCCTGCAGGCGTCGCTGCGGGAGGTGGTCGGATACACGGTCTACGCGGCCCGAGAAAAGCTCCATCTGCCCATTCCGGCCCAAGGCTCAATCTGAACTGCCGGGAGTCTTTTCTGGAACACCCCTGTTTCGCCACTTGTGAGCCGCCCCGTCGTATCGGACGGCGGCGCGCCTGGGTGAATTGTGAAGAGTGGAGAGTAAAGAGTGAAGAGCTATTTGATCGACACGCAAAGCATCTTGTCGGTCTCGGCGCAGTCCTTCAAATAAGTCCGGCCCCCGCCCTGGTGGGCGGATCATTCGAGGAAGAAACTGCCAATCGTTTTTGAAGACGAACCACCAATGGACACGAATGAACACGAATAGGGATGGGCCACCTTCAATGACCAACCGCGCCCGAATGCATCTGCGATATCGTGACCTTGATATCACGACGTCATGGGAGGAAGCCCACCCGGGAGCGCGGGCGTCCCGCCCGCACAACACTGGCAGAGCCTCGCCCATCTCCTCGACCCGGATCGACCGGCAAAGACGCCCGGGCTCTGCTTCAGCCGGGCCCATGCGGTTCCCGCCGGCACGGTGGACGGGTGCGCCATCGCAGGGAAACTGAGCGACAACCCAAGGGAGAGGATGCGGGCGGGACGCCCGCGCTCCCGGGTGGGCCGCTTTCGTCACGATTGCCCTTCAAGGGAAAGTCGGCGCAAACGAACTGGATGGATGGTCGCCTTAAATCCCGAATTGACAATCACTTGGTGTCCTTCGTGGCCCTTCGTGGATAACTCTTTTTTCTTTTGTTTCAAATGAGCGCAGTCAGTTCATCAGGGGCTTGCTCGTTCCCGAAACCCTCGGCTGACCACTCTTCACTCTTCACTCTCCACTCTTCACTGAATGGCCGGCAGCCGGAGGATCTGCCGGGAGCAGCCGCACGCTGGTTCCGAAACGCCGGTAGTCGGAGAACGCGCCGGTCATCCTCATGTTGAATCCCTTGAGCAGAAAAATCCGGCCGTTCATGGTGAGCTCGAACCGCCGAGGGAACCAGACCTCGTCCCGCACCTTCTCCTGGCGGACCCACAGGGTCGATCCCTTGTGCAGCTTGGCCACCAGGCCGCCGGCGACCTTCACGGGCTTGATGAACTCCATCTCGACCTGACTCAACTGCAGGTCCTGCCTGTCGATCCAAATCCGACCCTTGAGCTTGTCGAGAATCCGGAAGTCCTTCTCAGAGGGGCGGTATTTCTCATGGGGCAGCAGATCCACCACGGCCACGGGGCGACCGTTCAGCACTTCCTCGCCCCGATAATGAAAATGAAAGGCCCGGACCGCTTCCTCCCAAAAAAGGGCCTCCTTGCGGCGCCGCTCGGAATGCTTGCGCTCCAAGCGGGCCCGGCCCGAGGGGGAAAGGTTCCTCTGGCGGCGCAATCGAGCCTCGGCCTTTCTCTGTTGCTTTTGAGCTTTCTTCCCTGAGAGCGGCTGGCCGTTCTTGCCGATCAGCTTTCGATAGACGCCGTCGGCCAGGGGAATCACCTCGTAGGTGGAAGAGGTTCTTTTCTTTTCCCGGCCCCTCCCGTCGAGTATGATTCTGTCCCTTTGCAGCCGGTAGAGGTATTTCATTTCCCGGAGTCTGTTCTTCCGCTCGTTCTCGGCCACCTTGGCGACGAACTGGCGGAGCGTGGCCTGGTGGTTCAAGTCGACCGCGGCACACAGGACCGGGTTGGCCAGCAGGACCGCCAGGACCATCTTGAACATCGTGCCCTCCAAGGGTTGTTCCTTCCCATTATGCCACGGGTGACGGGGGCCGGATGATACGCCACCCGGCCGGGAACCGGAACTCGTTTATGCGCAAACGGACCTTTATTCTCGACGTGCCGCCGGACTTCAGCTACTGGAGGACTGTCCTGAGCCACGGCTGGTGCACCCTGCAGCCCTTTTTTCTGGACCGCCCCCGGCGGCGGCTGCTGCGAGTGCTGCAGCTTCCCTCCCAGCCGGCTCTGGCCGAATTGCAGGAACAAGACGACGGCAGAGTCCGTGTCCGGGTATCCTCGCCGGGTCCGCTCGGCGACCTGGACTTGAAAGCAGCCGGGGCGGCCGTGGCTCACATCCTGAGGTTGGGAGAATCCCTGGCGGAGTTCCATCGGGAACTGGCCCATCGGGACCGCCGGGGCCGGTTCGCCTGGGTCCCCCGGGCCAAGGCGGGGCGCTTGCTGCGGGCTCCCTCCTTCTTCGAGGATATGGTCAAGATGATCTGCACCACCAACTGCTCCTGGAAGGCGACCCAGCGCATGGTGACCGGGATGGTTCAGAAGCTGGGAACACGACTGGATTCCGACTGCTGCTGCTTTCCCACCCCCGAGCAACTGGCGGGATCCACCGCCCGTTTCCTGAGCCGGGAGGTTGGCTGCGGCTATCGCAGCGGCTATCTGATCGAGCTGGCCCAGCAGGTGGCCTCCGGCAGGCTTCCGAGCGGGGACTGGGCGGCTTTGACCGGGGAGGAAGCTCACCGCCGCCTGATGGCCATCAAGGGGATCGGCCCCTATGCCGCCGGAAATCTGCTGAAGCTCCTGGGGCACTACGACCACCTGAGCCTGGATAGCTGGATTCGCCCCAAGTTTGCCACCGTCCATGGTCTGAAGAAGGTTCCCGATGACTCCGCCATCCAGAGGCACTACCGGCGCTTCGGCCGCTGGCAGGGACTGGTGCTCTGGCTGGATCTGACCCGGGACTGGTTCGAGGACGCGGATCCCCGGTATCCCTGAAGCACGGTTGGTTCGGAAGCACAGCCAGGCCTGGCCCCCCGGTGAGAAATGCGGGCTCGGGGTGCCGGCCCGCGTATAATGGGGCATTCCGCAGAGAGCGCAGGCGGCTCGACAGCTAGAGGATGCCGGAACATGGGATTCTCCGAGGGAACATGCTGCCCTTGGCACTGGTAAGTCAATTCGAGGACCAATGCGTCCTGATCGCCGGCGACACCCACATCGACCGTGAAGTCTACGGCGACGTGCACCGGCTGGCTCCCGAGGGCCCCGTTCCGGTGCTGCAGATCACCTCGAAACGATCCATCCCGGGCGGGGCCGCCAATGTGGCCAGGAACATCTCCCGGCTGGGAGGCAAAGCGGCTCTCTACGGCTTCTTCGAAGGGGATGACGCCAGCCGGGAAATTCTGAGGGAACTGCGTGCCGAAGGCGTTCAAGTGCTGAGCGCACCGCCGGCGGCCCCCTTCCGGCTGCCGGAGCGGAGACGGTTTTTTGCCTCCAACCACCAGCTCATCCAGATCCTTCAACGGCCGGCCATCGACCACTACGCCGATTCTCTGACCCCCCTTTGCGAGTTCGTGGCCGGACTCCCCAGCCGGCCCCGGACGGTGGTAGTCTACGATCAAGGCTACGGCTTCGTGACCCGAACCCTTCTGGATTCGGTGGAAGCGTTGGCACGGGACCAGGGCTTGAAGATCATCATCGACGCCCATCCCGAGCACGTCTCCTGGTACCCCCGGGCCGATCTTTACACCTTCAACGCCAGGGAAATCGCGGCAGCCGCCGCCCAATTGGGGGAGCCCGACTGCAGCCTGGAGCGGGCGGGCGAGCGGGTCGCCGAGAGGCTGGGCTCGGATGTTCTGGTCACCCGGGGAAGCCAGGGGATGACGGTCTTCCCCTCTTCGGGCCAACCCCACACCCTTCCCGCCGATCCGGTGCCCCTGGCGGATCGCGCGGGAGCCGGCGACAGTGTGACCGCGGTCCTGGCCCTGGGTTTGTCGGCCGGCGCCGACCTGAAATCGGCGGCGGCTCTGGCCAACAAGGCCGCGGCCACCGTCGTCTCCAAGCCCGGCATCGCCTACCTGCATCCGGACGAGCTGCTGAATCTCTTTCACCCCCAGATCAGCAGCCTGCTGCGCGAGAGCGTCACGGTGAAGCAGCGCCTGATCACCGAGCAACTCCCTGAGATCGAAAAGGTGGTGCGGGCCATCATACAGACCTACCGCGACCACAAGACCGTCTATGCCTTCGGCAACGGGGGGAGCGCCGCTGACGCCAACCACTTCATTACCGAACTGGTGGGCCGTTTCCGCATCGAGCGCAAGGGGCTCCCGGCCTTCTCCTTTTCCACCAACGAGATCCTGATGACCTCCATCGCCAATGACTACGGGTATGAAAGCACCTTTACCCGCCAGGTGGATACCTTCGTCAAGCCCCGGGACCTGGTGGCGGCCTTCTCGACCAGCGGAAAATCCGAGAACGTCGTCCGGGCCATCCAGTTGGCCAAGGAAAAGGGAGCCACCACGGTCGGCTTTACCGGCTCCTCCGCCGGGAGCTTCCCGGGCCTCTGCGATCTCTGCATTCGGGTGCCCTCCGACAACACCCCCCGTATCCAGGAATCCCATCTGGTTGTCGTCCATATCATCTGTGAGCTGCTGGAGAAGGAGCTGGCCCTTACGGATTCAATGGAGCATCCCTCGGTTCCGGCCCGGTCTTCGGGCCAAGGCCCCCATGGAAGCACGAGTCAAGAGTAGCCTGGAGTGCATTCGGCGGATCTCCGGCGTTCGGGTGCTGGTGGTCGGCGATGTCATGCTGGACACCTACCTCGATTGCCGGGCCCTCGGCGTGGCCGACGAAGCCCCGGTCCCTCTGCTGGAAGTCCGCAGTCAGTCCAGCGCCTTGGGGGGAGCCGCCAACGTGGCGCGCAACCTGGCCCGACTCGGGGCCCACACTGCATTGGTGGGGCTGGTGGGAGGCGATTCCCAGGGAGAGGTGGTCGGAAAGCTGCTGCGGGAATCGGGGGTGGACGGGCTGCTGCTTCAGACTCAAAGACCGACCATCCTCAAGACCCGGGTGCTGTCCGGCGATCACTACTACCTTCGGCTGGACGAAGAACAGCTCTCGCCTCTGACCGAAGTCGAGCAGGCCTCTTTGGCCGCCCATATCGAAGCACAACTGAGTCAAGCCGATCTGCTGGTGGTCTCCGACTACGACAAGGGATTGCTCTCGCCGGGCCTGGTCGAGCGGATCGAGCGGTTGGCCCGCGACCGCGGCTGCAGGATCGTGGCCGATCTCAAGCCCCGAAACGCCCTGACCTGGCGTCACCTGGACCTGATCACCCCCAACTTGAGCGAAGCCCGTTCGCTTTGTTCCCTGCTCCATCCCGGACGGGAGCCGAGCGATGACCCCGAGACAATCGCTGACAGCCTCAGAACCCGGCTGGGCTGCGCTGTGGTCCTGAAGATGGGCAGCCAGGGCATGCTAGTGGCGCCATCCTCCGGCTCCCCGAGCCACCTGGAGGCCCTCTGCCGCTCCCCGCTGCAGGTCTCGGGTGCCGGCGACACGGTGCTGGCAACGCTGGCTGCCGCTCTCGCCCAGGGCGCCAGTCTGCACCAGGCCGCCCGGCTGGCCAACCTGGCGGCCTCGGTCTCCGTCTCCAAACCCGGCACTCACGCCGTCTCGGCAGCCGAGCTGATGGAGGCGGCCTCGCAATCCGTGGGGTGCTAGGACCCTGACTTTGCGCTCGGGGGTGATTTTTGTGCGCTTTTGGTCATGCGCAACACATTCTGAAACAACGTAATGGCGCCAGCACTACCACCAGCAAGCACGGCCGCAGTGAGGTACATTCCCATGTTGGTCGCCGCCTGACCCGGTTCAATGATCGTAAGGAATGCATCGAATTCGAGCGTGGTGCATATGGTCCAGGCGACAATATAGGTGATCGGCACCTTCAGCCCACGTCCACCAAGGAATTTTTCGTACCAGCGCCATTCGAACAGGATGATCATGGCTCGTTCGAGAAGCATGGATAAGATAACCAGCTTCAAGAGCACCACCAAAAGACCGAAGAATTGATTGTCAACCTCAGGCATGATCGTTCCTCCTATTGCTGTCTGGAAATATTCTACTCTTCCTGAACTGTTCGCCCAATACTTCCTCACCGAGGGCATCCAGGACACGGACGAGTGGCAAGCCTGCATTCATCAATCCGAGGCATTCGAGGCGTTCACCGACGGCGTCCGACAGTCTTAAGGAAGCCTCGGCCATACCCAAGCCCCCTACGAAGCCCAGACCACCAGCCAGGCCATCATCCGCCGCATGGTGTTCAAGCGGCTTCTCGGCGGCGGAGTGAGTGAGCACGAGGAGACATACGACCTCAACTGGCTCGGCAAGCGCCGGGCTCTCCGGCTTATCAACAAAGGCTGTTGGCAGCAGATGCACTCGGAACTAGATTAAAGTCAACGACTTTCATGGGTGACTACCGTATTGTGTACGAGGTGCTCGATGCTGAGCTGGTCGTGCTCGGGGTGCGAGTTGCACATCGACGGGAAGTTTATCGACGCCTGTCCGCTCAGGCAGTTCGGTGAGGAGTCGCGGTACGCTCTGGAGTTTGACAGCGACTGCCGTGGCGCCGAAAGCGCCAGGATCAAGTGTGGAAAGGCGCATTTCAACGTGCTCAAAGTGGGGGAGTCTCCGGCTCGATAGGAGGTGGCGACCAGCGTCAACGAGCTATTCACAGGCGGCAATGGGAAGACTCATTCCAACGGAGTAACCCAGTCAAGCTGATGTCTGGGCCGTCACTCAATCGGCGGGACCCTCCTGAGCCTCTCAGGCCACCTCAGCAGGCCATCCAAAACGGTCACTTTCTGACGTCGGACTTCCGGGAAGTGGCAGCCGGGACTTCAAAGGAGGCAAAGGATGCCTGAGGCCAGCAGCAACAGCGTCACCCATCTTCGAAAGGCAACCTCGCCGATCCTGAGATGTGAGAAGTGTCCTAGCACGCTCGCCGCAATGAGGGCCGGTAGCAGACTGAGGGCGAGCTGCAGCCCCTGGTAGCCGAGCAGCCCGTTGTGGAGGTACCATCCGAGCCGCCAGGTGTATTCCACGGCGAACAGCACAATCAGCGTCGCCCGAAACGCTTCCTTTTCCAGACACCGGCTGGACAGATAGGCCACGTAGGCCGGACCGCTGGTTCCAAACAACCCTCCCAAGATTCCACCCGCAATGCCTGCCGGAAGCGCCCAGCGGTTCGACAGGGGCGCGCTTGAAGGTGCCCTTCGCAGCAGACTCAAGGCAACCCCGATGATGACGATGCCCAGGATCATCTCCAGTTGCCGGCCGCCCAAGCTCTCGAGAAAGTAGACTCCCAAAAGGCTGCCGGGAACGGCTCCGCCAAGCAGCCGCATCAGGTTGGCTCGGTCGACCTTTCGAATCGCAACGGGCACCAGCAGGAGGCTGAGAGCCACCTCCAGAACGGATTCGACCGGCACGATGAACTTGAGGGGAAAGAAGAGGGCCAGCAGAGGGATGCTCAGCAACGCCCCTCCGAATCCGGAAAAGGACCGCAAGAAAAAGGCAAACAGCACGATGGCCTGGGCAGCCAGCAAGGATGGATTCATGGAATTGCGGGGCGGCGCCGGCCCAATGGGCTGACCTCAGGGCCCACCCCCGATCAGCGAAAAAGCCCCGACAGGCGGTGTCGATCAGGGTGTGAACCAAAGCCGGCGCCATCAGGTTGCGGGTTTGGAGCCTTCTTCGACCAAAAAGAGCTTCATTTATACTACCAACCGAGAACCATCGTCGGTTTCGTCATCCCTGTCTTCGCTATAATCCGCCATTGTGCGAACACCGCTGACAAGATTACTTGCAATCCAGCGGCATAGCGTTGCGGAAACGTCATGATCACGCAACGACTATTCTCCCTACAAGTCTAACCACTGAGAGCCTGAAATGGCCGGTCAACTGTTCACCCATTACTTTCTCACCGACGGCATCCAGGCTACATCCGAGTGGAGAGCTTCCATCGCCCGGCCGGAGGCGTTTGCCCGGTTCAGCAGCGACATCCTTCACCGCTACCAGGCATTGAGCGGGTTCCAGGACCCGAACGAAGCGGTGACGGAACAAGAGCTGATCCGTCCGGTATTGGAACTCCTGGGATGGACCGACTACCTGCCGCAGCAGGGGATTGCCCGTAACGAGGACATTCCGGACCTGCTGCTCTTCTCGGACGCCCAATCCAAGGGGGAGGCCGCTGCCAGAGCCAAACCAGACGAGCGTTACCTCGATGCCTCGGTGATCGAAGAGAGTAAGCGGGTGGGTATCCCTTTGGATATCAGGGATCAAAGCGACAAGGTCAAGGCCGGGACGCCTCACGGTCAGATACTACGGTATCTCTCGACTGCGGACAGCGTTGCCGACGGCCGCATCCGGTGGGGGATTCTGACCAATGGCGAGGTTTGGCGCCTTTATGACCACCGCGCCCGGCCTCGCGCCAGCGGCTACTTTGCGGCTGACTTGGCTCAATTGCTCCAGCCCGGAAACGAACACGATCTCAGAGTATTCTATCTGTTGTTTCGCCGAGATTCTTTCACTCTCAAGGAAGGCTCGACGACGACATTTCTGGAACAGGCTCTGGCTGAAGGGAAGCGCTACGAAGAACAGGTCGCCCAGGATCTCTCGGGTGTGGTCTTCGAGAGTGCTTTCCCCAAGCTCGTGGAAGCGCTGGCGAATGCCTCCGGGGCAACCCTGCCTCAGGTTCGCCAGGCGGCACTGATCTTCCTCTATCGACTGCTCTTCCTGCTCTATGCCGAGGACCGAAACCTCCTGCCGGTCAACGAATCCCGCTACGACGACTACGGCTTGCGCAAGCGCGTGCGGGACGACATTGCGCGGAGGATGATGGACGGTGACGTCTTCTCGTCCGCCGCCACCCACTACTATGACCGGCTGATGACGCTTTTCAGGTTGGTCGACCAGGGCGATTCTTCCATCGGACTCCCGCCCTATAACGGCGGCTTGTTCGGTTCGGCAGCCGCGCCGCTGCTGGAGCAGGCTCGCCTGCCCGACGCCGCAGTCGCTCCCATCCTCTATGACCTCAGCCACGCCAGGGAGCATGGCGGCAGCAGGCGCCGCTTCGTCAACTATCGAGACATGTCGGTGCAGCAACTGGGCTCAATCTACGAGCGTCTCCTGGAGCGCGAGCCGGTCCGCGGCAGCGACGGCAAGATCCTCATCCGCCCCAACCCCTACGCCCGCAAGGACAGCGGCAGCTTCTTCACCCCCCAGGAACTGGTGGACTTGATTGTCGACCGGACCCTGAAGCCCCTGGCGGAAGAGCGTCTCAAAGCCTTCGAGACCAAGTCCGCCGAACTCAAGAGCGACCGCCGGCCCAAGGCTCAGAGTAAAACCGAGCTGCTCAAGCTGGACCCGGCCGAGGCGGTCCTGAATCTGAAGGTGCTGGATCCGGCCATGGGAAGCGGCCATTTCCTGGTCACCGCGGTGGACTTCCTGTCCGACACCATTGCCGACCTGATCGAATACGTGCCTGTGGTCCCGGAGTGGCTCGACGGCGACTATGTTTCGCCCCTGGTGAATCGCGTGGCCACCATTCGACGCGAAATACTTCAACGGGCCAAGGAGTCGAATTGGGTCCTGGACGAGGCCCAGCTCACCGACCAGGCCATCATCCGCCGTATGGTGCTCAAGCGCTGCATCTACGGCGTCGACAAGAACCCTCTGACCGTCGAGCTGGCCAAGGTATCGCTGTGGCTCCACAGCTTTACCGTGGGCGCGCCGCTGTCCTTCCTGGACCACCACTTGCGCTGCGGCGATTCTCTGATCGGCTTGAGGGTTTTGGAGGCCTCCGACTACTTGCGGGAGACTGCCGGTTTGTTTTTGTCCAGCGCCATCGCCGGAGCCGAGACTGCCGCCAAGGGAATGCAGCACATAGAGGAGC
The DNA here is from genome assembly GCA_965198125.1 of Candidatus Versatilivorator sp. Classification (GTDB taxonomy): domain Bacteria; phylum Acidobacteriota; class Terriglobia; order Versatilivoradales; family Versatilivoraceae; genus Versatilivorator. Next base: position 1,905,870 of record CBDAOQ010000003.1, on the reverse strand, counting down.
TATCTGACGCCGACATTGGTGAGGTGCGGGAGTCAACCAAGCTTTTCGAGGGTGTTGATGAGATGACCGCGGAACTGCGCCGCTTGCTCGATTTCCTTTGTAGTTTCCGGTGGCTGACGGCGGGAATGAAAAAGAAAGAGCGCATGGCATTCGAGACAACCCAATTGATCGAACCCATCGGTCGGGTTCCAGACCAAGCCTACAAGCTTCTCGCCAATGGCCCGAAAGCTGTCAATGTCGCAACGCCCGGTGAGTGAGAAGCCCATTTGCCCGGGTTTGAGGCGTTGTGGGACCGAGCCAGCTCCATTGCCGGCCGGGAAAACTTCCTGCATTGGGAGGCGGCCTTTCCAGGGGTGTGGCGCCATTGGCAAAACATCCACCCGGAAGGAGGCTTTGATGCCATCATCGGCAACCCCCCCTGGGATCGCATCAAGCTGCAGGAGGTGGAATGGTTCGCATCCCGTTCCCCGGAGTTGGCCCTGGCTCCGACTGCGGCCGCCCGGAGGGCCGGCATACAGAAACTGAGAGATCAAGGAGTGCCTCTTGCAGCCGAGTTCGACGCGGCCAAGGAGCGGGCAGACAGGCTCGGCCACCTGGTCCGCGGGTTCGACCACTACCCTTTTCTTGGCGGTGGCGACGTTAACCTCTACTCGCTGTTCGTGGAACGAGCCATGGGCCTCATCAAGCCCGACGGCTTGGTGGGGCTGCTGACGCCCTCCGGGATCTACGCCGACAAGACGGCGGCCCGCTTCTTCCGGTCGGTCTCCACCAGCGGACGGGTGGGTGGTCTGTTCGATTTCGAGAACCGCCGCCTCGGAACCAATCTGCCGCCCTTCTTCCCGGATGTGGACTCGCGATTCAAATTCTGCGCCCTCATCTTCGGCGGAGAGCAACACCGGTTCGATGAGACCCGGTGCGCCTTCTTCCTCCACGATACCAAAACCGTCAACGACCCCGAACGCTGCTTCCCGCTGGAGCCTGCAGACTTTGCCCGTGTCAACCCCAACACCGGCACTGCGCCCGTCTTCCGCACCCGGCGCGACGCCGACATCACCCGCCGCATCTACGAACGCCATCCGGTGCTGGTAGACCGCTCAGGCGTTGAGGTGCGCCGCGTCTGGTCGGTCCGACATCACCGGCAGTTTGATATGACGAACCAGTCCTACCTGTTCCGCACTGCGGTTCAGCTTGAATCTGAAGGCTTTTACCCTGTCGAGCTCAACCGGTGGAGGAACGGAGATGAACTGTATCTGCCCCTCTACCAAGGCTTAATGGTAGGAAACTTTGATCACCGGGCAGGTTCGGTTTTAATCAATCCCGCAAACGTACACAACCCCTATGTGAGCAAGCGTACCACCGGCAAAGAACACGCCGAGCCGGGTTTCTTACCGGGTGTTGTGTACTGGGTTCCTGCGGATAGGGTGTCGCAGACTTTCCCTCATTCGACGGGGTGGACCTTGGTCTACCGGCGCATTACACGGCCAACCGATGTACGTACCACGGTTGCCACCATCATCCCGTGGAACGGTGTAAGTTATACGCTTCCCATGCTACTGCCAATCGGGGATACCTTTCCCGCGTCGGCGGCGGCTTGCTTACTGTCAACACTCACCAGCTTCTGTTTTGATTACATCGCGAGACAAAAACTGCAGGGAGCAAGCATGAGCCTTACCTCGTTGGAGCAACTCCCCGTCATCGCCCCCGCCGACTACGACCGCCCATTCGGCGCGATGACCGCCCGCGACCTTGTCCGCGACCACGTGCTCCGCCTCACCTACACCGCCCACGACATCAAACCCTTTGCCCGCGATCTCAGCTACCACGGCCCGCCCTTCCTCTGGAACCAAGAAGAACGCCGCCACCTGCGCGCCCGCCTCGACGCCCTCTACTTCCAGCTCTATGGCCTCTCCCGTGAGGACGCCAGCTACGTGCTGGACACCTTCCCCATCGTGCGCAAACAGGACGAGGCTGCCTTCGGCCGCTACCGCACCCGCGCCCTCATCCTGGCCTACATGAACGCCCTCGCCGCCGGCGACACCGAAACCATGGTGGCGGTTTAGGAGAGTGCGTGGCTCAGGTTGGAAAGGCGATTGAGGTTGCTCAAGAGATGGCAAGAAAGCTATTTTGTGGCGACCTGCAAAGTAGAGATGGGCAAGATGACTTCTTGTTGTGGCTGGCAAACTCATGGCAGATTCACCGTACGAATCCTCATTCTCAAAACTCACGGCGTATTCTGCCGCACTCAAACAACCGGTGACGATTCCTGAAAAGCTCGACGGAAACACGAGCTTTGTGCTTCGTTCGGCAGACGCTGACGAACTTGATAAATTTCTTGCAACGTTAACCAATGAAAATCCCAAAACGGTAGAATTTGAGGAAATTTGAAGCCGGGCGGACTTGTCAACGAACTTGGAAGGAGTTGTTGCGGTCGCCGCGGGAAACTGCGCGGCTGAAGGTCTGCATTATTCGGCCACATGAGATGATCATAGACATACCCGACGGCGACGAGAATTGTGGGTAATACGTTCGACAGCATTCGGGCGCTGATTTCCAAGGGCGGTGTCCGAATTTCGGAGCACGGATACGACGAGATCGCTGCTGATGGGTTGCTTGCAAGGGAACTTGTCGAAGGTGTGGAAGCCGCGGAAGTCATTGAGAACTATCCGGACTACCCTAAAGGACCCTGCGTTCTGCTGCTCCAACGAACGAAAGATGGACGCTCGGTCCACGTTGTGTGGGGACTTGCCGCTGGCCATACAAGTCCGGCAGTGCTGATCACAGCCTACTTACCCGATCCCGAAAAGTGGGAACCTGGGTTCAAGCGGAGACGCCAATGAGTAAGAAAAAACGGACGAAGCTCGTTCACGAAGGAAGCTACGTTGCGGAAGTCGACGTAGAGCTACTAGAGGAGCCTGAAGGATGGTCACCATACCTTTCTCTTGAAGACGCCTATCGTCTCGACGATGTACGGGAGGCTCTCCGTCGAGGTGACGTTAAGACCGCTGCAAAATATTCGCGTGTGTTCAGTCTCACGCCTGTCTCTGTGTAAAACCGCATCACACGTCATTCACGCGGACGCCGCAAAAGGGCGCCGCTTAATTCTGCATTATGCCGCAAAGTGAGGTGAGGAAAGGATGTACGCCCTCTACTTCCACCTCTACGGCCTCTCCCGTGAGGACGCAAGCTACGTGCTGGACACCTTTCCCATCGTTCGCCGGGAAGACGAAGCCCAGTTTGGCAGCTACCGCACCAAAAGGATGATTCTGGCCTACATGAACGCCCTCGCTGCCGGCGATACCGATACCGTGGTGGCTATGTAGACGACGCGAGTCAACTGGAATGACAGAGCAGAAGCGGAAATGAATATTGACGACATCATCGGCGCGATACATCGTAATCGAATACGCATCACTGACCACGCCGATGAGGAAGCACAGGTAGATCACCTGTCCTTCGATGAGATATTTACCAGTGTTCTGCAAGGTGAAATAATTGAGAACTGCCCGGATGACAAACCCTATCCCAGTTGCCTGATTTAAGGGAAGACGTTCAGCCGGGAACCGGTACACAGTGTTTGGGCTTATCATCAGGAGACCCGGTGGGCGGTGCTGATTACCCTGTACCGTCCCGACCCTGCTCGTTGGCTCGACTGGCGTACAAGGAGGCCAAAATGATGCCATTCAACACATGTCCCGTGTGCGGCGGTGAAATGGTTCGGAAAGAAGTGGAGAAACTGCTACGTGGGGGCGTCAATCTCGCGTCAGTGACTGTCGGGGCCGATGTGTGTCTGCGGTGTGGAGAACGGTTGTACTCGAAAGAAGTGGTCAGCCGCTTTGAGCAAATCCGCCGCAAGCTAGCTAGCCAGGAAGTGTCAGAATTCCAGACTCTAGGGCAATCATTCCACGCTTCCCTCTGATCAGCTACCGCGCAGGCCGGGAGACGCATCTTGGAAGGAGAGTAGGGGACGTTGTAGGAGAGTAGGGGACGTTGTTGAATTACTGGAATAACTACGATCAGCCGCTCCTGAATTGCTTTTATTCAATAACGTCACCTACGCGCTCTTTACAAGTTATTCCAGTAATTCAACAACGTCCCCAGCGCTGCATCATTCGGACGCTACCGCACCCGCGAACTCATCCTGGCCTACATGAATGCGCTCGCCGCCGGGGATACGGACACGGTAGTTGCAGTTTAGGTAACGTAGCAATAGTTGTCTTTGATCCACATGTTCGTCAAGCCCGCCAGTTCGCAAACTAATCGCCATTGCTGAAACATGGATGCAAATCGGCAAGCGGATGCTTTAGTCGCTTTTGAATGAAGGGTTTGAACACGGGGAATATGCTTGAAATCCTGCCGTCAAGCAGGATTGCTTCTCAATCAACGATAGGTTCGAAAGAATGGAGTCTTCTCCATGAATGACCATTTCCAACCCGTTGACATCACACCGGAAGAATTTGAGCGCCAAGTCCGCGACTGGCTTGAGTCATCTGCGGACGAGCTAATAGGTTTTACCATCACTCGCTCGTCGATGCTTGAGGGTGACAGCGGTGAGTACGAGATCGACATAATGACCGAATTTGAGATTTTCGACGGGGCATTGATCAAAGTACTGGTCGAATGCAAGCGATACAAGAACCCGGTCAAACGCGATGTAATCATGATTCTTGAATCAAAGATTCGGGATAGTGCTACTCACAAAGGAATGGTTTTTTCGACTTCGGGATTTCAAAAAGGGGCACTCGAGTATGCACGTCAGCGTGGAATTGCAACAATTGCCGTACAGCACGGACATACAAACTATTTCACCAAGTCAGCAGGCGGAAGTCCGGCTGCACCCCCACCATGGGTGAAACTGTCTGAGTACATTGGATGGTTCATAACGCTAACCAATAATGACAATGAGTCCCATAGGCTAATTGACGACGATCGCAAAGACCCTTTACATGAATGGTTCCACTCGCAACTGTCAACATAACAACCATCTGCGCGCCCGCATCGACGCACTCGCCGCTGGCCACACCGAAATTATCGTAGCGCTTTAGGACAATGGCCGGCTGAGGTTGGACAAGCGATTCAGGTAGACCTAAAGACGGCAAAAACGCTATTTTGTGGCTACCTGCAAAAGGATATTGCACATCGCGGACCTTCTTCAACTGGGACGGAAATTCACACGCTCAAGCAGGATTGCTTGTCAATCAATGATTAGCTAAAGGAGCGAGAATGCTGTTTGTTTGGAGAGATCCAGGAAAAGAGACTTCGGATGTTGAGAAGCTGAGCGAGGTGAGTCTTGCTGACTCGGGCCTACACGAAAAAGACCTTTTGTGACCGTCATGAATCAAGAAAACCCTAATGGCTCCCACTATTCACAGAGAACAAGGGTTTCGGTTCTTTTTCTTCTCACGAGAGGAGCCGCGGATGCATATTCACGTTATCCGCGCGGAAGGGGAGGCCAAGTTTTGGTTGGAACCGGAGATTGAGCTCGCGAGGAACTATGGATTGTCGCGTGATCAATTAAAAGAAGGAGCCTTTTGCAAAATTCGCTAGGAAGCGGGATTTATTGTCGGGAAGAGTTGTTGTCCCTGGGAGCGCGGGCGTCCCGCCCGCACAAGACCTGGCAGGGTCGTGGCGATTGGCTTCACAGGGTTGGTCGGTTCACCCGCCGACTGACGCTGGAGCAGCGCCTTGACAAGTATGCGGGCGGGACGCCCGCGCTCCCAGGGGGAAACCCATGGCTAGCCAGGTGCAGATCCCTTTCGACGGCGTTATTTTGCAGGAGCATTCTGCCCCCATCTCATGCCCGACGCCGAATTTTGCAAAAGGCTCTGTGGAATAACCTACCCCGGAATCCGCAATCATTCCTCTGATCAGTAGCGACCCGGGCTGGCCGGAATACCTTGCCGAGATTCCGCCGAGTCTGGCCGACGACAGGAGACGGTCCATAGGCGCGTGTTGCTGGCGATCGACAACTCGGGTCTCACGACTACCCAACCAAAATCGCCCGGTCCATTCGCGATGATTCTCGGCGGTCATGCGCAGGGTCACGCTCTGTCCCTGGTCAGCGGTGTTGCAAAGAATCAGAGAAAACTCCGATTCATGGAGGGGAATCGTCCAAAGCCCTTCCAGTTCCGAGGAGTCCGCCTTGGGCATCTGCTTTATTTTCTCCCTGCTTCTCCAGGTTTGAGAAATTCAAGTCCAAGGAGCCTTTTGCAAAATTCGCTAGGAAGCGGGATTTATTGTCGGGAAGAGTTGTTGTCCCTGGGAAACCCATGGCTAGCCAGGTGCAGATCCCTGTCGAGGGCGTTATTTTGCAGGAGCATTCTGCCCCCATCTCATGCCCGACTCCGAATTTTGCAAAAGACTCAGGGGAAAAAGATTTCCACCAAGGGCGTTAAAGTATCGAGCCTTTTGCAAAATTCGTCAGGTAGCGGGATTTTTTACCAGGAAAGGTAAGGGGACAGGTCAGTCGCGGGACAAGTCCGATCTCTGTTGTATCATGGAGATGAGCAATCGACATGATGAACGGAGGTGGAACTTGTCCCTTAAACAAACCCTATCACGACACTGGTTCAGGTTTCAACGGGAGCTGTTTCCGTGGCTGGAGGAGACCCTGGGTCCCCTGGGCGAGCGCTACGAGCGGCTCGTCCGGGTGCTGGAACTGGTGCGAGTGGAGGAGTGGCTGCCCTACAACAGGGGCTGGCGGGGCCGGCCGCTGAAGGATCGTGCCGCGCTGGCGCGGGCCTTTCTGGCGAAGGCGGTGCTGGACGTGCCCACCACCCGGGGGCTGGTGGAGCGGCTGAGGACGGAACCTACCCTGCGCCGCCTGTGCGGCTGGGAGGCGGCGGGTGGGGTGCCGAGCGAGGCAACCTTCTCTCGCGCGTTTGCGGAATTCGCCGCCAGCGACCTGCCGGGGCGCCTGCATGAGGCGCTGCTCGACAGAACGCTGAAGGGCCACTTGGCGGGCCACGTCTCGAGGGACTCGACCGCCATCCCGGGACGAGAATCGCCGGCGCCCAAGCCCGCAACGACGGCCAGGCCGAAGCGCCGACGGGGTCGGCCGCGCAAGGACGAGCTACGGGCGAAGGAGCCGCGCCGCCTGGAGCGGCAGGCGTCGATGACGCTGGAGGAGATGCTGGAGGACCTGCCGAAGGTCTGCGACATCGGCGTCAAGCGCAACGCCAAAGGGCATCAGGAGAGTTGGACCGGCTACAAGCTGCACATCGACGCCATCGACGGCGGCATTCCGGTCAGTTGCCTGCTGACGTCAGCCTCGGTGCATGACAGTCAGGCGGCGATCCCGCTGGCGAGGCTGACCGCGAGTCGGGTCGACAGCCTCTACGACCTGATGGACAGCGCCTATGACGCGCCTGAGATCCGGGCCTTCAGTGAGCAGCTGGGCCATGTGCCGATCATCGACCTCAATCCCCGCAGGCGGCCGCAGTTGAAAGCCGAGCGGAAGCGGGAGGCGCTGGCTCAGCGCCGCATCGGCCAAGTGCCTCCCGAGGTGAGGCGCTACCGGGAGCGCTCGACTGTGGAGCGGGTGAACGGACGGCTCAAGGACGAGTTTGGCGGGCGGTACCTGAGGGTTCGCGGCCCGGGCAAGGTGTGGTGCCACCTGATGTTCGGCATCCTCGCGCTGACGGTGGAACAGTTGATGCGCCTGACGCTCTGAAGACTTGGCCGCCACCCCGAACAGAACAGCAGGTTTGCCCGCCGTAGGGCAGGGAGAGGGCAAGCTGTGCCCGCGCACGGCGACCGCCTGCGATCCGGCCCTCAGATCCGGGCATTTCCGCTTGAAAGTGTCCTTGCTGTCGGGTAATCACAAGCGGAACATCACGTTAGCCAGCAAAATGTCATGCTCCACTGCGAATTTTGCAAAAGGCTCGAAGCAGAAAAGATTGTGAGGAAATATCAAAATGAGTTCCGAGCCGCTTGGCATCAGTACTTCGGAAGTTGAGGTCACGAACATCTCGGCGCACGGCATCTGGTTGCTCGTCGGCGAAGAGGAGCTTTTCCTTTCTTACGAGGATTTCCCATGGTTCAAAGATGCTTCTGTGGGGAAAATTCTGAACGTGCGGGAACCCACTCCCGGTCACTTCTATTGGCCCGAGCTGGATGTTGACCTCGGATCGGAGACCATTCGCCACCCTGACCGTTTTCCACTTCGAGCTCGGCGCAAAACATAAGTCGGAGCTGGAGCGCGCGCTTCAGCTCTGCGTCAGGTGTTGAGACATACTTGATGGATACGATTCCCTGAAGCAGGAATTCATATCAGGGCGCTATGAGAATCTCCAAGCGAGGACAGGTCACCATTCCCAAGACACTCAGAGACGGCTTTGGCATGAAACCCAACGTCGATGTGGCGATCACTCCTACTCAGGACGGCCTGCTTATCCAGAAGCGCACTGCCGCGAAACATCCCGTGGATCGCATATATGGAATCCTTGCCGGGGTCGGTAGAACAAAGGACTACGTAGACGAGATACGAGGCCAGTGATTACGGCGTTCGACACCACCCCGAAACGAGCGTCCAATCACGACGTACGTAGCGCCCTAGCCACCGACCCTTTGATATGCCTGCTCAAGAACTGGCTTCACCGTTTCCAGGTCATCCCGGGTCCTAACCGAAAGCTCCAAATCACCAGTGCCCGAGTGGCCAATGGTGGTCACGTCACGAGCGATCGTTCGTGGGAGGTTCACCCTCTTCGGATCCAACTTGACGAAAAGTAAGACCCGCTCCTTCTGGAGTTCCATACAGGCAATATTCTGTGAGATCTTGTAGGCAATATAGAGCTTCTTGGGGATTTCCTCCATAGACGGGTCGAGCGACAACAAAAACTCCGCCACCGCCCGGGCTATCTCCCGGATTGCCGCCGGCTTCCCCTTGAAGTGCTGCTCGACTGTGTAAACCCCGGTCTTTCGCGTTAGGGCAGCTTTCTGCCCCGCAGTCATTTCCTTCCCGGATGTTGTACCCGTAGAAGGGATCGCAACGGACTTCTGGAATACTTCCTCCAAATACAAAGATCCGTTTGTGAACAACCGATAGGTCCACAGTTCAAGATCCGCCCCCATCACCTGCGCGGCGTGAAGGTCGTATTTCTTGTAATTTGGAGCGATGCAGATTACACGGATCCCGGACCAGTCGACCGACACCGAAGAGCCAAGAGCCTTCTGGGCGGCGATCTCAAAATCACCACGGTGGTCCTGGATCCATGCAAGGTAGAAAAGGCTCTGGTTGATCAAGTCGGACGACTCGACCATTTTGTACTCGATGATAACCGGATTGTTGTCCTCTGACAGGGCAAGCGTATCAATGCGCCCCGCGTGCTGAGCCCCGGTCGAAAACTCCGCAGCCACCAACCGACAACCAAATACCGTTTGGAGGTTTTTCTCGATCAAAGTCTGCAAGTGTTTCTCGGAATCGAAGTTGGTTTGATCAACGGTTGCAAGATTCGTTTTACTAACCGAGAAGAGCGGCATCTGATATCTGTCTCCCTATGCAAGCCTTTTGGAGCCTATTCCCTTTGTTGAAGAATAGATGGTGGCTCAATCCACCCGCCCCTGTTTTGAGGAGCACAAAGCCCGGCTACGCGCCTACGATTCTGGAACTTCTCAGTACGTTAATTGACACCTTTTCAGATTGCAAACGTTAACCCAAGATCGGTGACGGTGAACCCTCTGCTCGGTTTCGGCTGTGCCGCAACCGCCCACTGAAGGAGCGGTTGATCTTTGACGATAGGCATTGAAGTATGCATAATAATATGCATACTGAAACCGAAGACGAAATCCCTGTTATTTCCATGCATTAGGCACGTAACGATGAAAAGGTTCTCATCTCCACCAGCCGTTGATAATCGTGATGAATATCCTAATGTGACACAAGCGGATCTGGACCGGTCCACATTCCGTGTCGGACTCAAGCCTGCCCCACGCAAGCAACGCATCACGATCTCGCTGGACACAAGCCTCGTCGAATATTTCAAGGCGAAGGCCGGAAAGCGCGGGTATCAGACCCTCATTAACGAGACGTTGCGGCAGGCGAAGGAACAAGAAGAGTTGGTACGTACATTACGCCGAGTCATTCGTGAGGAATTGCATCACGAAAAGCGCTACGGCAGCACCTGACAAGAGCGTTAAATTGATACCGGTTCCGCCAAGCTCCACCCTGCTCCAAATTTGAAAGCCTTGTGTTCGCGTGAACAGGCTTTACATGAGCACGGTCACATCGGTAGGCCAGCAGAATTGAACTCAAGAGAGGAGGCCGGAATTGGATAGATTGAGAAACGCTGCTTTGCTGACGCGGCTGATAGAGGGATTGTGCAGCAAAGGAGATTGGTGCGGCGAGACTCACGTTCAGAAAACGGCATTCTTCGTGCAGGAACTCATGGGTGTCCCCTTGGGATTTCAATTCATCCTGTACAAGCACGGCCCGTATTCATTTGGGTTGAGGGATGAACTCACAGCCTTGCGCGCGGACGGTTTACTGGAACTTGAGCCGCGAACATACGGCGCACAGCTTGTTCCCACGAAACAGTGTGGGTACATCCAGGGAATCTATCCGAAGACCATGGAGAAGTACGAACGGAGCATAGGTTTTATTGTCGAGAAGTTCGGCGGAAAAGGGGTTGTTGAACTTGAGCGTCTGGCCACCGCTTTCTATGTCGGCAAACGTTCGGGAGAAGGGAAGCCGGTTGACAGCAGGGCTCGAAAAGTCACGGAACTCAAGCCCCATATCACAATCGATAGGGCTCGTGACGCGGTAGGGGAAGTGGACCGGATTGCCATTGCGGCGGTCGATGAGAAAAACGCTGCCATCAGCGCTGGTGAGCACGGTGGATCCAAGACCATGGGAACGGAGTAGCGGCGTCATTAACGTGCGTATTGCAGATCGGCAAGGGAGCGCCGAGCCGCGCTGGCGTTTTGCGATCGTCAAGAAACCTTGTCCTATGGCTATCTTGAGGAGGCCGCCACCCCCATCACCAGAAAAAGCCCTGCCAGGCGACATCGACCAGGGTGTGGAGCAGGACCAGCGCCACCGATTGCCACCCCATCCAGGCCCTGCAGGCAGACCACACATAACACACCCAGGCAGGTTCCGACCAGCGCGCTCAGTCCATGAGCCAGCCCCCCTCCGGGCCAGGACCAGACTCCCGTCATCCAGCCGAAGTCCAGGGGAAGCAGTGGACCGATGCGGCAGGCATCAGTCGGTTGCTCGGTTTCTGTCCTTTCTAAGCCGCGCATACGTAGCCCGAATTAACTCCTCGAGGGCAACCACTCCCTCGTGATTCAGGTTTGGATCACGATGGATGATAGAGGAGATCTGGGCGAGTGGGCCTGCCGCGCCGAATTGGTTAACGGTTTCTCCACGCATGAAATGGTCTGCCGACAGCCCGAGCCATGCGGTGAGTGCTGCCAGGCTGTTAACGTCGGGCTGGCGGCCTTGGGACAGGCGAGTAAGCGTGGATGCGCTGACTCCTGATTGCAGGGCCACATTCTTCCAGGTGAGGCGGCGGGACCGGCGTTCAGAGTCCAATGCTGCGTGGAGCGCAGCGACGTCGAACCGGTCCGTTCGGTGTTTTGTCGATTTCATATTTGCAATCCATGGTCACAAGTAGTATATTTCATTGTAGCAATTCGGACCCAATTTTGAAAGAGGTAAAGACATGGCAAGCGATGGCGATTTAAAGGGCGGGATCAACGACGGGAAGGTCGAAGTCACCGTGAACGACAAGCCCGTGGTGCTTGAGGGCTCGAAGCAGACGGGGGAGAGCATCAAGAAGACGGCGATCAATCAGGGTGTGAACATCAAGGAGGACTTCGTGCTGAGCATCGAGCTCGGCGGCGGGAAAACGAAACTGGTCGGGGACGCCGAGTTCATCGAAGTAAATCCCCATGACCGGTTCCTCGCGATCGAGAACGACGACAACTCATGAGCGCGATCGTTCCCGCAGTGGCCAAGGCAATCGAGGAGATCAGGCACACATTCGAACAATGTGCCGTAGAGGCGGAACCTGACGGTTCCGGTGGCGCGGTCGTTGTCGTCAGGGGCATCCCCATGGGGTGTCCCTACGCTCAAGCCAAGGTATGGATTGGTTTCCGGATCACCTTTCAATATCCGTACGCAGACGTGTATCCCCACTTCACGGACGCGGATCTTGCGCGGTCGGACGCCGGCAGTCTGGGAGGTGGCTTCGGAACCGCTACGTTTCGAGGTCAGCCGGCTATCCAAATCTCGCGGCGATCGAACAGGCTGAACCCCGAGACAGACACGGCGGCGTTGAAGTTGCTAAAGGTCATCCGCTGGATGAAGAGACCAACATGAAGCATTTGGATGAGGCGACCAATATGAAGCCTTGGAGGCTGACGATCCCTGCGGGGCTCTACGCTGAAGTCCAAAGGCACCTGTTTCCCGGGGATGGCGACGAGCACGGTGCGGTAATCCTTGCGGGCACGTGTGAGTCTGACCGCGGGCTGAGGCTCGTCGCGAGGGAGATCCATCTGGCGAAGGACGGTGTGGACTACGTGCCGGGGAAGCGCGGCTATCGCATGCTGAGGGCGGAGTTCATCCAGGGCCGGATTCTCCGTGCGAGGGACAGGCGGTTGGCCTACCTGGCCATTCATAACCATGGCGGGACCGACTCGGTCGCGTTCTCGCGTGACGACATGGCGTCGCACGAACGCGGCTATCCGGCTCTCCTCGACATAGCGCGAGGCATGCCGGTCGGCGCGTTGGTCTTTGCACGATCTGCGGTGTCCGGGGATCTGTGGTTTCCCGGTTGTGACCGTGCGCTGCTGAGCCACGCGACGGTCGTCGGTCATCGACGACAGTTGCTGTTCCCTATGCCTGAAAGGAAGGCTGCAGCGGTCGGGATGTACGATCGGCAGAGTCGTCTGTTCGGCGACGCGGGTCAGGAACTGCTGCGACGGACGCGCGTGGGAATTGTGGGGCTGGGCGGTGCAGGGTCCATACTGGCTGAATTGTTGGGCCGGCTTGGCGTTGGGGAGTTCGTACTCGCGGATCCGGATAGGGCCGATGTAACGAACCTGCCGCGCCTAATCGGGGCGCGGCGTCGTGATGCGGTCGTGCAATCATGGGTGCCGAGGGTCATTGCGGACCGATTGCGGAGACCCAAAATCCGGATGGCGGCCCGCAACATTCGTCGTGCGAACCCCAAAGCGCAGATCGAGGCGATGACGAGGAATTTCCTCGACGAGGATGTGGCAGCGCATTTTACGGACTGCGACTTTCTTTTCCTCGCAGCGGACACGATGGGGGCGCGACTTCTTTTCAACGCCATCGTGTACCAGTACGGGATCCCTGGAATCCAGGTCGGCGCGAAGATTCCGGTTGCGAAGGACGGGTCCGTTGGAAACGTGTTCTGCGTCAGCCGAATGGTGACGCCTGAGCAAGGATGTCTGTGGTGTAACGGGCTGATCAACCCGGGACGGTTGCAGGACGAGGCGGTGCCGGCAACGGCCAGGCGCGGGTACGCGTACGTGAACGACCCGGGTGTGGTTGCGCCAAGCGTGGTCACCATGAACGCGATCGCCTGCGCGCATGCCACGGACGATTTTCTGTTCCATTTGACGGGCCTAAAGTACGACGAGGCCGAGACCGGGTGGTTTCGGTGGAACTCCCGTCGAGCAGTGGCGGGCTACGACATGCCGCGGCGGGACGTGGACTGCCTTGAGTGTTCCAAGAATGGGAACAGTCGGTTGGGCATGGGTGACAACGGGACGCTTCCGACAAAACCGGCTATGGTCTAGAGACGCTTCTCGCGGCATTCGTACAACCTGTCCCCCTTGATGATAGCGAGTTTTTGTTGAGGCGGTCGCGCATTGATGTCGTTGGTGAAGAGGAGCCCGGGAAGGTGCAGTATCAACAGGCCGTCTCCGCGTTCGCCGGTTGAGGTGGCGTCGAGGACCGTATGTCCGTAGATGCGCCGGAAACGCGGGGAAAATTGGTTGTAGGAATCGATCGTGGCGATCTCGGTGATCCATGTGAAGTGCGGTAGGTGGAGATCCAGCAGCGCATCCTTGAGATCGTCGCTGGCTGAGCCCTCAGCCAGGTGACGCCGGTAGCCCGCGGCGGACGTCAGGTATGTCCGCAGAACGATGTGGTTGTCGCTGTGCGCTGCTTGGAGGTCGTCCAATAGCCTAGCGTGGACGGGGAGTTCGCGCTCTTTGAGTAGCCGGCTGATTATCGGCATTTTGTGTAAGGTATCGTCGACTCGGTCCCAGGCGGAATGCTCGGCCGCCGCCGCAGTCGAGAAGACCCTGGGGGACATGAGCGCTACGGCGAAGACCGCGTGACAGCGGACGTTCAACTCGGTGACGCCGTCGGGCATGTGACGTTTGATGGTGTCGTCTGCGAAGGAGAATGTCTTGCTGGCGTTGCGGTCCATAGCGAGCCACATGTAGGGGCCGCCTTGGTCGTCATGGACGATATATGCCGGGACGTAGTCGATCGCCTTGTCCGTTGGGCAGTCCTGCTTGGCAAAGACGCGGCCGATGACGGTGACGGCGTGACCGACTGTTCCGTCAATGTTGAGCCCGAGAATGACGGGAATTCCGGACTCCACGTACGGCAGGATAGCCTTGTCGATGCCCGGGCGGTGGAAACAAAGGGGCTGGTAGCCGGCTTCGGCTATCGCACGCACCATTGCGTCGGATGTGAGGAGGCCCGAAGCGGCGGGTAGCGAGACGGCCTCGGTGGCGGTCGCGGGTTTGGCGAATCGCGTGATGTCGGCCACTGAAACCCAATTGTAGTTGTGCCGTGCGTGCATATGTCGCATGCCTGCCCAGATGGCAACTTGGGCACACGCGCCAACGCGGGAGTCTTGCTGGAGAAAGGACGTCCCGGTGACTCGCAGGCAAACGCCGAGTACGTGGGCGTCGAAGTCCGCTCGGCAGGTGACGGTCGTCTCCATGTTGAAGCCGTCGCGGACTCGCGCTCTTAGAACCGTCCTGCCGATTGGGGCAGCTGTCAAGGGACGTATGACGCAGAAGCCGCAATAGGTTCTTCTTGTGAAGTCCCGAATCTGACCCAATCGCTCTGTTGACAAGGGCCGACGGAGCAGTGGGGAAATGTCGTCAGAGAAGAAATGGGCGCGCTTACAGTGGCGCTCGTGGGCTCGGAACGTCTGGGCATAAAAATGCAGATAGTCCGCTGAGTAGTCCCGGTCAATGTACGGGTCTTCGAGAACGTAAGACTTCACATCAAGCACTCGCAGATGTCGGAGTGTGTTGCGAACTACTCCGAGGTCTTCGCCGCCGAGGGTCTCGGCTAGGCGCGACCAATCGCCCTGATTGTCGAGCAACTCGACCGTGTACCTAATTTTCATTGTGGGCGCGACAGTTGGAGGAGATGTGGTGGTAGAGGCGGGCGTGGCGGAAGCTCATCGCCACGAGAATTTCTGGTCGTCCTGCGCAGCCTTGATTGTTTCCTCTTGAATCTGATCGAGCTTCTTCAGTGCTTTTTCGCTGATCGTGAGTGTGACGCCGACGTCCTTAGCGGGGATGGTTGTCCTCGCGGAAGTGTCGGTGGCCTTCCGGGACGGCGTGGCGCTGTCACGGGTTTGGCGGCTTGTCATATTTCACCTCCGGGTTCGCCTTTTGGTGACCAGGATGCAGGCTTTGTCGGGCCCCACCGAGCGGTCTAGTTGTGAATTTTGTGAAGGCCGTTCATTCAAGCTGAATCCGAGAAACTGATAGAGCCAAAACCAAGCCGTTCAGGGAAGCAGCCCGCATGAACCTTCATGAGAATGCAAGAACCTGCCCACGAGTTTGAGCGTTAATGGAAAAACGAGCGCTTGAGGAGGACACGGCCGCGGCAGGAGCCTCCGATCCGGGAACTGATCCGTACGTTAACGGACACCCGGTCAGAATGCAAACACTAACTTGAGACCGGTCACGATGCATCCTCCGTACGGTGTTCTGCGGGAGGCAGCCACCCCCTCATCAGCGGAAAAAGCCTCGCCAGGCGACATCGACCAGGGTGTGGAGCAGGGCGGGGGCCATCAGGTTGCGGGTCCTGGCGTAGGCTCGGCCGTAAACCAGCCCGGCCAGGGTGGCCAGCAGGAAGTAGCGCCAATCGGGGCTGGGACCGTTGTTGAGATGGGCGGCGCCGAAGATCACCGCCGCCACCCCCAGGGCCAGGCCGGGGCGGCCGATCTCCTTTTCCAGGAGGTTCTGAATGATGCCCCGGAACAGCAGCTCCTCGGGAACGGCGATAAATACAAAGATCCCGAGGGCCATGAGGAGAAGGGCGCCGGGCGAGGCAAACCTCTCGGCGGGCTGGATGAACCCGGTCACAACACCCAGCGCGATGGCCACAGGAACAAACACCGCAAAATACCCCGCGACCACCCGCACGTCCACCACCCGCAAGCGCCACCGATAGCCCACCCCATCCAGGCCCTGCAGGCAGACCACCCACAACACACCCAGGCAGGTTCCGACCAGCGCGCTCAGGCCATGAGCCAACCCCCCTCCGGGCCAGGACCAGACTCCCGCCATCCAGCCAAAATCCAGGGGAAGCCACAGCATCAGGGCCACCAGCCCTTCCTGCCAGTGAAACCGATTGGAAAGGGTTCGGGTGGACAGGACAATCAGAAGAGGGACCGTCAGATAAAGCAGGAGCTTGAGAAGCGGTAGGGCTCGCACGGAATCGGTGGCCGCGGCGTAAATGCAGTAGGCAACCCAGAGAACGGCTGCAAGGGCCAGCGTCCGGCCGCCGTTCCGCCCAAGCCAGTCCCCGAGAGCTTTCTGAAAGGGGGCATGACCCAGGAGCAGAAAGAGGAAGAGGTAGCCGTTCAGGCAGAGGGCCGCCAGCCCGGTTTGCAGGTCAACAGCGGCCTCCACCCCGGAGAGTCCCCAGGCCAGCAGGTTGACTCCCACCAGGATGAGAGAGACCGTCAGGACCGCGCGCTTCATCCGTTGTATTCTCCTGGACCGATGACGGGTTGGGAAACCGGCCCGCAACCGGATCGACGGCGCTTGGCGCCGCTGGTCCCGGACCCCAATATCGATGGGACCCGAGGGGATTGATGTATTATGCCCTGTCTCCGAGAGGGGAGGCAGCGGCTTTTCTCCCATGACCCCAAAACCGAAAACCCTGTGGCCCAGGATTGCCGGGATTCTGTTCCTGGGGGTTGGCTGTCCGGTCTCCCTGCAGGCCTACATCGGCCCGGGCGCGGGGTTTGCCTTCGTTTCTTCTTTTCTGGTTCTGCTGCTGGCCGTCCTGCTGGCAGGGTTTTCTCTCCTCTCCTGGCCCCTGCGGCTCCTGTTCCGCCTCTTCTTCAACCGCAAGGGACGGGGGCGGCAAAAAACCGACATTTCCAGGGTGGTGGTGGTGGGCTTCGACGGCATGGACCCCAAGCTGGCGGAGGGCTTCATGAACCAAGGACTCCTCCCCAACTTCCAGAGGTTGAAGGCCCGGGGAGCTTTCACCGCACTGGCCACCAGTGAGCCCGCCATTTCTCCGGTGGCCTGGTCCTCCTTCACCACCGGAGTGGACGCCTCCTACCACAACATCTACGACTTTCTCACCCGGGACCCCTGCACCTATGCCCCGATCTTGTCTTCGGCCGAGATCGGCGCCGCCTCCCGGGTGTTCTCGGTGGGCAAGTACCTGATCCCCCTGGGGAAGCCCCGGGCGACACTGAAACAAAAGAGCAAGCCTTTCTGGAAGATTCTGGGTGAGCAGGGCATCTTCAGCTCCATCATTCGAGTCCCGGTTACCTTCCCTCCGGAGAAGTTCCACGGGGTCTTGCTTTCCGGCATGTGTACACCCGACCTGAAAGGCTCACAAGGAACCTTCTCCATTTACACCAGCAACGGCGATCCCTCCGGGTCCAGGGTTGGAGGGATGCGCTACCGGGTCTCCCTCAACGGCAACCGGATCCGGACCGAGCTCCACGGGCCCGCCAACCCGCTACGCCGCCACGGGGGAGAATTGACCCTGCCCATGGAGATCTCCCTGGACCCCTCCCGGGATCGGGTCCGCATCGGCGTCTCGGGCCAGGAGTTCGAGCTGCAAAGCGGCGATTACTCCCCCTGGATCCGGGTGGTCTTTCGGCCCGGTCTGGGAATGAAGATCCATGGCATTTGTCTTTTCCATCTGATTCGAACCTCGCCCCACTTCGAGCTCTACGTGTCCCCCATTCACATCGATCCCGAGCACCCCAGCCTGCCGATTTCCCACCCGTTCATCTACTCCGTCTATCTGGCCAAGCTGATCGGACCCTACGGCACCCTGGGGCTGGCAGAAGACACCTGGGCCCTGAACGAGGGGGCGATCGACGAAGAGGCCTTTCTCAAGCAAGCCTACCTGCTGTACGAAGAGCGGGAGAAGATGCTCTTCAAGGTGCTGGAGCGCACCCCCAAAGGACTCTGCGCCTGCGTCTTCGACACCACCGACCGCGTTCAGCATATGTTCTTCAGGTGCCTGGACCGGGATCACCCCTCCAACCGCGGCAAGGAGACCGAGAAATACCGGCACGTGATCCGGGACCTCTACGTTCGAATGGATGGCCTGATGGGGCGGCTGCTCGAGGTCATCGACGACAAGACCCTGCTGCTGGCCATCTCCGACCATGGCTTTACCCAGTTCAAGCGGGGTTTCAATCTGAACACCTGGCTGCGGGACAACGGTTATCTCTGCCTGGAGGAGGGCCGCTCCCAGAGCGGCGAGTGGCTGAAGGGAGTGGACTGGGAACGGACCCGGGCCTTTGCCCTGGGATTGACCGGGGTGTTCATCAACCGAAAGGGGCGCGAGGCCAAGGGAATCGTCGAGGAGGGGGCGCCGCTGGCGGCTTTGAGAAACGAAATCTCCAAGAAGCTGACCGGGCTGGTGGACCCCGAGACGGGCCACTCCGCCATTCGGAGGGTGGTTGAGACCGAAACCGCCTTTGCCGGTCCCTACACCTATGAGGCCCCCGACCTGCTGGTAGGATACAATGCCGGTTATCGGACCTCATGGGCCGGCGCCATGGGTCGGGTCACCCCGTCGCAGTTCGAGGACAACACCAAACACTGGAGCGGCGACCACTGCGTGGATCCGGCTCTGGTCCCTGGAGTCCTTTTCAGTAATCGAACGATCCAGCGGAACAACCCCGGGCTGACCGACATCGCGCCGACCGTGCTCAAGGCGCTGGGAGTGGAACAGCCGGCCCATATGAAGGGTCACCCCTTGATTTAGCCTTCCGGGGAGGCGGTCGGTGCCCACTCCGGCCCTGCCCACCCATCCAATGGAGAGGATTTCATGTTTGGCAGCCGCATCAAGCTGGCCGAGGAGTTGCTCGGCCGATGTCGGAAGCAGGCCGACCAGCTCGGTTACAGCTCGGTCGAGGAGTTCATCACCCACGTTCTGGAAAGGGAGCTGAGGTCCATGGAGAGGACCGGGGACGAGACCGCGGCAGACGAAGAGGAGATCGCCAAGCGCCTGAAGGGGCTCGGGTATATTGAATGACCTGAGCTCCCGGGCCTCGCTCGATTGGAGGCCTGTCCTCAACCCGACCGACTATGGAGTTGTTCAACCACACAATGCGCCTGGCGATCGACCTGGTGATGGCGCCCTTGCAGGGGCTTTCGCCCTCAAGCTCCCTGTTGCTGCTGTCGGCCGCCATGGGCCTCCTGTTTCTGCTGGTCTTCCGGCTGACTTCCAACCAGGCGGCCATTGGGAGCCTGCGCAAACGGATGGCGGCCCACCTGTTGGAGTTCCGTCTTTTTCAACACAACCTCGGCATCCAGTGGTCGGCTCTGTCCCGCATGCTGCTGGCCAATTTCATTTATTTGAGATACGCCGGCCGGCCCCTGCTGCTGATGCTGGTTCCGCTCGGCCTGGTGCTGGTTCACCTGGACCAGTGGTACGGATACCAGCCCCTGAAGCCGGAGCAGACCGCCCTGGTGGCCCTGAAGCTGGCGGGAGAGGGGGTCGATCCCTCCAAGGTGCGGCTGGAGACCGGCGACGGCCTGGCTCTGGTGGGGAAACCCCTGCGCATCCCCCACGCCCGAGAGGTGAACTGGAGCGTGCGTCCCCAGCGGCAGGGAGCCGCTCTGCTGACCTTCCTTTTTGAGGACCAACGGGTCCGGAAAAGGATCATCACCTCCAACCAGGGAATGGAGCGGGTCTCGGCGGTCACTCCGGCCCAGGATTTTTGGGACGTCCTGCGGTATCCGGGAGAGCCGCCGCTGCCGCCGGACTCTTTCGCAACACGCATCTCGGTAGACTATCCGGACCGAAGGATCGACCTGCTGGGATGGGAAACCCACTGGCTCCTCTTTCTCCTGATCGTCTCCACTCTCACCGCGCTGGTCTTCAAGCGGCTTCTCCGAGTTCAAATCTAGGTAAACACACCATGACCAAGATCCTGGTGATCGGGCTCGACTGCGCGGCCCCCGAGCTCCTTTTCGGGGACGAAAGGCTGACCCACTTTCGCCGGCTCATGGGCAACGGCTGCTACGGCAGACTGGAGAGCGTGATTCCCCCCATCACCGTCCCCGCCTGGATGTGCCTGGCCACCAGCCAGGACCCCGGATCGCTGGGTGTTTACGGCTTCCGGAACCGGGCCGACCACTCCTATGAAGGGCTCCGCTTCGCCAACGCCCGATCGATCGTGGAGCCGGCCATCTGGGACCAGGTGTCCCGGCAGGGAGGCCGCTCGAACATCATCGGCGTGCCCCCGTCCTACCCCCCCAGGCGGGTGGACGGCATCTGCGTCGGGTGTTTCCTGACTCCCGATACCCGCCGCAGCCAGTACACCCATCCGGCCCTCATCCAGGAGCGGATCGCCGGACTGGTGGGGGACTACCCGGTCGACGTGAAGGGCTTTCGCACCCATCGCAAGGACTGGTTGAAGCAGCAGATCGACTCCATGACCCACAAGCACTTCGAGGTGGTCCGACACTTTCTGCGCCGCTCCAAGTGGGATTACTTCCATTTCGTGGAGATTGGGCTGGACCGGATCCACCACGGCTTCTGGCAGTATCACGACCCCCGCCATCGGCTCTTTGAGGCGGGCAACCCCTACCGGGAGGTGGTCGGCGACTACTATCGGCTGCTGGACGGCAAGGTGGGGGAACTGCTGGAACTGCTGGATGAGGAGGCGGTCATCCTGGTGGTCTCCGACCACGGAGCCAAACCTCTGGATGGCGGATTCTGCGTCAATGAATGGCTCATACGCCAGGGCTGGCTGGTCTTGAACCGCTATCCCCGGGAGGTCACTCCCTTCGGCCAACTGGCTGTCGACTGGGACCGGACCCGGGTCTGGAGCGAGGGAGGCTACTATGCCCGGGTCTTCCTGAACGTCAAGGGCCGGGAGCCCCGGGGGATCATTGCCCCGCAGGACTATGAATCGTTCCGCGATGAGGTTGCCGCCAGGCTGGAGGCCGTCCCGGACGACCTGGGCCGTCCCATGGGAACACAGGTCTTCAAGCCCGAACGGATCTATCGCGCGGTGCGAAAGGTGGCCCCCGACCTGATCGCCCACTTCGGGGGGCTCTCCTGGCGCTCCATCGGATCGGTGGGCCGTTCGGGGCTGCACTTGCTGGAGAACGACACCGGCCCCGACGGCTGCAATCACGCCCAACACGGCGCCTTTATCCTCAACGCCCCCGGACTCTCGCGGCGCGGAGAATTCCAGGGAGCCCGCCTGTTGGACATGGCCCCAACCCTGCTCCAGCTTGGCGGCTACGACCTGCCCGGCTCCATGCAGGGAAGCCCGCTCCTTTCCTGAAACAAACGAAAAAAGAGTGATCCACGAATTGACACGAACGACCACGAAGAGCCACCAAACGTGACGGCTCTGCCGCATCGCCACGGGCTGCGGCCCGGCAAGCCGGCGCGCGCGCCCTTGAGGAGCAAGGTTGATGGAAGGAGGCGCCACCCGGGAGCGCGGGCGTCCCGCCCGCATGCTATCCCGTTGCGTGCCGCTCAGTTTCCCTGCGATGCGGCGCCCGGCTACTCTGCCGGCGGGAACGGCACGGGCTCGGCCGAAGCGGAGTCCCGGCGCCGTTGCCGGTCGACCTGGGTGGAGGAGATGGCCGAGGCTGTGCCAAGACTTGTGCGGGCGGGACGCCCGCGCTCCCGGGGGGCTTCATCCCATGACGTCGTCGCAGCAAAGGAGGTCCATCGGTCTTCGTGTTTATTCCTGGTTCGTCCTCAACAACAATCGTCAGTTTCTTCCTCCAATGATCTGTCCGTCAGGGCAGGGGCGGCGCTTACCTGAATACCGCCAGCCGACAGGCGTCCAACCTCATCGGAGCCACTCGTCCCGGTGCTCCCGGACAAAATCGTCGTCGTTGAGATGAGGATAGGCCTCATAAATGCGGTCGATCTCCTCCCGTTGCCCCGGCCCCAGGGTTTCCGCCGGATTCAGGCACCAGATGCCTTCCAGCAGCCGCTGGCGGCGCAGCACTTCATGCAGCCCCGGGATGCAGCCCCGAAAATGGTTGGCCGCGTCGAAAAAGGCCGCATTGCTGTCGGTCACCTCGATGGCCAGCCTCAGGACAGCTTCCGGCAGAGTCCCGTTGCCGTTCCTGTAGCCATGGCATTCCTCCAGGATCTCCACCGCCCGCCGGGTCCACACGGCCCAATGCCCCAGCAATCCCCCGACGATCCGCAGCTCCACCTCCTTGCCCCGGACCCTGAAGCGGTGGGGCGTGATGAGGTCCATCACGATATTGTCATCGTTTCCGGTATAGAGGGCGATGTCCTCGCGCCCCGACTCCGCCACCGCGCGCAGCACCTCCAGAGTCTGGTAGCGGTTGAAGGGCGCGAGCTTGATGGCCACCACCTGGGGAAGCTCCACAAAACTGCGCCAGAACCGGTAGGACAGCTCCCGGCCGCCGATGGTCGACTGCAGGTAGAAGCCGAAAACAGGGGTGACTCGGGCCACCTCCCGGCAGTGGTCCAGGAGCTGCTGGTCGTCGGCCTCGCTCAGCGCGGCCAGGTTCAGAAGGCCGGCATGGTATCCCAGGTCTTGAATGAGTGCTGCTTCAGCCACCGCCTGAGAGGTGGGGCCGCAGATCCCGCCGATTCGCAGCAGGGGCTCTGACCTCTTGGCGTCGGCCCGGTCCATCTCTTCCCCGGCCAGCTCCAGGACGGGTCGAAACAGGCCATGCCCGGGATCCCGGATGGAAAACTGGGTCATGTGAACGCCCAGGGCCAGCCCTCCCGAACCGGCTGCGAGGTAGTAGCGGGACAAGGCCCGCTGCCGCCGCTCGTCCAGCTTGCGGCCGGCCGTCAGGGCCAGGGGATGGGCGGGGATGACCACCCCCCTGGAAAGCAGGGAATGCAAGGGTTGACTTAACACGGCTACCTCCTGAACTAGAATCGGCCGTCACGCACCTGGAAATGGGTGGGCTTGTCGAGGCTGGGGCCGCCCCGCATCACCCAGTCGGCAATCCAGCCCAGCAGCCGTTCCATGGTCACCCGGGGCCGGCCCAGCCGCTCATAGCCGCGGCGCCCGTCGCTCAGCAGGGCGTCGGCGGCTTCCCTTCCCACCAGGTGGAGGGGACGTTTCATCATCCGCCCCAGCTCCTGGCAGATCCGGCGAACCGACAGGCGCTCGGGGCCGGCCAGGTTCACCACCAAGGGCGGGGCGGCGCAGTGCTCCACGGCCCGCAGGGCCATGGCGTTGGCGTCGCCCTGCCAAATCACGTTCACATGGCCCATGGTCAGGTCGATGGGCTGCCGCTGCCAGACCTTGCGGGCCAGGTCGACCAGGACTCCGTAGCGCAGCTCACAGGCATAGTTGAGCCGCAGCAGGGATACCCGGGTCCCCCGGGTCCGGCTGAAATACTCGAACATCCTCTCTCTGCCCAGGCAGCTCATGGCATATTCACCTTCCGGCCCGGGAGGATCCTCCTCGCTGGAGCCGCGGCCGGAAACGGGGGTCATGGGGTAGACATTGCCCGTCGAGAAGGCCACGATCCGGCTCCGGGAGAACCGCCGGCAGACCATCGCCGGCAGATGGGTGTTGACCGCCCAGGTGCGGGCCTCGTTGCCGGTGGAGCCGAACTTCATGCCCACCATGTGGATCACGGTGGGACAATCGGGCAGCTCCTCCAGCCCCTGCGGGTCCAGCAGATCGCATCCGATGGTCTCAACCCCCCGGGATTCCAGTCGATCCCGCTCTCTTTGGTTGGAGAATCGGGAGACGGCAATCACCCGTCCGGGGCTCGAGCACGCTTCCAGGGCCCGGCTGGCCATGCGGGCCAGGGTGGGACCCATTTTTCCCCCCGCTCCCAGAACCAGGATATCCCCCGAAAGCCGATTCAGACTGCTGACCAGCTCGGCGGTCGGTTCACTCAGCAGGTCCTCGAGTTGGTCGATATCGTTAATACTATCGGTCATCGGGACCATCTTATTGGAAACAATTGAGGGTTATCTACAAAGGCCAAAAAAGATATCCACGAAGGGACACGAAGAAAGACGAAGGGCCACTAAGGGGTTGGAGAAGTCTCAAGAGGGATGCGCCAAAGGTCGGACAGGGGGATAAGATCTCCACCAAGGGCGCTAAGGTATCTGTTTAGTGGGCAAAAGAAAGATCCGCCAAGAGGTTGGAGATGACTCGAATGGGGGCCGTGAAGGGACACGAAGAAAGACGGTGTACTTGACCCACTCAATGGAAACGACCCCTGGGTTCGGGTGAAGGAAAACGGGTTGAGGAATTGTCCACCAAGGACAGGAAATGACACCCTACAATTCCCGGCGTTTGGAATCGGCCTCGAGCACAAAAAGATTTAATTACATGGATGGACAGGATTAACAGGATGGTTGGGCTCGAGGTTTCAGCGTTTTGAGTCAGGCCATCGCCTTTTCTTCAACCAGGATCCAAACATTCGCTCCCAAGCCCATGGGAATCACTTCGCAGGCGCCCCGTATCATCGAGCGAGTCAGCTTCCCGTGCAGCAGCGTCTGGTCCTGTTTATCCTGTCCATCCTGTCTATCCATGTTCCCTAAGGCCGACCTGCCTCCGGTCAGTTCAGGCGGCCCTGCAGCAGAACCGCGTCCACCGGCCGGCCGTTCAGTCGAATCGCCTCCGGCAGCGTCGCCAGCGGCGACAGGCCGATGGCCCGGAAACGCTCGACCTTGCCGACGTCGGTGGCGGCCACGTAGGCCTGAAGCAGACCGATGCCTTTTTGCCGGGCGGTTTCCACCAGCCCCTCCAGGAGCTGCCTCACACCCTCGGCATAGTTGTCATGGGCCAGGGCATCGATCACGGCGCTGTGGCGGCGCAAGGGAGCCGGCCCCGGCGTGATCGAGGCCAGGCCCAGCACCCGGTGGGGACCCTCGCCGGCCAGGGCGAGCATCGCGCCGCCCAGGGCCTCCACGCCATACCAGACCGCGGTGAAGTTCGACACGCAGCGCAGGGGCGGCGCGTGCCGGGGAGACACCAGGCCGCGGAGGAAGTCCAGGCAGAGACTCTCCATCGGCTGGGCCATCAGGCAGGCGACCCCGGGCAGGTCCCCCCAGGTGGCCGGGCGGACGGTGGTCTCCTGGCCGGGAGCGAAGAATTCCTTTTCGGGCTCGGTTTCACCAGGCGCCGCCCGGCGCATGACGGCCCCGTACAGGCGCCGGAAACCGATCTTCTCGTAGACCGTAACCGGTCGCGGCGTGTTGCCCAGATAGACCACCCGGCACCCCGCCTTCCAGGCCAGTTGAACCAGCCCCTCGGTCAGGGTGGTGGCGATGCCCAACCCCCGGAAATCCTTCCGGGTCATCACGTCTTCCACCACCCCGACCTGGGGGCGGTCGCATGCAAAGGCAATCGAGGCCGTCCCCACCGGATGACCGTCAACCCTTGCCAGAGCCACCTGCGTCCGCAAGGTCCGGCTGTAGACCCCCCGCATGGACTGAAGCCAGTCCACGTCGGTTCGGGCCCACTCCTGCTGGAGCAGCTCGATGATGCCCATGCGGTCGGAGGGCTCGATGGGATAGGTCAGATGGACCACCTCCATGGGCCGGCCGTCCTTGAGGGTGACCTTTCCGCTTTGGCTCATGAGCCTCCGTCCTCATTCCCGGCCGCCGCACCCGGCGGTGGCCGCTGCCGGCCCCGCCTGCCGGACCACCCGTTGGGGCCTCAGAATCGGCTCTCGGAGCTGAGGGGCAGCGCCACCGCCTCCCCTTCCGCACCCTGCCGAACCGATTCCGGTTTATCAACGCTCCAGATGGAATCGGTGAAGAAATGACAGGAATCGAACAGGTGGTCGCGGATCTTGAACCCGACCTCCCGGGCCAGCCATTCGATGTCCGAAAGCGCATACTTGCAGGAGTGCTCGGTGTGGATCGGCTCCCAGGCTTCAAAAGCAAAGGAGCGGCCGATCCGTTCTATGAAAACCGACTGCCGCTCCTGGCTGACCAGGTAGCTCTCCATGGAGCTGGAGAAAACATCATAGGTGCCGAAGTGGCGAAACTTTGCGATGTCGAAGCACCCTCCCAGCTCGCGGTTGATGCGCTCCAGCAGGTTCAGGTTGAACTGGCTGGTCAACCCCGGCGAGTCGTTGTAGGCGCGAAGCAGCACGTCGATGTCCTTCTTGAGGTCGAATCCGATCAGCATCAGGTCGTCCTGATTCAGGCACTTCCAGGCGCTACGCAGGAAGAAACAGGACTCCGCCCGGGTGAAATTGCCGATGGAAGACCCCAAAAACAGCACCAGGTTGCGCCGCCGGTAGCGCTGGTTCAACCACTTCAGGCCGCGAAAGTATTCCCCCACCAGCCCCTGGGTGTTCAGGTCGGGAAACCGAGCATCCAGCGCGCCGACCAGCGCCCCCATGGAGGATGCCGAGATGTCTATGGGTACGTACTGAAAATCCAGCCCGGACTTTGTAAACCGTTCCAGGAAGAGAGTGGTCTTCTGGCTGAAGCCGGGGCCGAGCTCCACCAGGTTGAAGGGCTTCCCCGCCACACAGGCGGCGATCCTGTCCCAGTGGCTCTCCAGGATCTCCAGCTCGCACTCGGTCAAGTAGTATTCCGGCAGCCGCGTGATTCGACGAAAAATCTCACTGCCCTGCTCGTCATAGAAATACTTGGAGGGGATCGACTTGCGCGCCGCCGAGAGGCCCACCAGGACGTCCAGGGCAAAGGTGTCCTTCTCGTCGAAGGAATCGGCGTAGTCGTCCGCCCCCAGGATCTTGACGCTGGCCGGCACTTTCGCCTCCGTTAACTCAGGTCCTTCGCCAGCCGAATGCCCGTGAACTGCCAGCGCTTGTCACACTGAAAGAAGTTGCGATAGCTGGGACGAATGTGGCTTTTGGGCGTTGCGCAGGAGCCGCCTCTGAGAACCATCTGGTTGCTCATGAACTTTCCGTTGTACTCGCCGAGCGGCCCCCGGTCCTGCCGGTATCCGGGATAGGGCAGGTAAGCGCTTCCCGTCCATTCCCAGACGTCCCCGAACAGTTGGCGCACCCCGGGCCGGTCCTCCCCGGCCCCGCACCCCCCGGGCGCCGGATGGAAGCGGCCGTTCTCCAGAAAGTTCCCCTGCAGCGGACTCTCCTGCAGCCGGGCGGCCTTTTCCCATTCCGCCTCGGTCGGCAACCGTTTTCCCGCCCAACGGGCATAGGCGGCAGCCTCATAGAAGCTGACATGGGCCACCGGCTCTTCCAGGTTCAGGGGACGAGATCCGCAGAGGGTGACGATCTCCCAATCTCCGTCACGCCGGTCCCAGTAGAGGGGCGACTCCCAACCGTTTTCGCTGATGGCGTCCCAGCCATCGGAAAGCCACAGCAAGGGGTCCCGGTACCCACCGTCGTTGATGAAATCCAGGTACTCCCCGCAGGTCACCAGGCGGTCCATCAGGCCGTAGTCGGAGAGCCAGGTCTTGTGCCTGGGCCGCTCGTTGTCCCAGGCAAATCCCTGGTCAGGGGCTCCCATCTCGAACACCCCGCCTTCGAGCCCGTGAAATTTCAGGGGGGACGGTGCGGGAGGCTTCCGGGCTCCATCGTCATCGCAAGCCCGATAGCTGGGTCTCAGGGGATTGCTCGCCAGGATGTGCTTGACATCGGTGACCAGCAGCTCCTGATGCTGCTGTTCGTGGTGCAGTCCCAGCTCCACCAGCTCCGCGAACTCGGCAAAGCGCCCCCGGTCCAGATCTTCAATTACCCTCAACAGCCTTTCGTCGACGCTGGTGCGGTAGCCATAGACCTCCTCCACCGTCGGCCGCGACAACGTCCCTCGAATGTCCCGGGCGACACGCTGTCCGAAGCTCTGGTAGTAGGAGTTGAAGACGAAGTAATACCGCGGATGATAAGCCCGATAGTTCTCTGCAAAACGTTCCAGGATCATGCGCTCGAAGAACCAGGTGGTGTGACCCAGATGCCACTTGGGAGGACTCACGTCCGCCATGGACTGAATCACGTAGTCCTCGGTGCAGAGGGGCTGACATAGATCCCGGGTGGTTTGCCTGACCGTCTGAAAAGCGCTCGACAGCTCGGATCGATTCATGGGAGGGGAGGTTGAACGTGAAGGCGGTGAACAGGCTGCCGGATGTCCCACAACAGGCGAGACTTGCAGCGCGGCAAGCCCTTTCCGAAAGCTGGTGGGTACACCCTGCGGGGCCGTGAGTCGCTGGGCCTGAAGTCGGCCCTTGCCCGCACAGTTCCTGCAACCACCAATCGGCGAATCAGCCTACCACACAACCCTGTTGCGGTCGAGGAATGGGCGGCGGGGGCATTGGCCGCGCAGGCGGGGGCGAAGAGCGGCGATTCAACCTCCCCGAGCAATAGCCCGGGGTTCCAGCAAGCCGCGAATGCGGCGTCCCCATGGTGCCGCCTCATTGCTGGCAAGGGGCTTCCCTCGCAGCCGGGAAACGCTCAGCCAGCCGGTCCCGCCGATAGCGGAAGATCCGGGACAGATCCGGCGCCACCAGCCACCGGTCGACCAGCCAGCCTCCCCAGACCGCGTACCTCACGCGATCCTCGACCAGCGTGCCGCCCTCCACCGGACGGAAGCGGTGCTGGTGGATCCAGCGGCGATAGGGACCCCGGACCTGCTCGTCGACAAAGAGACTCGGGGGATCCCAGGCCGTGATGCGGCTCCGCCAGCGCAGGGGAAGGCCCCGGACGCGGAGGCGGTAATCGATTTCCGTGCCTGCCTGGATGGGAATCGGCCCGGGATCGAGGATTTGAAAGTGCAGCCAAGGCGGGGTCAGCAGATCCAGGTTCCGCGCGTCCGCAAAGAAGGGGAAAACCTCCTCCGGAGTCCGCGGGATCAGGACTGCACTGTGCAACTCGAAAGTTCTCACGCCGGTTGCCCGAGGATCGGAAATACAATTCGATGCACAACGGATCTGCGGCTCCGCGGCTGTGACCGTCTCCGGAAGCCACCGTTCAGCGCCGGCCCTCACTGCCGATGCAAGCCGCGATGGACCTCCGCCGCATTTTCCTGTTCGAGCTGCCGATCCCGCCCGAAGCTTACCTGAAACAAAAGAAAAAAGAGTTATCCACGAAGGGCCACGAAGGCGTTGAGGTTAACCGCGACGGGATGCCAAGGTCGCGAAGGGATGATCGATTTCTGATTGTTTCACTCTTGTATGATCCGCACACCAGGGCGGGGGCGGGACTTATCTGAAACAAAACCTGTTTCACCCTCGTATGATCCGCACCGTCGTGGGGGGCGGGGGCCCGGCTTGCCTGAAACAAACGCCTGCGCCTGGTGGCTGGAAACCGGTTCATAGTCAAGCATGGGTAGATTTTTGATTCACATCGATGCACAGGATGCACAGGATTTTTCCGGAGACGGCTGGCTTGTGTTCCCGGACATCCTCAAATCCGCACGCGATCATCGCCCGAGTCAGCGTCTCCTGCAGCAGCCTCCCGTCCTGATTATCCTGTGCATCCTGTGCATCGATGTTCAATTTATAGTCCTTCTCGATGGATCTGCCCAGTCGCGGGGGGCGGGCGCCCGGCTCGCAGGCAAACGGGAGTTTCCCAAAGGGGACAGGCCGGCTTTCAGAGAAGTCGCCCGCCGGATACCCTCCACCTCACCATCGGGACGACACCCCCGGGAGCGCGGGCGTCCCGCCCGCATGCTGTCCCTTCGGTTGCCGCTCAGTTTCCCTGCGATGTTGCAGCCGACCGCCCTGCCGGCGAGAACCGCATGGGCCCGGCCGAAGCAGAGGCAGGGCGCCGCTGCCGGTTGATTCCGGTGGAGAAGATGGCCGAAGCCGTGCCAGGCTTGGTGCGGGCGGGACGCCCGCGCTCCCAGGTGGGCTTCCTCCCATGACAGGGTCACACCAACGGGACAAAAGTGCAGAAGCATTTTGGCGCCAGTTGTCGTTGAAGCAGGTCCATCAGTCCTGGTGCCTATTCGTGTTCATTGGTGGTTCGTCTTCATTGACGAACGGCTATTTTTCCTCTGTGTGATGCGCACCGTCGTGGTGGCGGGGGCGGGACTTATCTGAAACAAACCCAGAAAGAGAGACCCGGAAACGGAAGTCACGTGATTGTCAGATCAGGATGTAAGGCCATTATTCAGCCAGTCGGCGTCCTGTGCGCCGGCCGCTCGTCCTGTTAATCCTGTGCATCCTGTGCATCCATGTTCAATAATCCGTAAATCCGGATTCACGGGACAGGATCCTTGTTCCCGATAGGTCAGGAAGATTTGTTGTTTCACCCTCGTATGATCTGCCCAGTCGCGGGGGGCGGGCGCCCGGCTCGCAGGCAAACGGGAGTTTCCCAAAGGGGACAGGCCGGCTTTCAGAGAAGTCGCCCGCCGGATACCCCCCACCTCACCATCGGGACGACACCCCCGGGAGCGCGGGCGTCCCGCCCGCATCCTCTCCCTTAGGTTGCCGCTCAGTTTCCCTGCGATGTCGCAGCCGACCGCCCTGCCGGCGGGAACCGCATGGGCCCGGCCGAAGCAGAGGCAGGGCGCCGCTGCCGGTTGATTCCGGTGGAGGAGATGGCCGAAGCTGCGGGAGGATTTGTGCGGGCGGGACGCCCGCGCTCCCAGGTGGGCTTCCTCCCATGACAGGGTCACACCAACGGGACAAAAAGTGCAGAAGCATTTTGGCGCCAGTTGTCGTTGAAGGAGGTCCATCTGTCTTTGTGCCTCTTCGTGTTCATTCGTGGTTCATCTTCATGAACGACCGGCTGTTTTTCCTCTGTGTGATGCGCACCGTCGTGGTGGCGGGGGCGGGACTTATCTGAAACAAACCCAGAAAGAGAGACCCGGAAACGGAAGTCACGTGATTGTCAGATCAGGATTTAAGGCCATTATTCAGCCAGTCGGCGTCCTGTGCGCCGGCCGCTCGTCCTGTTAATCCTGTGCATCCTGTGCATCCATGTTCAATAATCCGTAAATCCGGATTCACGGGACAGGATCCTTGTTCCCGATAGGTCAGGAAGATTTGTTGTTTCACCCTCGTATGATCCGCCCCGCCGTGGGGGGCGGGGGCCCGGCTTGCAGGCAAACGGGAGTTTCCCAAAGGGGACAGGCCGGCTTTCAGAGAAGTCGCCCGCCGGATACCCCCCACCTCACCATCGGGACGACACCCCCGGGAGCGCGGGCGTCCCGCCCGCATGCTGTCCCTTCGGTTGCCGCTCAGTTTCCCTGCGATGTTGCAGCCGACCGCCCTGCCGGCGGGAACCGCATGGGCCCGGCCGAAGCAGAGGCAGGGCGCCGCTGCCGGTTGATTCCGGTGGAGGAGATGGCCGAAGCTGCGAGAGGATTTGTGCGGGCGGGACGCCCGCGCTCCCGGGTGGGCTTCCTCCCATGACAGGGTCACACCAACGGGACAAAAGTGCAGAAGCATTTTGGCGCCGCTTGTCGTTGAAGCAGGTCCATCTGTCTTCTTGTCTATTCGTGTTTATTCGTGTCCATTCGTGGTTCGTCTTCATGAACGACCGGCCGTTTTTCCCCGAATGATCCACACGGCAGCGCGGGGGGCCCAAAGCCGATCAGGAATCGGGTCCCCCGCCACCCGGCGCCAGGGACGGGAGCGCAATGGCTTCCAACAGAAAGCGGGCGGCCTGGGCGGGAGACTCCCCATCCACGTCGACCCGCTTGTTGGCGGCTCTCATGGTTCCATCATCGATGCTCCCGACAAAACCCTCCAGCGCACTCACCAGCTCCCCCCGCCGGGCGGCCGCGGGGGAAAGCACGAGTACGGCGTCATAGGGCGGCAGCGCCTGCAGCGGATCGGCCAATGCCACCAGGTCGTAGTCGATGATGCGGCCGTCGGTGGTATAGGCGGAGATGACATCCACCACTCCCTCGCGGGCGGCGGCGTACATGAGACTGGGATCGAAGGTCCGCTGCTCTCTGAAGTCAAGACGGTAAGCCTCTCGCAGCGCTGTCCATTCGGGCCGGACAAAGAACTCAAGGTCGGACCCGATCGTCATTTGAGGGGCGTGCCTGGACAGGTCTTGAACCGAAGCAAGCTGCAAGGCCTCCGCCTTGAGTCTCGGCACTGCAAGGGCGTAGTTGTTCTCGAACCCCAGCGCCCCCAGGACCAGGACCTGGTGTTCCCGCTGCAGCCAGGTCTTCATCTGTTCCAGCAGATCCGCCCGGGGGGGCAGGTCCTGCCGCTTCATGACGTTGGCCCAAACGGTTCCCGAGTAGTCCACGTAGCAATCGACGTGCCCGGCGGTCAGGGCATCGAACAGAATCATCGAGCCCATGCTGGATAGATTCTCGGCCCGCAGTCCGGCTTGAGTCAGCCTCTGGGTCAGGGCCTCCGCCAGAACGTACTGCTCGGTGTAGGGCTTGGCCCCGACCACCACCGCGGCCGACCCTTTTGCGGTGGGAATCTGCAGTATCAGAGTCGCAAGCAGGATGAACAGCAGGCCGGCCACGGCCAGCCAACCTTTGGTTCGGCTGCGGCCGGCCACGGCCAGCTCTCCCAGGCGAATGAGCTGATCCAGCACCATCGCCAGAGCCGCCGCGGCCGCGCAGCCTACCAGGACCGCGGTTGAGTTCTGGGTTTGCAGGCCGCTGAAGATATAGTTGCCCAGGCTGGTGGCGCCGACCGGAGTGGAAAGGGTGGCGGATCCCACCACCCAGACCGTTGCCGTGCGGATGCCGGCAATGATCACCGGGGCCGCCAGCGGCAGCTCGACCCGGAAGAGCCTCTGGCCAGAGGTCATTCCGAGGCCCTCGGCGGCTTCCAGGACATCCGGGGCCACCCCCAGGATGCCGGTGACGGTGTTGCGCAGGATCGGCAGCATGCTGTAGAGCAGCAAGGCAATGAAGGCGGGCAGAAAGCCGATCTGGCCCAGCAGGGGGACCATGAGGGCCAGCAGGGCCAACCCGGGGATGGTCTGGGCCACGCTGGCAACCGTGAGCACCGGCCATTGCAGGGATTTCACCCGGGTCACCAGAATGGCCAGGGGCAGGCACAGGGCGATTCCGCTGGACAAGGCCACCAGGGTCAGGGTCAGGTGATGCCCCAGGTATTCGGGAAGAAGCCTCAACTGGTCCGCCAAAGCCGTTTCGATCACCTTCCCTCCCTCCCGGAGCGCAGGATGGATTCCACCTGGTCGGCCTGGCGCCTGGGTGTCTCCATCAGGGCGGCGATATAGGGGTGGCCTGGGCTCCGCAGGATCTCACCGGGAGAACCCGTTCCCACCAGGGCGCCCTGTTTCATCACGGCAATGCGATCGGCCAGCAGCAGGGCCTCGGTCATGTCGTGGGTGACCATCACCACCGTCAAGTTCAAGGCCTGCTGCAGGCGTTTGAACTCCCTTTGCAGGCCGTCGCGAGTCATGGGATCCAGAGCGCCGAAGGGTTCGTCCATCAGCATGATGCTGGGGCGGGCCGCCAGCGCCCGCGCCAGCCCCACCCTCTGGCGCTGCCCCCCCGACAGCTCGTGGGGCTTGCGGTCGCGATGGGTTCGGGGGGAGAGACCGGTCAGGCGCAGCAGTTCATCCACACGGTCCCGGCAGGCGGAGGGATCCCAGTTGAGGAGCCTCGGCACCACCGCCACGTTCTCGGCCACGGTCATGTGAGGAAACAGGCCGACGCCCTGAAATACGTATCCGATCCCCCGGCGGAGGACGACGGGATTGACCTGGGAGACGTCCCGCTCCTCCACCAGAATCCGGCCTCCGCTGGGGTCCACCAGGCGGTTGATCATCTTGAGCAGGGTCGTTTTTCCGCAGCCCGATTCACCCAGCAGGACCAGCAACTCCCCGGCTCCCACCTCCAGGTCGACCCCTTGCACGGCAAAGCTCAGTCCCTGGTCGAAAGTCTTGGAAACCTGCTGAATGCGAATCATGATGGAGCGGCCTTGCCGGCGAGGCCGGCTTCCCCGGCCGAGTGGATGACGGCCTCCGTCTTTTCCCTCCCGGTTCCGGCCACCTCCTCCAAATCCCGCGTCCAGTAATGGGGATTGAAGAGCTCCAGGGAAAGAAAGCCCCCGTAACCGATGGCATCCAGATCCTTCAGGAAGGCCTTCAGCGGGAGAATGCCGTCTCCGGGATAGACGCGGTCGGCGTCGGTCTGCTCGAATTGCGGAGGGGAAGCGGGAGCGTCGTTGAAATGGCACACGGCAATTGCGGTCGAGGACAGGTCCTTCAAACCGCCGAAGCCGGAACCGCCCCGGTAGAGGTGAAAGGGGTCCAGCACCACACAGCCGTGGGGATGGTCGGCCTGCTGCACGATGGCCAGGGCCTGTTCCAGTTGAAAGAGGTTGTGCTGGAAACCCAGAAACTCCATGGCCGGCCGTACGCCGAAGGCTTCGCCCTCCTCCAGCAGCTCGCGGTAACGGGCCGCCGCCAGAGGAATATCCAGGTGGGGGGCGTCGGGGACCGGCGAGGCCACCATGTGGGCCGCGCCTACGGCGGCCGCCTGCCGCAGGCGCCTGCGGGCCTCGCGGTAGGCGGTCTCCTTGTGAAACCCGCGGCTCTGCATCCACTCCGACAGGGTAATCACGCTGGCCACCGCAAGGCCCGAGTCATCCAGTATCCGGCGCAGCTCGGACAAGGATCTTCCCGACTGCTCGAATCGGGTCAACTCCTCGGTCCAGAGCTCGATGGCCGAGTAGCCGTTGCGGGCCGCGATGGCGATTTTCTCCAACAGGCCCGCCGGCCGGATGGTGCTGGTGTTCAAGCAGAGAGGCCACTGGCGCATAGCGTTTCCATGAGGAGCGAAGCCGTCCATTACCGCCCGACTGGTTGCTCCTTCCAGGCCCTCCGGCGGCGGTCGGAATCTCCCGCGGCCGAATGTCCCGCCCGGGCTGGCGCAGAAGGCGGACCGCCGAGGTCCCGATTCCTGACGGCGTCCGAGGAACCCGGGTTACTGCCGCGCCCATCGATCCAGATCCCCAAAGACCGGGTTGGCCGCTAGCTCGGCTTTCCAACCATCGCAGAGATAGGCGATGGGCGCCTTGAGGGCGGGCAGGGGATCTGCTCCGGGGGTCATGGCGGAGGCCTGGCGGCGCAACCAGTCCAGAAGATCCTTCAGGGTATCCTTGCCGGTTTCGGCCAGAGCCGAATGCAGTTGCGGCTGAATGGACTGCTCGAACTCCCGTTTGCGGTCGACGTCCACGATGTCGGGAAGCAGCAGGCCGGCCGGGCCCAACTCCAGATCCAGGCGGGCCAGCAGCTCCCGGTACACCTGGCGGGCCAGGCTCTCGGCTCTGGTGCTCACTTCGGCCAACAGATCCATACCCCGCAGGGAGGAGAACCCCCGCGGCGCAAGCTGGCAGTAGAACTTCAGCTTGGCCTCCGTTCCCGAGGGGCGGACCGTGACCACGAAGTCATCCATGGACATCCGGATCACGTTTCTCGGCAGCTTGTCGGACTCGCTGACGAAGGATCCGAACCTCTCCTGATCCCAGTAATCGACCATGTGCCGCACTGGATGGCCCGCCAGGGTCTCGGGTGGCGAGCCTCTCAAAGAGGCCATCAGCCGATCTCTCCTGGACACGCCCCCGGCCCCGGCCATGGCGATGGAGCGGCCCACGTCGGCATAGCCTCCAAGCTGCTCCAGGATCTCGACGTAGTAGTCGAGAAGGGTGCGACCCTGCAACCGCAGCCTCTGGTAGAGGGCCGCCAGCACCATGCAGGCCGGAGCGGCATCCTTGTCCCGTATGGTGGGGATCATGATCACCCCGTGGCTTTCCTCGGCGGCCAACACCAGATCCTGCGGGCCGGCAACCACCTGGCCGTACCTCCCGGTCCGCTCCAGGGACTTCAGCACATGCGCGACATACTTGAAGCCGACCAGCAGGTCGTCGATGATCTGCGAATCGCCCGCTCTCTCCACGATTCTGCCCAGGATGCGGGTGGTCACCAGTGTTTCGACCACCAGGCCTCTCCTGCGGGGCCCCTCGGGATCCAGCATCAGGAAAAATCCCAGAATGGCGGCAATCTGGTTCCCGTCCAGGTGCACCCAGGAGCCGTCGGCCTGCCTTACCTCCAACCCGACCCGGTCGGCATCGGGATCGCTGGATAGGACCAGGCCGGAGCCGATCTCGTCGGCGAACTCCCTGGCGGGGCCGGTGGCCTGCGGCACCTCCGGATTGGGGGCCTTGAAAGGAATGACCGAGAAGGAACCGTCGGCGTCCTGACCGGGCGGGGTCCGCACGGGAAAGTTCAGCCGGACCAGCAGGTCGCCCACCGTCTTCAATCCACAACCGCAGAGGGGTGTGTAGACCAGGGGCAGGTCGGAGCGGGGCGTGAAGGTGTCGCCATACAGCTCCAGGTAAGCGGCCAGATAGTCCTGGTGCAGGTCCCGAGGGATGGCCCGCACCAAGCCCTCGGCAAGCGCCTGGGCGAAGGGCTTGCTCCGGATGGCGGTCGCCTCCCGCATGGCGTCCATCAGCGCCTGATCTTCCGGCGCCACCGGTTGGCTGCCGAAGGCGTCATAGACCTTGATCCCGTTGTCGTCGGGGGGGTTGTGGGAGGCCGAGAGATTGATTCCCCCGGCGGCGCCGAGGCGGCCGATGACAAAGGACAGCTCGGGAGTGCTGATCACCGCCTCTTCGACCCGCGGCTGAGCGAAATAGGCCGTGATGCCGTTGCCGGCATAGATCTCGCAGGCCAGCCTCCCCAGCGAGCGCGAGGAAGTTCCCAGCAGCGGGTGACTGTCTCCCAGAAAGCGGTAGGTCCCGGCCAGGTCCTTGAAGACTCGAACATCGTTGGCCACCACCACCGTCAGGTCTCGACGGCCCGGAAAGGAGTCCCGCAAGTAGTGGCAATGCCCTTGGACGGTCATGGCCACGGTGGCGGGATTGAGCCGGTTGGCCCCATATCCGACCCGACCCCTGCGTCCGCCGGTCCCGAAGGGAAGCACCTGCCAGAAGGCGTCGAAGAGCAAGTCCACCTGCTCGGCCTCGACATGACGCCAGAGGATTCCGGGCTCCGCGTAGGGCACCCGGCCTGAAAGCC
The DNA here is from genome assembly GCA_965198125.1 of Candidatus Versatilivorator sp. GTDB lineage: Bacteria > Acidobacteriota > Terriglobia > Versatilivoradales > Versatilivoraceae > Versatilivorator. The sequence continues at coordinate 1,868,538 of CBDAOQ010000003.1, read as the reverse complement.
ACTGCTCCAGGTGATTGCCCGCCTCCCGTCCCCGGCTCCCGTAGTTGCGAACCAGACGGTCAACCATGGATTTCAGCGAGTGGGCTGCCGCCATCCCCAATGTCCTCAAAGGCCGTTTCCTGTCACGGGATTCACCCTTCGCTCTCCCGCCGTATTTCCGTGACAGCCTTCACCGGCGGCTCCCCGGTCCCGCCGCCGCAGCCGCCTGAGTATACCGCAATGGGGGTGAACCGGACAGCCGGCGGACCTTCTGGTTCATGGAGATCGAAACCGAACGCTGGCGCCTGAAGCTGCCGGAGCGGCTGATTCACATCGATGTTCCATTTATAGTCCGTCTCGATGGATCTGCCCCGTCGTGGGGGGCGGGCGCCCGGCTCGCAGGCAAACGGGGGTTTCCCAAAGGGGACAGGCCGGCTTTCAGAGAAGTCGCCCGCCGGATACCCCCCACCTCACCATCGGGACGACACCCCGGGAGCGCGGGCGTCCCGCCCGCATGCTGTCCCTTGGGTTGCCGCTCAGTTTCCCTGCGAGGTTGCAGCCGACCGCCCTGCCGGCAGGAACCGCATGGGCCCGGCCGAAGCAGAGGCAGGGCGCCGCTGCCGGTCGATTCCGGTGGAGGAGATGGCCGAAGCTGAAAGGTCGGGAAGGGGGAAAAGACTTCCACCAAGGGCGCTAAAGTATCTGTTAAGGGGGTAAGAGATGAATCCGCGAAGGGACTCCAAGGGGTTGGAAAAGACTCGAAAGGGGTCCGTGAAGGGCCAAGAAGGACACTGAGGTATTCCACAAACGCACACCCGATCATCGAGCGAGGCCGCTTCGCCTGCGGCAGCTTTTTATCCTGTTAATCCTGTCTATCCATGTTCCTTAATGCAGCAAACTGGTTTAACGGGACATGGCCCCTGATCGCGATAGGCCATAAGGATCCGTTGTTTCTCTCTCGTATGATCCGCCCGCTAGGGCGGGGGCCCGGCTCATTTGGAATCGCCGCTGGCCGGCGCCTTCCTGGCTTTTTTGGGAGGAGTGGCTGAAACCCCTTCCAAGCCGCCGCTGACCCTGAGGACTTCTCCCGTGATCCAGCTTGCCGCCGGACTGCAGAGAAAAGCCACTCCCTGGGCGATCTCATGGGCTTCTCCCCAGCGTCCCAGGGGAATCGACTTGGCGACCCGCTGGATCATTTCCTCCTCCGAGACATCCAGTGATTGGGCCCGTTCCGCCATATTCTGCCGGTTGAAGTCGGTGTAGACCGGCCCGGGGCTCACGGCGTTGACCCGCACCCCGTAGGGGGCCAACTCGAGGGCCAGCGTCCGGGTCAGGCTGATCACGCCCGCCTTGGCGGCATTGTAGGCCGCCACCAGGGCGGCCGGGCTCTGCCCGTTGACCGAGGCGATGTTGACGATGGCGCCCGACTCCTGCCGCTGCATGGCGGCCGCGGCCGAGCGGCAGCAGTAGAAGGTCCCCGTCAGGGTCACCCCCAGCACCCGGTCCCACTCCCGGTCGCCCAGCTCGGCCACCTCGCCGACCGATTGCCGTGAGCCGGCGTTGTTGACCAGGATGTCGATTCTCCCCCGGCTGCCGACAAAGGCCTCGAAAAACTCCCTGACCGCCCGGCTGTCGGTGATGTCCAGCGTGGCGGCTTCCACCCGCAGTCCCTTCTCCCCCAGACCCCCAGCCGCCTTGCGGACCTTCTCCGCTTGCACGTCGGCCATTGTCACGTGCGCGCCCCGCCGGCCCAGCTCCTCGGCGATGGCCAGTCCCAGCCCCTGGGCGGCGCCGGTAACCACGGCATTCAGGCCCTCCAGGCGGCCCTCCGGGCAATGAGCAGCAGTATCGATCATGATTTAACCTCAAGTAGAAAAGTGGGGGCAGTATAGCACTGTCGGTGGACGGCTCAGTAGATCAGGAAGGCGCTGAAGCGACCTGGCCTGTCCGCGCTCTGCAGCCTGCCGGCCTGGCGGCCGCCCCCCCCCGCATCAGCCTTCGCCTGCCGGCTCGGCGAGGGCGGAGCCCGCAGTCGAGCCGGTGGGGGGCTAACACCGCGCCCCCTGAGTGACTATCAGCGGTACGGGCAGCGGCGCGTTGGCCGCGTCGGCGTGGCCCCCGCGGCCTTGCCAGGCCCCGGCGATTGGTTTAGTCTCTGCACCGATTCCTTGAGGCGAGTTTAACCCATGGCAACCCAGGCCGATTCCCACCCCTCTGCCAGCGCCGCCGGACCGGCAAGGCCAAGCGGCGTTCGCCACGGCGTGCTGGGCCTGCTGGCCCTGGCCGCCGCCAGCGCCTACCTCACCCGTCACTGCATCGCCGTCGCCAACACCACCATCCAGAAGGAGCTCCAGTTCACCACCGAGCAGATGGGCTGGATACTGGGCGCTTTCATGGTGGGCTATCTGGCCTTTCAGGTCCCGGGAGGCTGGCTGGGAACCCGCCTGGGGCCGAGGTGGGCCTTCGCCCTCATCAGCCTGCTCTGGTCGCTGTTCAACCTCTGGTCGGCCAAGGCCGTCGCCTATCTTCCCATGCTGGCCTCGCGGGTGGCCTTCGGCGCCTCCCAGGCCGGACTGGTGCCCATCGCCACCCTGGTCATCAACGACTGGTTCCCGGAGCGGCGGCGGGGCTTCAGCAGCGCCAGCGTGGAGACCTCCATGTCCATCGGCGGCATCGTCACCATGGGATTGACAGCTTCCCTGATGGAGCACTACCCCTGGCGGGAGGTCTTCGGCCTCTACACCTGGGTCGGCGTGGTCTGGGCGGTGGGCTTCTTCTGCTACTTCCGCAACCACCCCCGGCAACACCCCTGGGTGAATGAGGCCGAGCGGGACCTGATCACCCGGCCGCCTTTCTCCGGTCAACCTGGGGCGGACACCCCTTCCTCCCGCGAGAGCCGGCCCCAATCGGCCGAAGGCGGGAATCTTCCCTTCAAGCCGAGTCCGGAGGGCCCGGCGACGCTGCTGGCCGGCATGATCGGGAGTCGCAGCCTGTGGGGGATCTGCTCTCAGCAGTTCCTGCGGGGCGCGGCCTACGCTGTCTTTGTCTCCTGGTTTCCCGCCTATCTGGAGAAGAGTTACGGGATCACGCCCGGCGAAGCGGGTTGGCTCACCGTATGGCCTCTGGCGGCGGCGGTGGCAGGGTTGATGGCCGGCGGGCTGGTGGTGGACGGGTTGTTCGCGCGGACCCGCAGCAAGCGGATCAGCCGCAGCCTGGTGGCCTGCTTCGGCATCGGCGCCGCCGGCCTGCTGACGCTGCTGGCCCTGGGGGCCACCTCGGCTCCGGTATTGGTGGCGGTGCTCTCGGTGGGGTCCCTGGCTGGGTCCTTTTCCGGTCCTCCCTCCTGGACGGCGACCATGGACATCGCCGGCCGCTACAGCGCCCTCCTGATGGCGGTGATGAACATGGCCGGAATCGCCGGGGCCCTGCTGATGCCCATCGCTCTGGGATACCTCATCGGACACATCGAACGGACCGGTGGCGACTGGAACCTGGTGCTCTATCTCATTGCCGGCACGCAGTTGACGGCCGCGCTCTGCTGGCTGGCCGTCAAGCCCGACCAACCCATCATGAAGGCCGCGGCCCGGCAGGGCCCGCCGCCGCCCCTGGAGGCCTAATCCACCTTACGGCAAGCTCTCTCGGCGCCATGACCTTCGACCTCATCCTGAGTGGAGGACAGCTCCTCGACGGCACGGGAACCCCGGCCGTTGCCGCCGACCTGGGCATGATCGGGGAGAAGATCGAAGCCATCGGAGACCTCTCCCGGGCACAGGCCCGGCGAGTCATTCCACTGCAAGGTCTCACCCTCGCCCCCGGATTCATCGATACCCACACCCATTCCGAGGGAGCGCTTCTCCACGATCCCCAGCACGCCAACGGGTTGCGCCAGGGCATCACCACCGAGATCGTGGGCCTGGACGGGATGTCCTGGGCGCCCTTGTCCCCGCCCAATTTCAGGCTCTATGCCCGCTACCTGGGCGGGATCCTGGGGGATCCTCCGCCCGAGCTGGACATGAGCAGCATCGCGGCCTTTCGAGCGCACTATCATCGCAAGGCGGCGGTAAACGTTGCCTGCCTGGTTCCCCACGGCGCTCTCCGCCTGGAATTGCTGGGCTTCCGGGACCTTCCGCTCCGGGAAGAGGCCCTCCAGGCCGCCGGGCGGATGGTGCGGCAGGGGATCGAGCAGGGTGCGGTGGGGTTTTCCACCGGAGCTGCCTACTATCCCGGATACTGGGCCGACACCCGGGAGCTGGTGGAGTTGTGCCGGGCCGTGCGCGAGGCCGGCGGAGTCTACGTCAACGAGCCCCGAGTGGGGACACCCGAGCGCGCCTTTGGCGGCGGCGGGATCCTGGAAGGGCTGGAGATCGCCCGGCAGTCCGGGGCGCCCGTTCACTTCGCCCATCTCAGGACGACCGAGCAGACCGCCGGCCGGCTCCAGGAACTGACGGCCCCCATCGACCGGGCCCAGGACCAGGGGATGGACTGCACCATGGACATCTACCCCTATCCCAGCGGGAGCAGCATCGCCGTGAGCTTTCTGCCCGGCGACATGCAGGAGGGCGGCCCGGATGCGATTCTGGAGCGGCTGGCCGACCCGGGGCGGCGGCGGGCCATTCAGGACCACCTGGAGAACCGCCTTTTCGCGCCCCTGGAGCCGGTCACCTTCTCCTACCTGCCCCGAAATCCTCACCTGGAGGGAAAGAGCCTGGCCGATGCCGCCCGCCAGCGCGGGGCTTCCGCTGCCCAGACGCTCTGCGACCTCCTGCTGGAGGAGGAATTGAAGGTCGGCTACGTCAACGCACCGCCCTCAAGCACGGCGCTGTGGCAAGCTATCGCCAGGGATTGCCTGCAGTTGCTGGCCCGCCCCGATGCCATGGCCTGCAGCGACATCACGCCCCTGGGAAGCGCGCCCCATCCCCGTTGCTACGGGGCCTTCCCCAGGTTCCTGGGACGCCTGCGGCGGCGCTACCGGACGCTGAGCCTGGAGTCGATGGTCCAACGGATGACCGACCTGCCGGCGCGCCGCTTCGGATTGACCCGTCGGGGCCGGCTGCAGCCGCGGTATTACGCCGACCTGGTGGCCTTCGACCCAGAACGGGTCACCGACACCGCCACCTATGCGAACCCCAGGCGGTTTCCGGAAGGCATCCCCTGGGTGGTGGTCAATGGTCAGATTGCGGTGGAAGGGGGGCGCTGCACTGGGGTCCTGGCCGGCCAGGCAGTCCCGTGAGCCCTTTCAAATTTCGTCAGGCAGCGGCATTTATTGCCGAGAAGGGTTGTGACCCCTGGGAGCGCGGGCGTCTCGCCCGCACAAGACCTGGCAGGGTCGTGGCGTTTGGCTTCACAGGGTTGGTCGGTTCACCTGCCGACTAGCGCCGGGACAGCGCCTTTACAAGAATGCGGGCGGGACGCCCGCGCTCCCGGGGGAAAGCCCATTGCCGGCTCAGCTTTCAGAAGGGTTCTCTTTCCGTTTGGGGCGAATGTCCAGACCGGGCACGCCCAGGTCCAGTCGGAACAGCGCTCCCGGCTCGCCTCCGGTGACGAAAAGCTGATCCAGCCCGGGTCCGCCGAAGGCACAATTGCTGGTGGTGAGGTTTCCCCCGGGATAGCGGCGGATGAGCTTGCCCTCGGGGTCCAGGACCTGAACCTGACGCATCCCGTAATGGGCCACGTAGAGGTTCCCCGCCGCATCCAGGCAAATGCCGTCGGGCTGGTTGTCGATCTGCTCCCCCTCCTTGGAAGGCAGATCGGCAAACACCTGCATCGGACCCACCTTCCCCGGCGACAGCACCTCGTAAAGCAGGATGCGGTTCTTCTGACTTTCCGCGACCAGCAGCCGCTTCCGATCGGGCGTCAGCACGATGCCATTTGGATAGGCCAACCCTCCGGCCACCAAGTGGGTGGTGCCTTCCGGGTCGACGTAGTGGACGGTTCCGATGGGATTGGACATGCCCGTGCCCTCCGGGTCGGTGAAGTAGAAGCCCCCCTCCGGGTCCAGGGTCAGGTCGTTGGGTCCCTTTAGCGGCTTGCCCTCGCATTCGGTGGAGGCCGGTTCCAGCATGTTTCCGTCGGAATCCAGACGCAGCACCGCGTGATGGGTGGCGTCGCACACCAGGTGGGTGCCGTCCGCCAGAATCTTGTGGCCGTTGGGTTCCCCGGTCTCGGCCCACACCCGGTCCTCGCCCTCGGGGCTCACCACCGTGATCACCCTCTCATGGGAGAAGTAGATGTTCCCCTCGTGATCGATCACCACCCCTTCGGAATAGTCATTGGTGCGGACGATCTCCACCGGTTGGACAGCCTCCGCTTCCGGGAGCAACGCTGTCCGGGCAGGAGGAGCAACCCCGGAATCCTGCTCTCCGGCCGGACCGCAGCCCAGGCCCCAACCCCAGACCATTGCCAATACCATGAACCGAAACCCAGCCGGGCGCTCTCGAATCATGAGGATCTCCCGTCGTTATCCAAGGGCTCGGGCAGACGCGGTTTGCCCAAGCCCCCGGCAGATGCAACGCCCCGGCAGCGATCGGTGACCGTCCAGGCCTGATGCAACGTGCAACGAGCACTATCATACGCTTCCCCAGCGCTTGCTCCAAGGTCCTGAAACCCCTGACGAGGCGTAATCGGCGGGAGGTATACTAGCCACTGGAATTCACCTTGGGATCCTACAAAACACGACAACACTTGAATCATCCCTCCCTGCCCCATAACACGATACCGCAAAGGAACACGGCCTTCTCCACTCCGCGAGGGACAAACTCCCGCCCCTGGATTGTTCTCGCCTGGCTCGCCGCCCTGCTTTGGATTCCTCCGACCAGCGCCTACGGGCAATTTGTCTGTGACCGCACGCCCCAGGTGCGGGACAAGCTGGTGGAGCTCACTGGGGCATCCGGCTGCGCGCAGGTCACGAGTGCGCATCTGGCTAGCATAAGGGAACTGGATCTCTCGGAGTCCGGAATTACCGAGCTCCAGCAGCACGACTTCAGCGGGCTGAACTCCCTGACTTGGCTGCGATTGAACGACAACGCGCTGACCGAATTACCCCAAGGAATCTTCAGTGGGCTGAGTTCGCTGGAAATCCTATGGTTGCAGGATAACTCCCTGGCCGTCTTACCCGAGAATGTTTTCAGTGGGTTGAGCAAGCTGCGAATTTTGTCCTTGTTTACAAACTCCCTGGAAGTCCTATCGGAAGGGAGCTTTAGAGGTCTGAATTCTCTGGATAGCCTATATTTGAGTGACAATTCCCTGACCACGCTGCCCGAAGAGATATTCAGCGGGTTGAGCAACCTGCATGATCTGTCGTTGAGGGCAAACACCCTGAGGAGTTTGCCCAAGGGAGTTTTTAGCGAATTGAGTGCCCTGAGAAGCCTTTTGTTGGGTGGTAATGCTCTAGCCGCCTTACCGGACGGAATCTTCAGTGGGCTGAGTTCGCTGGAAATCCTATGGTTGCAGGATAACTCCCTGACATCTTTGCCCGAGGGAGTCTTCAGCGGGTTGAGCAACCTGCGTATTTTGCTATTGTGGCGAAACTCTTTGAGAGCCTTGCCGGAGGGGACATTTAGCGGGTTGAGTCACCTGGAAGAATTAAATTTGTCGACCAACCAATTGACTTCTTTACCCGCAGGGATCTTTCGGGGTCTGCATTCCCTGAAGCGTTTGTGGATGCGCCAGAACTCCCTCACCACATTGCCCGCCGGGATCTTTGACGACATCCTCGATACGCTGGGTCCGGAAACGGGCGTTTTCGGAGACCTCTCGGTAGATCCCCATCTGAAGACTACTATTGCCTTCGCTTCGAGCCATCAGACCGGACAAACGGGGACGACCGTGAGGGTGGAGGTGACTCTGAGCCGTCCCCTGCCGGTGGCCGTGCGTGCACCCTACAGCCTGGGGGGCAGCGCCACGGAAAACGACTATGCAAATCTGTCCCCCGATCCGGAATCTGGATTACTGTTTTTGGCCGGGGAGACGAGCAAGGAGATTCGTTTTGCGCTGCCGGAAAACGACGACAGCCCAGGCAAGACGATCATGCTGACCCTGGGCGAGCTCTCCCGGATCGGGCTGCGCCGTTCCGACGGCTCGCCCCCTGACGCCCCGTTTCTGACGGCCGAAACCCTGGTCGACCGTCCCGAGGATCGGGCGGACCATACCGTTGCGATCTCTTCGCTCAACCAGCCTGCGGGTCTTTGCGACCGCACGCCGCCGGTCAGGGACAATCTGCTGGAGATCACAGGGATATCCGACTGTGCGCAGGTGACACTAGGGCATCTGGTCGAAGTAACGCGGCTGGATCTATCAGGCAGCGGGATCACGAGGCTTCAAGCGGTCGACTTCAGCGGGCTGGTCGCACTCGAGAGCCTGTTGCTGAATCACAACTCCCTCAGGACACTTCCCCAGGGTGTCTTCAGCGGGCTGAGATCACTGCGGGTGTTATGGTTGCAGGACAACGGGTTTAACAGCCTTCCCCGGAGTGTTCTGGACGATGTTATCCACAGTCTGGAGGACCTGCGGGTGGACCCCGGACTGAAGGCCGGCCTTGCCTTTGAATCGAGTGCACAGGAAGCAGTGACAGGCGCAACCGTGCGGGTTCGGGTGTGGTTGAGCCGGGCGTTGCCGGTGGCGGTGCGCGTGCCCTACAGCGTGGGCGGCACTGCCGCCGAGAACGACTACGGGGGGTTGTCCCCCTCTCCAGAAATCGGGCTGCTGTTCCCTGCCGGCGAGACGGGGGGAGAGATTGTCTTTACTCCTTTGGAAGACCCGGAAGCCCTCGGGAAAACCGTCGTGCTGACCCTCGGCGAACTCTCCGAGATCGGGCTTCGCCGCTCCGACGGTAGCGGCGAAGATGCGCCCGGACTCGATGCCGGGGCGCTGATCGACAGGGAGGCCGGTGGAGGCGTCCACACCGTGACCATTGCTCACTCCAACCAACCGGCAGATGTTTGCGACCGCACACCCCAGGTAAGGGATGCGCTGGTGGAATCTCTTCTCCGGGCTTGCAACGATATTACGACAGCCCATTTGGCCGACGTGCGCATCTTGCATCTTGACCATTCCGACATCACTACTCTTCAAGAGCAGGACCTCAACGGACTGGTAGCCGTGGAATACCTGCTGTTGCATGGAAACTCCCTTACCTCGTTGCCCGAACAGGGCTTCAGCGGGTTGACCTCCCTGAAAGAGCTCTGGTTGCAGGATAACTCGCTGAGCATGTTGCCAGAGGAAGTCTTCCAGGGGCTGAATTCTCTGCAAGATATATATTTGTATAGAAACTCTCTGAGCACCCTGCCTCCCAAGGTCTTTCGGGGTCTGGGCAACCTGCGCGAGTTGCGGTTGTGGGGCAACTCCCTGACCTCATTGCCCGAGGGGATCTTCCAGGGACTGAGCAAACTGGAAGACCTGCAGTTGGGCGCCAATCAGTTGAACCAACTACCGGAGGGAATCTTCAACGGCCTCGACAACCTGCGAAGTTTATGGTTGAGCCTTAACCCACTGAGCGAGTTGCCGGACGGGGTCTTCAACAGCCTGAGCAGACTGGAAGAGTTGCGATTGTTGCGCAATGGCCTGGAAGATTTGTCCAAGAACCTTCTTGGGGGATTAGACAATCTGCGACTCCTAGTGCTGTCCGAAAACCCCCTACAAAACCTTCCCGAGGGGATCCTGGACGATGTGCTCGATACTCTGGGAGGAGACTACACGGTCGGTTTCGGATTCATCCTGGGCGGCAATCCTAACCTTTACCAAGTACCCTATCGCGGCAGACTGACCGTCGGCTCCGGGCTGCAGGCCACACTTGCCTTTGCGTCTACCGAGACCAAGGCCACGGAGGGCGCCACCCTGAGCGTGCCGGTCACCTTGAGCCGGGCGCTACCGGTGGCGGTGCGGGCGCCCTATTCGGTGGGCTTCGGCGAGGCGGCGGTCGGGGTCACGAACCTCTCTCCCGCTCCGGACAGCGGGCTCCTCTTCCCGGCCGGGGAGACCCAGCGCGACATTTCTCTCACTTTGTTGCAGGACGCCGCAATGCAGGGAGCAAGAAACCTGGTGCTGACCCTGGGGAAGCCCACCGAGATCCGGCTGCGCCGTTCCGGCGGCGAGCCCCCCGACGCTCCCTATCTAAAGAGCGACAATCTTGTTCTCCGATCTGAGGACCGAGCCGTCCACACCCTGACCGTTTCCGATGTCGATCCGGCAGAGCGGGACCCCTTCTGCCTCTCCCTGTGGGAGGGGGCGCCCTGTTCCACGGTGGCCATCCTGCCTCATCTCTTCATGGGCCCCCTGGGAGAGCATCTGGCAAAAGCTGAAGTGGCCGTTACCCACCGGGACCCCGATGCGGCCGAGTGCGAGGCGGCGCTCCTGTTTCAACGGCGAACCTCTCCGGCGCCGGCGGTGTCTTTCAACGGCCGATTCCCCGACGGAAACCTCTTCCGCACCACCCTTCCCAGGGGAGGAGCCGAGTTGCTGACCCTGACGGCCCCGGATGCCGGACAACTGACAACTGGAGCTCTCTACCTCTTCGCCCGCTCTCCCTGCCATGCCGATTCCTTTCAGGTTCAGGCGCGCCATCTGCTGGGAAGCCCTTCCGATGGAGAAACAGTAGAACTGTTCTCTGTAGCCGCCCAATCGGAGAACGACTGGCTGGGAGATGGGGACTGCCGCAGGCTGACCGCGCTGTTCGGGAATGGCCGCGACCTGGGACTGGCCTCGGTAACCGGCCGGCCGGGACAATTGGCTCCGCCCGGAACTCGACTCCGCTTCGCGGAATTCGATCTGAAGGGGAACTTGATCGGCAGCCTCGGTAGCCTGGAGATCTCCGGGCAACACCAGGCCACTTCGCCCTGGGCGCTCGACCGGCCGGCAATCATCCTGATGTGCCTGGACGTTCCCGGCGCCAGCAACTTTCAACTGGCCATTGACGCCATGGGCGCCACGGCCAGCGGCGCCAAAGTGCAATTTTCCACCGTGAGTATTCCCGATGACACCGGGCCGGACGGCGGCCCGAGTCCATGAAGCGCTAGTCCCATGGTCAAGAGAGAGCCATCCATAAGCGGTACGACCAGCGCCCGGATCGGGCTGAGGCTGTGCGTGCCCCTGCTTCTGCTGGCCTCTCCAGGCTCCGCCGGTTCCCAGGATGGCTTGCCCAATCTGAGACCCGTTCGCCCCGACGGCTGGTCCGACAGCCTGGTGGTCTCCAACCGGCAAGAAACGCACACCGACACCCTCCGACTGATGGCTTACGACCGCCTTTTTGTGGACTTTGCCGTCATCAACAGCGGCGGTTCTCCGGCGTCCGCACCTTTTCGGATCGAGCTCTTCCTGGACGGCCGCTTGCGGGAGACCTTCGATGTGAACCCTCCCCTGGCCCCTCAGGTCTTTCGATTTCGCGAGGACTATCCCCTTGGAAGATTGAGCAGCGGCACCCACACGCTTCGCGTGGTCGTCGACGGGGGAGAGGCGGTTGCGGAGAGCGATGAATCCGACAACCAGTACACCAAGACCTTTTTCGTCAGCGGGGCCTGCTTTCCCCTGACCACCAGGGTTTCACCCCGGGGCGCCGGGACCGTGACCCCCAGCCGGGAGCCCAATTGCGGCAGCGCCACCCTCGGCGTCAGAAGCCCGGGTGCCGACGACCGGGAATCCAATCAGGAACTGGGCATGGGAGGAGAACCGGTCCTGCAGGCTCAGCGGGACCGGGCCTTTGCGGCAATGAGGGCCAAGGTCCAAGCCGAAGGCAAGGCCAGGGTGATCGTGGGATTGAGGACCGAGGGCCAATCGGTGTCGGCGGCGGTCAGCAGCCTGAATGAGGCCCAAGCCCGCTCCCCGCTGATTTCCCGAGTCCAGCAATCGCTGCTGACCCGCATGGGCAGCTACAACCTCTCCTCGGTTCGACGGTTCAAGTACATGCCCCATGTGGCCATGGAGGTGGACGGGGCCGCGCTGGAGGCTCTGGCCTCCGACCCGGAGGTGGTCACCCTGGAGGAGGACATACGGGTCGAGCCTCTGCTGGAGGCAAGCACTGCCCTGGTCGGGGCTCCCAATGCCTGGAGTCAAGGCTATGCGGGAGCGGGCCAGACGGTCGCCATCCTGGATACGGGTGTGGACGGGGAGCACTCTTTTCTGAAGGGCAGGGTGGTGTCGGAGGCCTGCTATTCGGGTTCGGGTTCGTTCGACTCATCGCTTTGCCCCGGGGGCCTCAAACAATCGACCGGCATACAGTCGGGAGCGCCTTGTTCCTTGGGCAGTTGCTTTCACGGCACGGCCGTAGCCGGGGTGGCCTCCGGAGGAGGGACAACATTCTCGGGGGTGGCCCCCGAGTCCGGGATCATCGCCATACAAGTGTTTTCCCAGTGCTCGGGCCCCGTCAACTGCCTGACATCCTCCACCAGCGACTGGGTCGCCGGCCTGGAGCGGGTCCTGGAGCTGAGCGGCGGCTTCGACATCGCGGCCGTCAACATGAGCTTCGGCGGGGCTCTCTTCTCCGAAGACTGCGACGCCGATTTCCCCGCGGTGAAGGCCGCAATGGACAATTTGCGTGCCTTCGGCATCGCGCCCATTGCCGCCTCCGGGAACAAAGGGTCCTCAACCGGAATCGACTTCCCCTCCTGCATCTCCAGCGCCATCAGCGTGGGCTCCACCGACACCGGCGCCGATGAAACGACCGCGGATGAGGTCTCCGTCTTCTCCAACAGCTCTCCCTTGTTGGACCTGCTGGCGCCCGGCGGGCGGATCAACACCTCCGTACCCGGCGAGGGTTTCGGCCGCTACAGTGGAACATCGTTTTCCGCACCTCACGTCTCCGGCGCCTGGGCGGTGCTCAAATCGAAAGCTCCCAATGCTCCGGTTCCGGATCTGCTTTCCGCCTTGAAGAGCACCGGCGTCCCCATTCTCGATCCCCGCAACCATCTCATCAAGCCCCGTATCCAGGTCGATGCCGCCCTCGACAGGATCTTCAGGGAACTCCCCTATACCTCCGGCACCCGCATGACACTGACCGCCCAGCCCAATCCCGGCTTCCGCTTCAAGAGCTGGCAAGGCTGCGATTCCCCTTCCGGGAACCGCTGCGTTGTCGAGATGGACTCGATCAAGCAGGTGGTTGCCCTCTTCGAGCCGACGGCAGCAGCCCACCCGGATCTGATCCTCACCTCTCTGCTGGCTCCTCCGAACGGCGAAGCCGGTCGCCCGGTCTCGATCTACGCTGCCGTCAGCAATCCGGGCCCGGTCGATGCCGGTCCGTTCCGGATCGGATTCTATCTGTCTGTCGACGACATCATCACCACCGACGACACCTGGTTTGCGGCCTGCTCCTTCGATTCGGGCCTGCCGGCGGGAGAATCGGAGACCTGCAACCGGCTCTTTCCGCTGCCTCCCCGGGTGAGTCCCGGTCGTTACCTGCCGGGCGCCATTGTGGACGATCTGGACCAAGTGACCGAGAGCAGCGAGACCAACAATGTCAGGGCAGGCGATGCAGGACCACTCGAAGTCTTTGCTACCCCCCCGGGTTCCCGGTTGTTCGTCCCGGTGGTCTTGAGCGCAGCCGGACTCAGGAATTCCTTCTTCACCTCGGAGCTGACCCTGACCAACCGGGGAACTCAAGAGGCCCGACTCGAATACATCTACCAGGCCCAGAGGGGAGGAGGAAGCGGCCTGGCTTCCGATGTGATCGCCCCCGGCCGGCAGATGGTCCTGCCCGATGCGCTCCATTATCTCCGCCAGCAGGGGCTTCCCATTCCCCCGACCGGAAACCGCATCGGGACGCTGGAGGTAAGGCTTCCGGATTCTTCTTCGGAGATCGGAGTCCTGGTCCGGACGGCGACGGCCGTGCCCGAGGGTCGGGCCGGTCTGGCCTACCCCGGCATCGCCGGCGACAAGGGATTCCAGGAAGCGGTCTATCTGTGCGGCTTGCGTCAGAACAAACGGGACCGCTCCAATGTTGCTTTCCAGAACATGGGGACCACGGCCGAGGAAACAATCACCTTGAGAACGACCGTGTTCTCGGGGGATCGCGGCGAGCACACGGCCAGAGTCCTGGGGGATGTGACGCTTGAGGCGGGAGAGTTTCACCAGTATTCGGGGTTGTTGGGCGCTGTGGCCAACGGCTACGTCCGGGTGGAGCGGGTCGACGGGAAAGCCCCCTTCTATGCCTACGGGGTCATCAACGACCAGGCCAACTCCGACGGCTCCTTCGTCTTTCCGGTTACGGCAAGCTCGCTGGAGGGCAGCCTGCGCCACACCCTGCCGGTGATCGTCGAGATCAATGAGTTCTCCAGCGAGCTGGCGGTGACCAACTTCTCCGAGAAGGCCAAGACCCTCCACTTCGACTTCGTGGCCGAGAGACTCAGCACGCCTGACCGCACGGCTCGCTTCAGTCTGACGCTGGAGCCCGGCCGGCAGCGGATCATTCCCAATGTCATCGACACCGAAATGCGGCGGAAGGGTGTCGAGGGCGTGGGGGAGGGGAGGGGAGGGCTGGCCGGCGCCCTTTTCGCGAGTGTGGACAGCGGCGACATGAGCGGGATCGTGATCGGGGCCCGCACCAGCTCCTCGGACGGCCGCGGCGGGCAGTACGGCGTTTTCTACAACGCCGTGCCGGACGGGGCGGCCTTCACCGGCAGCGCTTGGATCGATGCCCTGCAGCAAAACGAAGAGAACCGCAGCAACCTGGCCCTGATCAATACCGGAGAAGTCGACGACAGCCCCAGTGTCTTCGAGATCGACATCTACGACGGGGAGACCGGCATGCTGGACAAGACCGTCACCATGGACAATGTCAGGCCCGAAGACGCCAGAGGCATCAGGCTGGCGGCCAGGCGCTGGCATCAGATCAACGGCATCCTGAGCAAGTACACCCAGGGAACCACCCAGGGCTACGTTCGGGTCCGCCAGATTTCCGGCAACAACCCCTTCCTGGCCTACGGGGTGGTCAACGACGGCGGGGCCCCGGGCCAGCGCAGCGGCGACGGGGCCTATGTGCCGGCCCGGGAGTAGGGACAACAGCAAGGATCCGCCGGCTTGCTTCCCAGGCCCGCTAAAACGGGGAAGGTCAGGCCCCTTTTGGCAGGACTATCCCACGCTAATGTTTTTCTCTCTGGGACGGTTGATTTTAGCCGTTTTCAATGATTTGCAAGCGGTTCGTGCACGGAATATGCGCGTGATTCGGTAGCTTTGACGGACATGTCATCGCAAATTCGGTAGCGTGGGATCACCCTGCCCCCTTTTGGATTGCTTCGTTCCACCCTTGGGATTAACATTCGAAGATGCGGCCACCGATTCCGGAGGATGTTTCAACGGGCCTGGGGGCGATGATCCGGGCGCGGACGGTTGCTGCCGGTTGTTCCTGGATGGGCCGTCGGGGATGCGCGAGTTGAGAACACTTCAAAACCTTCGAAAGCGAATGGGACTTACCGCCTGCCTGCCGGCGGTCCTGGTGCTGCTGTCCGCCCCGGCGGCAGCCGACCGGGCCCCGGGGCTGCCCACCTTCAAGGCGGACGTTCTGCCGATCCTTGCCGAAAATTGCCTGATGTGCCACGGACAGGAGCCGAGGCAGGGCGGACTGGATCTGCAGTCGGCGGCTACTCTGCTCAAGGGCGGCCAATCGGGTCCGGCGATCGTGGCCGGCAGCCCCGATCGAAGCCTGCTCATGGAAAAGCTGGTCAGCGGGCAGATGCCGCCCGGCGAGGCCAGGCTTTCCCCCGAGGGCATCGAGCGCATCCGGCACTGGATCGAGCGCGGCGCCCCCAGGGAATACGGGCTGGACCCCGGTGTGGAGGACGCGGCCTATGCTGGGCTTCCCGCCGTCAGCGAAAAGGACGTGCTGCCCATCTTCCAGGTGCGGTGTGTGGCCTGCCACGGCAAGCGACAGCAAGAGGCGGGGCTGGACCTGCGGACGCGGGCCTCCAGGCTGAAGGGAGGCCGTTCCGGTCCGGCCGTCCTTCCCGGAAATCCGGACCAGAGCCCGATCATCCAAAAAATCGAGTCGGGGGAGATGCCTCCGGTGGAGCTGCAGTTGGCCAATTCGGTGCGGCCTGCCACGGCCGCCGAGCTGAAGTTGTTGCGCCGCTGGATTGCCGCGGGCGCGCCTCCCGACCCGCCGGTTTCCGCGGCAGAGGAAGTCAATGGAGGTCCCGCGGTAACCGAGCAGGACCGCAAGTTCTGGTCCTTCCAGCCGCCCGTACGCTCCTCGATTCCTGAAGTCCGGGCTCAGGAATTGGTCCGGACGCCGGTGGATGCCTTCCTGCTGGCCAGGCTGGAGGCCGGGGGGTTGAGTTTCTCGCCGCCGGCCTCCCCCCTGCAGTTGTTGCGGCGGGCCTATCTGGACCTGGTGGGGATGCCCCCCTCCGCCTTCGAAGTCGAAGCCTACCTGCAGGACCGGCGGCCGGATGCCTATGAGCGCATGATCGAGCGCCTGCTGAGCTCCAGCCATTACGGCGAGCGCTGGGGGCGGTACTGGCTGGATCTGGCCGGCTATTCCGACTCGGAAGGCTTCGGAGACCACGACCGCTTCCGGCCCTACGCCTGGCGCTACCGCGATTATGTGATCCGATCCTTCAACCGGGACAAGCCCTACTCGCAGTTTCTGATGGAGCAGATCGCCGGAGACGAGCTGGCAGACTACCGCAGGGAAGAGGTGACTCCGGAGTCGATCGACCGGCTGGCAGCCACCGGATTTCTTCGGACCACCCCCGATCCCACCGATGCCCCCGAGCGGGGGTTCATTGCCGAGCGCATGAACATCATCGCCGACGAGATCGAGGTCCTGACCTCGGCCGTGATGGGCCTCACCGTGAAGTGCGCCCGCTGCCACGACCACAAGTACGACCCCATCTCCCAAAGGGACTACTACCGCCTGAGCGCCATCCTTCAGACCAGCTACGACCCCTATGAATGGCTTCCTCCCAAGAAGCGAAGGATCCTGATCGGGCTGGAAAGAGAGCAGGAGGAAGTGGCGGCTCACAACCGGCCCTTGAAGGCGGAGATTGGGTCCCTGGAGAAACGCCTGCTCCAGGAGGCGGCGCCTTTCGTCGACAAGTTGCAGGAAGAGCGTTTGGCCGCTCTGCCGGAGGCGCTGCGCCGGGAGCTCCGCAAGCTGACTCATACCCCGCAAGACTACGAGGGGGGCGAGCTGAACCGAAAATTCCTGGTGGTCCGGGAGCTTGCCGAGGATGAAAGCTCGGAGGTGCACCGCTATCTGGCCGGGAAGTTCAGGAAAACGCTTCAGATTGGACTGGCGGACCTGAACGCCCGCTTCCCCGAGTTCGCCCAAAAGTCCGATAGCCTTCGCAAGCAGTTGGACGAGGTCAAGGGCAAGCTGCGTGCAGAGCCCTATGTTCGGGCCCTCATGGATACCGGCGGCCGGCCCTCCACGACTTTCCTCTTGAAGCGGGGCGACCCCGTATCGCCCGGAGAGGCGGTCACCCCGGGTGTCCCGGCCGTCTTGACCGCCGGGTTGACCCCCTACCGGGTCCATCCCCTGAAGCCCGGCCAGGATTCCAGCGGCCGCCGCCTGGCTCTGGCGCGCTGGCTGACCCAGCCCGGACATCCGCTGACGTCGCGAGTCATGGTGAACCAGGTCTGGCTCAGACACTTCGGCCGGGGACTGGTCCCCAGCCCTTCCAACTTCGGCCGATCGGGGGAGGCTCCCACCCATCCCGAGCTGCTGGACTGGCTGGCCACCGAATTCGTCAGCCGCGGTTGGAGCATCAAGTCCCTGCACCGGATCATGATGACCTCCACCGCCTATCGCCAGACCTCGCGGATCGGGCCGGAAGCCCTGGAGCTCGATCCCGAAAACATCCTGCTGTCTCGAATGCGGAGGGAGCGGATGGATGCCGAAGCCCTGTACGACTCCATCCTGAAGGTGACGGGACGCTTGGACCCAAAGCCCTTCGGACCGGCGGAGCCGCTGGAAACCAAGCCCAGCAAGGAGGTGGTGGCCAAGGGCTCCAAGGCGGGCTTCCGGCGTAGCATCTACACCCAGCAGCGCCGCTACGATCCGGTATCCCTGCTGGAAGCCTACGACCTGCCGCGGATGACTCCCAACTGCGTGGAGCGCAAGAACTCTACCGTGGCCACCCAGGTCCTGCACATGATGAACGGTTCGGCCGTGTGGGAACACTCCCGCTACATGGCGGGCAGGATCATCGACCGGGTGGGCTACGACCGCAAGAGCCAGATCGTTCAAGCCTATCTGCAAGCCCTGTCCCGAGAGCCGACCGAGTGGGAACTGGGGCGGAGCCAGGCGGCCCTGGAGCAGTTCGCCCTCCAATGGAAGCCCCGCCTTCGCGACGACCGGGATCCGACCCCCGTCCACTGGGCCGCCCAGTGGCAGGCCCTGGCCAGTCTGTGTCATACTTTGTTGAATTCGGCCGAGTTCAGCTTCGTGGATTGAGGTCGTTGTGCTACACCAGTCCCCTCGAAACCCGGACCCCAGTGTGAAAGCGGCATCGCCGTCCGACAGCGCCCGGCTTTCGCGGCGGGAGTTGTTTGCCCGCTCGGGGTCTCTCCTGTACGGAACCGCCCTGGCCTCGATCCTGGGCAAGGAGCTGTTCCCGGCCCATCCCCTGCTGGCTTCCACCGGCCAGAGCAACGATCTGAGGCCCCGGACTCCCCATTTCAATCCCAAGGCCAAGGCTGTCATTCACCTCTTCATGAACGGGGGGCCCAGCCAGGTCGATCTCTTCGACCCCAAACCGCTGCTCCAGAAATATGCCGGAACCGTACCCAACCGCGACCTGACCTCGGACATCACCTCGCCCACCCAGTCGGGCGGACTCCTGCCCTCGCCCTATCGCTTCTCCAGACACGGGCAGTCCGGCATGGAGCTATCGGAGTTGCTGCCCCACCTGGCGACCTGCGTGGACGACATCGCCCTGATTCGCTCCATGTACGGGGCCCATTTCAACCACGAGCCGGCCATTTTCTTCATGCAGTCGGGCCGCACCGTCGCCAGCCGCCCTTCGGTAGGCGCCTGGGTCGCCTACGGGTTGGGCACCGAGAACCAGAACCTTCCGGCCTACGTGGTGTTGGACGATCCCAAGGGGCTGCCCGTCAATGGCATTTCCAACTGGCAGTCGGCCTGGCTGCCGCCGGTGTATCAAGGCACCCGATTCCGCTCGGAGGGACCTCCCGTGCTGAATCTGGATCCCCGCCCCGAATGGCCGGCCTCGCTGGTGAAGGCCCAGCGGGCGCTGCTGCAGGACCTGGACCGGGCCCATCGCCGGCAGCGTCCCCACGAACCCTACCTGGAAGGGCGGATTGCCAGCTACGAACTGGCCGCGCGCATGCAACTGGCGGCCAGCGATGCCCTGGATCTCTCCCAGGAGACCGAGCCCACCCGGGAAATGTACGGTCTCAACCGGGAGGAAACGGCCTCCTACGGAAAACGCTGCCTGATGGCCCGGCGGCTGGTGGAGCGGGGAGTTCGGTTCGTGCAGCTCTACATCGAGAGCCAGATCTGGGATGCCCACAGCAATCTGGACAAGATGTTGCGCTACAGTTGCGCCAAGACCGACCAACCCGTGGCCGCCCTGCTGACGGATCTCAAGCAGCGTGGCCTGCTGGATTCCACGCTGGTGGTGTGGGGAGGCGAGTTCGGACGCCTGCCGCTGTCACAGACCCAGGCCTCTGGCGTCGCGGGCCGCGACCACGGCCCCAGCGGCTTCAGTGTCTGGATGGCGGGGGGCGGCATCAAGGGCGGCACCACCTACGGCGCCACCGACGAGTTCGGACACAAGGCCGTGGAGAACCGGGTCAGCGTCCACGATTTCCACGCCACCATCCTGCACCAGCTGGGCATGAATTTCCGCGACCTGGCCTACGAGCGCCATGGCTTGCATGAGCGCCTCACCGACCAGTTTCCCGCCCGAGTCGTTTCCGAAATATTGGCCTGAGCTACCCGGGGCGGAAGCGACTTGGCGTGGCCGCGGCCGTAGCCTGGCGGCCCGGCGTCCACCCCCCACCGCATCAGCCTTCGCCTGGCAGCTCGGCTTCTGCGACTCCCCCTCAAGGGGGATTGCACACCTGGGAGCGCGGGCGTCCCGCCCGCATGCTGTTTTATAGGGGGGTCGCTGAGCTTTAGCTCGACCTTGCAGGCAGCTGCCACGCCGGCGGGAACGGCAACGGCCAGCCGAAAGGAGAGTTGTGGCGCCGTTGCCGGTCGATCCAAGTGGCGGAGACGGCCGAGGCTGTGCCAAGAATTGTGCGGGCGGGACGCCCGCGCTCCCAGGAGGCCATCGTCCATACATTAGACCGGGAACTTGGTTTACATCATGCCCGGGAATCGGGCAAGGAGCCTTGTGCAGGCCTCAAGAATCACTCCCCCCTTGAGGGGGAGTCGGCAAGACCAGGGCGAAGCCCGCAGTCGAGCCGGAGGGGGGCCAAACGCGGCGCCCCGTGAGTGAATGTCAGTGAATCGAGCGGAGCCGCGAAGCGGCGGCAGCGCTTAGCCGTGGGCGTAAGCCCATGGAACAGTCAGTTCCACCCCATGAGCCGCGTAGGCGGCGACTACAATCGATCAATTGTAACACACTTATTATAATAGACCTACTGTGGTTCACCCTGCTTCAATTCCCTCATTACATCCCTCTTTTTGAACGGGAACCCATTGGACCCTTCAAGACATCCTTGGACGTAACCGTTCGGTCAAGCCGTGGAGTCCATCCGCCGTCCAGGGGAGGCGCAGCGAGCAGAACCGACGGATCGCCTGTGATTGCAGGCACCTCCAACCTCGTCCGGGTCCAAGCCATCACGGCCTGACCGAACAGTTACCCCCTTGGACGGTTTGCCACCCCGCGGGGTCCCGCCAGGCTGCTCCGACCCAGGGGCCAATCGTTTGGGACAATCTATCCCGTCCGGGAATATCCTGAAACATCCACCAGGGAAAATTTAGGGAATTATATACGATTCTAACCAGAGCCAAGGCTAAGCCCTGGCTGGCCTGCGGGAGGGCTATGCTGCAATCGGACAACCACACAATGAAAGGAAGAGACAATGCGAATTTGCGCCTTTGTGTGCCTTGCCGTCCTGGCGGCCCCGTCCATCTTGTGGACTCAAGTCCGTTCCGAAACGGAGTTAAGGGCGGAGATTGAAGAACACGCGATAGACCCATGTTTAAGGACTATTCTTGGGAACGTCGGGCTATTGAAGAAAATGAGCGTTGAGGAGTACAAACGTTTCTTGGTCTCTAGTGGAAACAAGGGAAATGATCTCATGATGGCATCTGCACTCCCCCTTGTTTCTGACTTGGACAAGCTGGGTGACCGTATGGAGGTTTACTACAAAGCCCGATTCACGTGCATCGAAGGAGCGATGAAGACCCTATCAGCCGGTGTTGCACCCTCAAGTACTGTCAAGAACCAAAGGCTGAAAATAGCGAATCAACAACCCAAGCCATCATGGACCTCCCAATTTAATCAAGTTTCTCCCGTTACACGAAAACTGATCAAGCGAAGTGATGACACTATCTTGAAAGTCTCTCTGGGAGGCGGGAGTGGCACTTGGCACTTGATTATTGAGGTAGCCCGAAACACTGCAACCCACTATGCCAAAACCGTGGGCGACAACGCACTCTACATCATGGAACACAAGTTCGCCGAGTTCGGACCTGCCGATTTTGAGGTTGAGGTTCAACGCGACGGAACCCCGTGGGATTCCAAGACATATGTTTCAACGATCTGGAGGGGAGTCAAGCGGAAGGGTGACCGCCGAATTCAATGGGAGCAGGTAATCGGGGAGGATCGGGCAATCAGAGAAAGAAAGGGTCGAGCTCTGAAAGCAGGCGAGACTTTTGATTCTGTCTATGACTCAATTTTTAGCCCTCCAAGTTCAAAGTAAGGGAAGAGTGAAAGGAGATATCTAATGAGTGGCGGTCATTGACCTATCCCCCGAAAAACGGTCCTATCTTGTAGGTCCACCTCTCCGCCTCTCGAATAGTATCTCAAATCACTGCCTACAGGAATGTCACACTGAAATGGACCCCGAAGCCGGTCCAACAGAGGCGTTCTCCTCCAATAAATCACCTCCCGGGGATGATCCGTCCCCAGCAATCCCCCTGGCAGTTTCTTGACCCTATTCCCCGCAGGCGCGGAGATGAACCGATGGGGCGGGGTATCTTGCAACCCCCCGCGGACTGTTCCTCGCAGGTGCAGTGAGAGACTGTTCTTTAACTTTTGACTGCCTTCCCGCAGGGATCGATGAGACGGGAGCGACCCTCCGTGGGGCGGGGAATGCCTGTTATCCGCTCCTCTCCTCCGTGCCGATCGAGGCTCGATTTCAGGGTCGCTCCCGTCACCGCCTCCGATCCACCCTTCGGCACGCCAGAGGCGGGAACATGCCTTCAACTTCTTGAGGCGGAAAGAGTTCAGAGAAACTACATGTGTTACCTGGCACACCCCGATAGTGTTAGTTGTCGCTTCTGTCACCTAATGGAGCTCCATCGTCACGCGCCCCTTTTTCAACCCTGGAATCGGAGTAACCATCCCGGCCTTCCGACAGATAGGGAGTGATCGGTACCTAAATGGCCATGCAGCGCTCCTCTGACCAAACCGCCGCGTGCCCCGCTTCCCAGGCCTTGGATCTGTCTTAAAGGCCCGACGCCGTGCTTGAACGCGCCGGCACCGCCGGCGTGTTACGCGGAATATTGTCGAGAGGTAGTTTTGTGTGAGGTTTCTCTGCGCAGTCCTGGCAAGTGTCAACCCGCAGCCGGAGAATATTTTTTACCGCAACCGTTCGGTTTTCGATCCTCAGGCGTCTTTCAAGAGTAAACGGGGTAGAGTGCAACTCGAATCCGACCGCTGAGCGAGTAATTGTTTCGTGACTACCCTGTCGGAAAGTTTCGGCTGAACGGGCACGCTAACGGCAGCCTTGCAATAAGTTGAGGCAACGATGACTACTGCGAAGAAGATACCCTCCTGGCTGACGGTCCTGATTTTAAGCGGTCTAGGAATCTCGATCAGTCCCCACCAGGTCATGACCCGGACGGCCGAGATCTCAAGGGCGTTGAACCCGGTCCTATCAAACTATGAAGTCATTCGTATGGAACCCGGCGAGATCGAGCAGCAGGTCCGGACGACCGGAGAGCTGCGGTTTCGGTTCAACGAGACCGACTTCTATTTCAATCTCGAGCCTCACAACATGCGAGCCCCCAACTACCGGGCGGTAGAGACGGGCCCTGGAGGGGTGAGGCGGACGCTTTCCCCCCAGCCGGTGCACACCTTCAAGGGAGTGCTGGCAGGACAGGAAGACATCCGAGGGCGGTTCAACCTGACCGACGGCGGGGTGGAGGGAGTCGTCTACGCTCCCGAGGGCTGGGTCTACGTCGAACCCTTGCAGAACTATCTTTCCAACGCCCCGGCCGGAGAACTGGTGGTTTACAGCCATGCGGACATCAAGCCCGGTGAAGCCTTGAAGTGCGGCGTGTCGCTGCCCAAACGCCTGCAGCGAGGTGCGGACCAAGTTACGGCTCAGGTGGGAGTAGCCACCTCCACGACCCCCACCAATTATGTCTTCGATGTGGCGACTGAAGCCGATTACGAATACGTACAGGCGTTGGGAGGCTCGGAGGAGGCCAACCGTGAGATTGAGGGCATCCTGAACCAGGTGGAGGGCGTGTATCAGAGCGAGCTGCTATTGCAGCTGCGGATCAGCTTCCAACACGGGTGGGGTATGGAAGACGATCCCTACACGGCAACAAATGCTTCAGACCTGTTGGACGAGTTTATTGAACATTGGAATGCCAATTTTGTGGCTAAACAAGACTACGACCTTGCCCATATTTGGACGGACAGGGAACGAACCGATCTCGGCATCGGTGGAATAGCCGAACTTGCAGTTGTCTGCAACGCACGTTCCAGGAGTTACGCTCTGTCCGCGCATCAGGTTGCCATCCCGGACAAATACGTGACACCCGCCCACGAAATCGGGCACAACTTCTCGGCCATTCATCCCAATGAGCAGGATCCACCCATTGCAGGCTGCACCAACACCATCATGGCAACCTGGGGGTGGTTCAGGCGAGACCACGACAAGTCTTTAACTTTCTGCGACTTTTCCCGTCAGGAAATTCACACCCACGTCGCCGGCAACCACAGTTGCCTGGCGACTCAGCCCATCACCCTGCAACCGCCGACCAACCTTTCGGCGGTGGCGGTTTCCACGTCGCAAGTTGACCTAAGTTGGCTGGATAACAGCACCAATGAGGCGGGGTTCATGGTGCGGTACCGCCTGGATAGTTCGGCAGACTGGGTAGAAGTCGGCACAACAGGTACCAACACTACCACATTCTTACACGGAGGGTTGTTGCCGGGTGCAACCTATCAGGGCCATTCTTTGTTCCGTATTAGCCCTCTGATGGAGTTGAAGGAACTTTAGCTCTGGACAAACCGTTTCTCATCCGCGATAATGGGTGGCATGCCGACTGACTCGTCCCCGGCCCCACCCCTGAACGCCCGGTCGTTGCGAGCGGTCCGTGTGCGTCCGACCTGGGGGCTGGAAGAATGTCGGCGTTGGGACCATTTGGTCGAGAATCATCACTACTTGCCGTTCCAGGGCCTGGTGGGCCGCGGCTTGCGTCATGTGGCGGAACTCGACGGGCAATGGGTGGCGCTGGTGGGCTGGCAGGCGGGCGCCTTCAAGCTGAAGGCGCGGGACGGCTGGATCGGATGGATCCCCGAGCAGCAGTTCCGGCGTCTGCATCTGATTGCCAACAACACCCGCTTCGTGCTGCTGCCGGGCCCTCACCGGCCCAACCTGGCCTCGCGGGTGCTGGGATTGAGCCTGCGGCGGTTGTCGAGCGACATGCGCCAGTTGCATGGGCATCCGGTGCTGGTGGCCGAGACCTTCGTGGACCCGAGCCGCTTTGCCGGCACCTGCTACCGGGCCTCCAACTGGCTTTCGTTGGGCATGACCCGGGGCTACCGGCGTCAGCCCGGCGGCAGCGCCCGCTGGTCCCATCACGGTCAACCCAAGGAGATCTTCCTGTACCCCTTGCAACCCGATGCCTGCCAACAACTGAGTCGACTCGAAGACGCCCCCGATTGGTCCAGCCAGGGCGAATCGCAACCCCTCAGCGACGACCGGCTGCGCTCCCTGTTCGAGTGTCTGCGTCGAGTCAAGGAGTTCCGCAAGCCGCGGGGCAAGCGCTACCCGCTGGCCACCCTGCTGGCGATGGCGGTGGCGGCCCGCCTCGCCGGCTATCGCGGCGTGACCGCCTTTGCCGAGTTTGCGAGCCGCCTCACCCAGAAGCAGTTGGCCGCCTTGCGGGCCTACTACAGCCAGAAGCTGAACCGCTACACGGCCCCGACCACCACCACCTTCCATACTGTGCTGGCCCGCCTGCCTCCCGACACCCTGGACTGGGTCTTGCGGCAGTGGGCCGCTCAGATGAGCCGGGCCCGGGCCCCGGTCGCCGTCGACGGCAAGCAGGTGCGCGGCGCCTCCCGCCATAACCCCCGGGGCCGCACCCTGCTGGTGGCCGCCCTCGAACACGGCTCGGGCCTGGTCCTGGGCCAGGAAGCGGTCCGGCACAAGAGCAACGAGATCCCCGCCGTGCGCACCCTGGTGGGCCAGTTGAATCTCGCCGGCCGCACCGTCAGCCTGGATGCACTCCACGTGCAAGCCGACACCGTGCGCCTCGTGGTCGAACAGGGTCAGGCCCATTACCTGGCCACGGCCGTGAAGAAAAATCAGCCAACCCTGCTCGAGGACCTCCGCGCCATCGACTGGGACGCGCCCGAGTGCGTGGCCTCCCAATCCGAAACCGTCGACAAAGCCCACGGGCGCATCGAAACCCGCCGCTGCCGCAGCCTCGACCTGACCGGTCAGGAGTGGGACGGCTATGCCGACCTGCCCCATCGCCGCCAAGCCTTCCGCATCCAGCGCCAGCGCACCCACGTCAAGACCGGCGCCACCAGCAGCGAGGTGACTTACAGCCTGACCTCGCTGTCCCCCGCAGAGGCCGACTCCCAACGCCTGATGACTCTGGTCCGTGGTCACTGGGAAATCGAGAATCGACTCCATCACGTCCGCGACGTCTCCTGGGACGAAGACCGCTGCCGCGCTCATGTCGGCCACCTGCCCCGCAATCTCGCCGCCATGACCAATGCCGCCATCTCCATCGTCCGTTATCAAGGCTGGTTCCGTTACCTGCCCCAGGCCCATCGCTACTATGCCCATCGACAACAGGCCGCCCTGCGCGCTGTCCTCCACCCCCTGAGGGCCTGAGCCCACACCCCACCGGCCGGCAACGCCCCCTGCCCTCCCCACAGGTGCGCCCCCTCCTGCCCGCTCCCTGCCCATCGCCTCGAAATCGCCTTCACCCTCCTCAAATCCACCCCTTCGCCTGCGGCTCATCGCTCTCCAGCCGCTCCCCTGTTCCCTCTCCAATCGCCCATTGCAAAGCTACAAGACTCGCTCCCGTTCAGTCTTGCCTGCCAAGCACCAAACAAAGAATCGTCGTGTGCAACCTATCGCTACCGGGTGCGCGCCTTCAATGAGATGGAGACATCCGCTTTCTCAAACGAAGCCGTGGGGGTGACCGAGGCAGAGGAAAGAACCGGGGCCGAATGGATCATCGATACGATCGCCGGTGGTGGGGTTGGGGACAACAGGCCGGGAGGCGAGGCACGGCTGAGCAGACCTAGTGGCGTGGCGGTGGACAGCTCCGGCAATATCTATATTGCCGATTATTCTAATGACCGCATCCGCCGGGTAGATTCTTTAGGCATCATTACTACCATCGCGGGGACTGGCAATAAGGGATACAGTGGGGACAGCGGCCCTGCGGTCGAGGCTCAACTGAATGGGCCATCTGGCGTGGCGGTGGACGGTGCCGGGAACGTCTACATCGCCGATGCGGGGAATCACCGGATTCGACGAGTGGATGCCGGAGGGACTATTTCAACCATTGCAGGCAACGGGCAGGGTGGTTACACGGGGGACGGCGGCCCTGCTTTTGAGGCTCAACTGAACGTTCCAGCTGGCGTGGCGGTGGACAATGCCGGGAACGTCTACATTGCCGATCTAATAAACAACCGCATACGCCGTGTGGATGCGTCGGGGACAATCACCACCGTCGCGGGGACCGGGGATGGAGGCTACAGCGGGGATGGAGCTCCGGCGAACCTGGCCCAGCTAAACAACCCCATAGACTTAGAGTTAGACAGGGCCGGTAACCTCTACATCGCCGATCTAATGAACAACCGCATCCGCCGTGTGGATGCGTCGGGGACAATTACCACCGTCGCGGGGACCGGGGATGAAGGCTACAGCGGGGACGGTGAGGCTGCGGACAGGGCAACGCTAGACTATCCTAGTGCTGTGGCAGTGGACTACTCGGGCAATATCTATATTGCCGATTATTATAATGACCGCATCCGCCGGGTAGATTCTTTAGGCATCATTACTACCATCGCGGGGACCGGCAATGTGGGCTACAGCGGGGACGGTGGCCCTGCGGTCGAGGCTCAACTGAATCGACCAGATGGCGTCGCAGTGGATGAGACCGGGAACCTCTACATCACCGATGCCGGTAACGACCGCGTCCGCCGGGTGAATCCCGGGCAAACCATCACCACCATCGCAGGGATTGGGGAGACAGGTTATGGTGGGGACGGCGGTTTGGCAATCGAGGCGCAACTGTTTCATCCGTCTGGCATAGCCGTGGATGGGACCGGTAACCTCTACATCGCCGATACTGACAACCACCGCGTCCGTCGAGTAGATACCGCAGGGACCATCACTACCATTGCGGGAAATGGAGATGAAGGCTACAGCGGGGACGGGCGATTGGCGGTCGACGCGCAACTTGCCAATCCTGAGGGCGTAGCGCTGGACGGGACCGGCAACCTCTACATCACCGACAGATACAACCACCGCGTCCGCCGTGTGGATCCTTCAGGGACCATTACCACCGTGGCAGGCAACGGACAATTCGGCTACAGCGGAGACGGGGACCTGGCGGTCAAGGCGCAGCTTCGCGATCCTTGGGGCGTAACGGTTGACGGAGTCGGAAACCTCTACATCGCGGACAGCGGAAATAACTGCATCCGCCGGGTGGATGCCGCAGGCATCATCACGACCGTCGCTGGGATCGCGGACGTGTACTATGGCTACGGAGGGGACGGCGGTTTAGCAGTCGAGGCGAAACTTGCCGGTCCTGAGGGCGTAGCGCTGGACGGGGCCGGCAACCTCTACATCGCTGATTTAGCCAACCACCGCATCCGCCGGGTGGATGCTGCAGGCATCATCACCACCGTTGCAGGAAATGGGAAGCGGGGCCACAGCAGCGACGGCCCGGCGGACTTGGCACGACTGGAATATCCCTCTGGGGTAGCAGTGGACCATGCTGGCAACCTATACATCGCTGATCGCAACAACCACCGCATCCGCCGGGTGGATTCCACAGGGAATATCACCACTATCGCGGGGACCGGGGATCTCGGCTATGAGGGAGATGGCGGTCCGGCACTCGAGGCATGGTTGGGCTCACCCATGGATGTAGCGGTCGACGGCTCCGGTTCGGTCTATATCGCCGATTTCTACAACCACCGCATTCGAGTCTTGACGCGATCTTCTTCGTTGCCGTCTCCGAGCGGTCTGACGGCAACGGCTGTTTCCTTCCAGGGAATCAACCTGACATGGCAGGACAACAGCGTCGACGAGACCGCATTCAGGATACAGCGCCGGATCGGAAGCTCGGCTAGTTGGGTTGAAATCGGGACGACGGCTGCCAACGCCACCATGTTTTCGGATACAGGATTAGAACCCAACACCACCTATCACTACCGCGTTAGGGCTTTCAGGCGTATTGGGTTTTCCGATTTTTCGAACGAGGCCCAGGCGACGACCCGGAAGCCGCTGCCGCCAACCCTGACCCGGATTGCCCCAACACGTGGGCCGGTGGGCACAAGGGTCAATCTCACTGGAACCCATTTTCTCGGCGCCACCGCCGTATCGTTCGACGGAGTTCCTGCTGCCCGGTTTGAGGTGGTGTCGGGAACGAGTATCGAGGCCGTGGTGCCCCCCGGAGCGACCAGCGGCCCGATCAGCGTGGTGGCTCCAGGCGGGACGGCCGTGAGTGCTGACCCCTTCACCGTGACGGACACTGGAATCCATAGCCGGCTGTTTGTGCCCATCGTGCTGCGGACTCAGGGGCGGACCCCGGGCTCCTTCTTCACTTCCGAGTTGACCCTGACCAACGGGGGCAGCAATACAGCGGCCATCCACTACACCTATACGGCAGCCTTCGGCGGGGGCTCAGGCACGGCCGTAGATTCCCTGGAGGCCGGCCGGCAACGGATCATTCCCGATGCCATCGCCTACCTGACTGGTCTGGGCGTTCCCATCGGGAACGGTTCGGCAGGCGGCACGCTGGCGGTGGAATTCTCCAATCTCTCCTCCCCATCAGATGCCGCCATCACCGTGCGGACCGCCACGCCGGTCGAAGAGGGACGTGGTCGTGCCGGCTTGGCCTTTCTGGGATTGAATACTGACGGGTTGCTCACCAGCCCTGCCTTCATCACCGGTCTCCGTCAGAACAGCCAGGACCGCTCCAACCTGGCCGTTCAGAACGCGGGGGAGGCTGGTGAGGGGAGTATCACCCTCAGGGTCACGGTCTTCTCCGGAGACTCGGCTTCAGCGGTGCGGAGCATGGTCTTGCCGGATCGCACCCTGCCTCCGGGCGGGTTCTATCAGTACAACGAAATCCTGAAGATGGCGGGTTTCGACAACGGCTACGTGAAGGTGGAGCGGGTGAGCGGGACCGCGCCATACTACGCCTACGGGGTCATCAATGACAATTTCAACTCGGACGGCTCCTTCGTCTTTCCCCTCACCGAGTCCTCCCTGGTGGGCAGCAGCGGTCAGACTCTGCCGGTCATCATCGAAACCGGAAACTTCCAAAGCGAGCTGACAATCACCAACTTCTCGGCCTCGGACAAAACGGTCGATTTCAGCTTTGTGGCCGAGGCCGTCGATACCGCTGACGACACCGCCACCTTCAGCCTGGAGCTCAAGGCCGGGGAGCAGCGCGTCCTGCCCAACATCGTGGAGAAACTGCGCCGGCAGGAAGTGGACGGGATCGGCCGGGCCAACCAGGCCTTTGTGGGGGCCCTGTTCGCTTCGGTGTCCGAAGGGGATATGAGCGGCATTGTGATCGGGGCCCGGACGGGCTCTCCCGACAAGAGAGGGGGGCAGTACAACCTCTTCTACAACGGGGTGCCCTATGGCTCGGCTTCGGTGGAAAGCGCCTGGATCTACGGGCTGCAGCAGAACGCGGAGAACCGCAGTAACCTGGCGCTGGTCAACACGGGTGAAATCGATGACAGCTCCAGCACCTTCGAGATCACCATTTACGACGGCAGCGGGGAGAGGCAACCGAGAACGAGAAGCGTGACGCTCGGGCCCCGGCGATGGACTCAGGAAAATGGAATACTAGGCAATATCCGTCAAGGCTACGTTCAGGTGAGGAAAACCTCGGGCGACAACCCATTTGTCGCCTATGGGGTCGTCAACGACGGCGGAAGGCCCGGAGAACGCAGCGGCGATGGCGCCTTTTTGCCGGCCCAGGAGTAGTACACAGCCATTCGAGGTCTCGAATTAACTGCGTCTCAAAGTTCAACCCGGTCCACACCGCCCGCCAGCCTTCCCGCAGGGATCACTGTGGAGGGAGCGACCCCCCTCAAGGGGAGTGTTTATCGTGCGCCACTGTGTGCGCCGGTGAACGCTCGCCGGTGACGCACCAGCGTCCAAAAAGGGGGGGGGCGCTCCCTCCACCAGCACCCCTCTCGTGTGGCGCACGGACGCGCCGGGCGAGGAGGGGACGCGCGGGGCGCAGCCTCGCTCCGCTTTGTCGAAGAAGAGGCGGGGAATCCATGCTAACCCGTGTCCGACGCGGATTTCCAGTTAAAGACTCCACCACAGCAGCGAAGGCTGCGCTCTCTGAGAGAGAAGCGTTGTGGTTGTCAAAAGCATGTGCCACCTACGTGCGCCACTAGGTCTTGTTCGGTGGCGCATTGATACGGCGACACCGCTTTGACCCCCAGAGGCGGAAATCGTCGATCATTCCTGCTCCGGCCGAGACCGCCATGGCGTTCGACGGTGTCCCAATCGGCATCAGCGATGGCTTGCCGGAGCCCCACCGCTTCCGTCCTGGCCGCTGCCGTGTCTCGGGTTGTCCAGGCCTGGAGAACCCGCTGGGTGCGGTCGAGATGTTGCTGGTCCCAGGCGACCGCAAATACTTCGACAGTCCGGCTTGCCTGCCGGAGCTTGTCCCAAAGCTGCCGGTGGGCTTGGCCCCAGCAATGGAGCGGGCTTCGGGTGGACATGCCAGAATCGATGTAGGCGAAGATGGCCCGGTCACCCTCGACGGCGACTGGCATCTTGATGTGGAAATACCGGATGCGGCCGTTGGCGCGGCCGGCGTAGAGGCGTTTCGGGAGTAGCTTGGGGTCGATGCTGAGCCGCTTGAAGCCGGCGAGCGGCGTCCGCAATCGTACAATTATAACTCTTTAATTATAATAGCCTTAGTATTGATCATCCAGTTACAATACCCTCATTCAACCCCTCTTTCTGAACGGGAATCTATTGGACCTTCGAAGACGTTCCCGGACAGGTTTTCCGATCACTCCTAGCCCGGCGTCCGCCTCACCACCTCGCACTCTTGAAGGAACTGCGACGGATCGACCTGCATGATGGCGTGCCTCCCCGCGCCTGCTGGACGAATGCGATAGGTGGCGCCAGGGATGCGAATCGTGCCTGCCACCACGCTCCCGTTGACCACCAGGGTGACGCGTCCCCCAGGGACTCCCGCCAGCTGGCCTGATAGCGCAGTGCCGCCGGAGTAGGTCGGCGTCCGGTGCTCGATGATGCCCATCAGCACCACGTCTTCGAACAGGTTCAGCCGCAAGGTCGTGCTCCTGCCGGCCGACACCCGCGCCAGCTTCTCGATGTCGATGCTGACCTCGCGCCGCCGCAGGGTCACGCGATCCACTGCACTGCCTGCTTGGCGCGAGGCCGCCCCTGCCCCATTCGGCGCGATGGCCTGTAAGAGATCACTGCCCGGGACCGGCAGCGCGCCGCCTGTCCTGACCGCGGGCCGGGCTTGCGAGACGGCGGAGGGCATGGTCAGTCGGTTTCCGGAAGCCCGGGTCCGGAAGCCCGCCACTGAATGGCGCGTGAGGTTGAGCGTGCGTACCGCATCGGCCGGTCCAGTTACGGCAAACATCCGCTCGTCCCCCGGAACGCCCAGCGGGTCCCCCAGGTAGGTCTGGTTCGGATTCGAAAAACGCATAATCCGGTCGCAACCAAATCCTGCATCGCTACATTGGTTTTGGTAGGCCATGATTGTATTCCATCGCGCCGACTCGGGCGTGCCTTCCGCAAAAGCCTGCTGATTCACGTAGCCGTGGCTGTATGGAAATGGTGCGGATCGGTCTACGTACCGGTCGTGCTTAAGTCCCATGTTGTGTCCGAGTTCGTGCGCGAACACAATGGAACCGCTCCCGATATCGGTCGTAGCGAAAGCTCTCGCGAACTTCGCCCGGCCGCCACCCGAATCGATGATCAAGTGAACGAGGTCTGCCCCGGCTTCGTCGCGCAGGGCGTGGATCTCGTCCATGTAACTGTCAGATGTGGCAACTAACCGTGACAAGTCTGTGGACGGATTCCCCGACCCAGTATAATCGACCTCTTCCGTGGCTACCAGGACGAGACGCTGATTCACACCGCCATCCAGGTAGGCTTGATTGGTCTCGGCGATGAAGAGGTCTATCACCGTCTCCATCTCCGCGGTTCCGCCAGCGATCTCGCGCGCCGCGGGGGTGTAAACAACCAAGATGTCAATCAACGACATTGCAGCGGGCGGGCGTCCGCACCCCGACCCGGAGGGAACAAAATCGATCGTCGTCAACCACTCTTGAAAGTCCGCATCCTCAGGGACACAAACCGAGGTCGCCATCAGGTGCAGCATCAAGAGAGGCAGCTGCCGCAGTTCCGGAGGGATGGTCCCGGTCAAGTCCTGATTGAAAGCGAGATACAGCGATTGGAGCTGGGTGAGTCTGACCAATTCCGGCGGGATCGTCCCGCTCAGCCGGTTGCCCCCGAATTGCAGCGATCGAAGCTCGGTGAGTCTGGCCAATTCCGGCGGGATCGCCCCGCTCAACTCGTTTCCATTGAGTGACAGCGATTGAAGGTTAGTCAGCCCGGCCAGTTCTGGCGGAATCTGCCCGCTCAGCCGATTTTGGCCGAGGTCCAGCCCCTGGAGGTTAGTCATCCTGGCCAGTTCTGGTGGGATCTGCCCGCTCAGCTTGTTTCCCCAGAGGTGTAGCACTTGGAGATTGGTCAGCCCGGCCAGTTCCGGCGGAATCTCTCCACTCAGCCGATTATTTCCGAGATACAGCCCCTGGAGTTGGATCAGCCCGGCTAGTTCCCGCGGGATCCCTCCACTCAAATGGTTGCCTCCGAGAAACAGTGTTTGGAGTCGACTCAGTTGGCCCAATTCCGCCGGCATCGTCCCACTGAGCCGGTTGCGTCCGAGATCCAACCATCGGAGTTGGGTCAGTCCGCCCAGTTCCGGCGGAATTTCCCCGCCCAACCGGTTGCCGCTGAGGTGTAACTGTTGGAGTTGGGTCAGTTGGCCCAACTCCGGCGGCATCGTCCCACTGAGCCGGTTGCGTCCGAGATCCAACCATCGGAGTTGCGTCAACCCGCCTAGCTCGAGTGGAATCCCGCCGCTCAGCTCATTGTCCTGGATTTGCAGCCTTTGGAGTTGACTCAGTTGCCCCAACTCCGGCGGTATCGTCCCACTCAGCCTGTTGCGAGCGAGATCTAACCATTGTAGGTTGGTCAACGCGCCCAGTTCCGGTGGAATCTCCCCGCTCAGCTGATTGTCCTCTAATTCCAGCCAATGTAGGTCGACCAATCCACCCAACTCCGGTGGAATCTCCCCGCTCAGCTCATTGTCCCCGAGCCACAGCTCTTGAAGATTGGTCAGCTGGCCCAATTCCGGCGGAATCCCCCCGCTCAATCCGTTGGAATACAGAGATAAGCGCGTGACCCGGCCGCTCTCATCCGTGCCGACACCGTACCACTCCGACAGCGGCGCGGCGCTCAACCAATTGGTGTAGTCGCTCCACGCTGCCCCGCCGGTCGCGTGATAGAGTGCTTCGAGCACCTCCCGGTCAATCGTGCCCTCGGTCCGCGGATCGCGGATCGTCACCGTGGCTGTTTCTGGATCCCCGGCGGTAATTCCAGACGGCAGCGGTCGCCCGACCCCGAGCACGACGGTCTCTCCCTGTTCGACTTGGTCGTCCTCAACAGCCGTGACCACGAAGGACGCTTCGTATGCCGGAGAACTGATGGTGACGCGCTCCGGCACCTCCGAATAGTCTGCGGTTGTCGCCCCGCCGCCCGGCTTGGCGGTCAGAGCGATCTCACCTGACCGGATCGGGTCCCCGGTCTGATCAATTAGACGCACGGATACCTCGACGGTCTCTCCCTCTCTCACCTCGTAGCTCGACTCGGAGAATAAGACCCGTCTCGTCCCATCGCAGACGAGACCCGAGGATCCGAATTCGACCAGCGCCCCCAGCCATGCCTGAAAGTCGGGATCCGCCGGGACGCATACGTCGGTGCCTTGGATGTTAAGCCTCGTGAGCTCCGACAGTTGATGTAGTTGCTTCGGGATCGCGCCGCTCAACGGGTTGTCCCAAAGATAGAGCGTTTGGAGTCGAGCCAATTGGCCCAGTTCTGCTGGGATCGCTCCCTTCAACTGGTTGTCCATGAGATGCAGCCACAAGAGATTGGTCAGTCCAGCCAGTTCCGGCGGGATCCCCCCGCTTAGTCGATTGCCCCCAAGATGCAACTCTTGGAGGTGGGAAAGCCCGGCCAGTTCCAGAGGGATTTCCCCGTTCAACCGGTTGTCCCAGAGAAGTAGAGATCGGAGGCGGGATAGCTTGACCAGTTCCGGCGGGATCGGCCCGCTCAGTTGGTTGCCCCCGAGCAACAGCTCTTGAAGATTGGTCAGCTGACCCAATTCCGGCGGGATCGGCCCGCTAAGATCATTGTACCCAAGCTTCAGCTCTTGGAGGTGAGTCAGTTGGCGCAGTTCCGGCGGGATCTCTCCGCTCAAACCATTGGAAAACAGAGCCAGGCTTGCGACCCGGCCGCTCCCATCCGTTGCGACTCCATACCACTCCGAAAGAGGTGCTTCGCTCAGCCAGTGGGTACGGACGTTCCAGGATGACCCGCCGGTCGCGTGATAGAGCGTTTCCAGCACTTCCCGGTCCGTCATCGGCTCGGTCCCCGTAGCGGGGAATGCCTCCGTCGCTGGAAGAAATGCGCCGTCCCCGCTGCGCTCACCCGGTGCCCCTCCATCATTGATCACCCCATAGGCCAGGAAGGCATTGCTGCCGGAAACCTTTCTGATCCGTACATAGCCTTGCGTCGTGCCCGTGGTGTAATTCCCCAGGAATCCATTGATCTGATGCCAGCCCCTGGCCGCCACCGTCACGCCGGTCACCGTGTTGGCCAACATCCCCGTCGCGCCATCGTAGATGTCGAGTTCAAAGACACTGGGACTGTCATCGAATTCCCCGGTGTTGACCAGAGCTAGGTTGCTCCGGTTCTCTTCGTTCTGCTGGAGGGCATCGATCCAGGCGCTGTCGGCGAAGGCCTCTCCATCCGGCACGGCGTGGTAGAATACGCCGTACTGCCCGCCTCGGCCGTCGGAGGCGCTGGTGCGGGCCCCAATCACGATCCCGCTCATGTCGCCCCTGGCCACCGTGGCGAACAAGGCCCCGGCAACGATCTGCCCGGAGGGACCAAGTCCCCCTATCCCCTTCTGGCGCATCACCTCCACAATGTCGGGAACAATCACTTGCTGGCCGGGCTGAAGGGGCCATTCCACCGTCGCCGTCTTGTCGGGAGTCCGGATAGCCTCGCCCCTGAAGCGGAAGGTGACCGTCTTAGCGACGTCGGAGAAGTTGGTCAGCGTCAACTCGCTGGTGAAGACTCCCGTCTCCACGATCACAGGCAGAGTTAGTCCCCTTGTTCCTATCAGCGAAGTGGCCGTCACCGGAAAGACGAAGGAACCGTCGGAGTTAGCCTGATCGTTGATGACCCCATAAGCGTAGAAGGGTGAGGCACCCTCCACCCGCTCCACCCTGACGTAGCCGTTGTCAAAGCCTACCCCCTTCAGGATGCCGTTGTACTGATGGAACCCTCCCGGTTCCAGGGTCACGTCCCTAAGGACCCGGGCAGTGGGGGCGCCCGGCTCTCCGGAAAATACCGTGGTTCTCAAGGTTACGTTCCCCTGCTCCTGCGTGCCCAGGTTCTGGAAGGCTACGTTCGAGCGGTCCTGACTGTTCTGGCGCAGCCCGCACAGATAGACCGCTTGCCGGAATCCGGCAGCCGCAGCAATCCCGGGATAGGCCAGGCCTGCCCGGCCCTCAGGCACCGAGGTGGTGGTCCGCACCGACACGCCAACCTCGGCAGACCCGACAACCTCCACTCTCAACGTCCCGATGCGGTTCCCGGAGCGGGGAATGGGGATGCCGAGGTTGGTGAGGTAGACGATAGCGTCGGGTTTGATTCTCTGCTGCCCTGGGGCCAGCCTGTCGGTGGCTGTTCCGCTTCCCCCACCGCGGTGGGCCGTGTAGGTGTAATGGAACGTGGCCTCCTCCCCTCCCCGGTTGGTCAGGGTCAGCTCGGAAGTAAAGAAGGAGTTGTTCTGTCCGGGTGCGTTCAGGATGACCGGGACGAAGAGGGAGGAAGACATTCCCTGATTGAGGGAAGAGGATGGAATGGACCTCGTCAGGTGGTTGTTGGAGAGGGCCTCTGCAGCCTCCGGGGTCGCCGCGAGGCTCCGTTGGGCAGGAGCGTGGCCCGCCAGCACGCACAGGAGTGCGGCCGCCAGCCACGGCATCACACGTTCGGCTCTGCCCCACCGCCCTGTCCTCATGGAGTCTTCCTGACTTTACCGCCTTGCTGCTGCTACCCCTGACTCATTGCCAATGACGCTCTACTTTAAACAAGACGGTTTAGGACCGGAAACCGAACGGTCTCCCATAAACATTGTACCTCCCGGCCATCCGAGCCCTGCGTGACTATTTGTTCGTGGGGCGGGCCATAGTGAGAATTTTCCGACTCCCTGACATCAAAGTCGGCCCAGTTTCCTGGAAGCAGACTACGTGGCGAATGATCTCGGTTCACGCCGGCTCGGCCGCCTTCCCGCAGGGATCACTGTGGAGGGAGCGACCCCCCGACGGGAGTGTTAATCGTGCGCCACTGCGTGCGCCGGTTAACCTCGTCTCGTGCCGCACCAGCGGTCAAAAAGGGGGGGTCGCTCCCTCCACTTTCTCCCCCTCCCGTGCGGCGTGCCGGTGCGCCGGGCGAGGCGGGGACACGCGAGGCGCAGCCTCGCTTCTCTTTTCCGCAACGGATGCGGGAAATCCGTGTTGTCCCGCGTCCGATGGGGCGTTTCGGGAAAGTCACACACCACAACGGCGAGGACTCCGCCCTCTGAGAGAAAAGCGTTGTGGTTGTCAAAAGCCTGCGCCACCTACGTGCGCCACCAGGTCTTTTTCAGTGGCGCATTGATACGACGCCACCGCCGTGACCCCCACAGGCGGAAATCGTCGATCGATCCGCGGCCCTTGGGCATCCGGTTTTCCTCCTACCATTGGTGGAATTTCCTCATGGCGGCGTCGAGGCCACCATGGCTTTCGACGGTGTCCAATCGGCCTCAGCGAGGGCCTGGCGAAGCATGAGGGCTTCTTTTTCGTCGTCGCTCATCTTTCTGGCTAACCAGGTTCGGAGTCTCCGGCCGGCGCGGTCCAGAAGGTGCTGCTCCCAGGCGACTGCGGTCACTTCGACGCGCCGGCCAGACTCGCGGAGCTTGTCCCAAAGTTTCTGGTGAGCGGCTCCCCAGGAGTGCAGATCGCTGGGGGTTCCCATGCCGGGGGTTGATGTAGATGATAACGGCGCGGTGCTGCTCGACGGCGACGGGCATCTTGATGTGGAAATACCGGACGCGGCCATTGGCGCGGCCGGCGTAGATGCGTTTCGGGAGCAGGTCGGGGTCTATCCCGAGCTGCTCGAAGCAAGCGACTTTTTCCTGCGGCGTCTACTCCCGAGCCGGCAGGTAGGCCCCGTCACCACTGAGCTCTCCCGGGGCCCCGCCGTCGTTGACCACCCCGTAGGCCAGGAACGGGTTGGCCCCCGACACCTTCTCGATCCGGATATACCCCTGCCGGGTCTCCGAAGAGGCTCTGTCCAAGATCCCGTTGATCTGATGCCAGCGCCGCGCCGGGATCGGCCCGGTCACCACCGTCTCAACCAACATCCCCGTCTCTCCGTCGTAGATCTCGAGATGAAAGATGCTCTCGCTCCCGTCCACTTCCCCCGTGTTGACCAGCGCCAGGTTGCTGCGGTTCTCCTCGTTCTGCTGCAACCCATCCACCCAGGCCTCCTCTGTGAAGGCCTCTCCTTCCGGCACCGCGTTGTAGAAGACGCTGTAGGAGCCCCCACCTCCTTGAGAGCCCGTCCTGGCCCCGATCACAATCCCGCTCAGGTC
The DNA here is from genome assembly GCA_965198125.1 of Candidatus Versatilivorator sp. GTDB lineage: Bacteria > Acidobacteriota > Terriglobia > Versatilivoradales > Versatilivoraceae > Versatilivorator. The sequence continues at coordinate 1,830,005 of CBDAOQ010000003.1, read as the reverse complement.
TCCCTCTTCGGCCGTGACGAACACCGGTCCCAGATAGAAACCTCGGGTCGTGCCCAGCCCCGCCACCCCTTGCCGGCGCAGATCCTCCACCACCTCGGGGATGATTTGCTGCTCGCCGGCTTCCAGGGCCATGCGGAAGCCGGCCGTCTTGTCATCGGACTCGATCCCCTCGGCCACAAACTGGAAATCGAGCGTGCTGGGCTCCTCCGAGAAGTTGGTCACCGTCAGTTCGCTTCTGAACTCGCTCGTCTCCACGATCACCGGCAGGGTCTGCCCCCTCTTCCCCTCCAGTGAACTCGCCGTCACCGGAAAGACAAACGACCCGTCCGAGTTGGCCTGGTCGTTGATCACTCCGTAGGCGTAGAAGGGCGCCTCTCCCTCCACACGTTCCACCTTGACGTAGCCCTGGCGGTCGCCGTCCGTACTATCCAGCACTCCCAGCACCGGCGAATACTGATGAAATCCTCCCGGCTCAAGCGTAATGTCTTCCAGCACGCGGGGACTCGTATCTGCCGCCTCTCCCGAATACACCGTGGCCCTCAGCGTGATCGCCTCCTCTTCTGAAGCTCCCATGTTCTGAAAGGCCAGGTTGGAGCGGTCCCGGCTGTTCTGCCGCAGTCCGCACAGATAGACCGCCTCGGTAAAGCCCTCCTCCTGCGCCACTCCCAGGTAGGCCAGTCCCGTCCGTCCGTCAGGCACCGGGGTCGTGGTCCGCACGACCGCCTCCACCTCGGATCCCAGCGGCACCTCCACCCTCAGCGTCCCGATCCGGTTGCCGGTCTGCGGAATCGGTATCCCCAGGTCAATCAGATAGGTGAGGGCGTCGGATTTGACCCTCTGCCTGCCTGCAGGGAGAACCTCCGATGCTGTCCCGTTTCCTCCTCCCCGTTCGGCCGTGTAGGTGTAGTCGAGCCTCGCCTCCCGTTCCCCCCGGTTGGTCAGCGTCAGCTCCGAGGTGAAAAAGGAGTTGTTCCGACCGGCTGAGCTCAGGATAACCGGAACGAACAGCGACCCCGTCGTCAGCCGGAAGCTCCCCTCGGCCGGGTCCCCCTCCCCGCAGTCATAGACGAACCCGCCCACTCCCGACTCGGTGAAGCTCAATCGGAGCTCGCAGGAACTCCCGTCATCGTAGTCGAGCCTCACCGTCGCCCTGCCGGGACCTGTCCTCTCATAGGTGTAGATGCCGGACCGGGAAACGCCCTCGCTCCGGGTCGCAACTTGCTCTCCGCCCGGCTCGATCTGCTCGAACCGGTTGCCTTCCCCAAACCTCAACTCAACGATTCCGGCAGCCCCCTCCTCCCCCTCCAGCCGCAGGGTCAGCCGCCTGCCCTCAAGATCCTCCCCGGTGAAGTCCGACGGATCGTCCGCGTCCTCCCTGTCGGTCCTCCCTTCTCCCGGCTCCGACCATTCACTGATCCCCTCCTCGCTCACCGCCCTTACCTGCACCTCATAGAGCGTCTCCGTCTTCAGCCCCGACAGCCTCACCGTCAGACCCGTCCCCTCGTGCCCCCCGTCGCTGTAGCCTTCTTCCCCCTGCTCCCGGTAGCGCACGTCATAGTCGGTGATCGCCGGGCCTCGGTTCTCAGGCTCGGTCCAGCTCACCTTCAAACTGTCGCTGCCCTCCGCCCTCACCTCCGGTGCTGCCGGCGCCTCCGGCGGTTCCTCCTCATCCGTCACCCGCACACGGATCGCCCTCTGCCCCTTCCGCTCCCTCTCCCCCTCTCCACTCCATACCTCGACCACCACTACGTACTCGTTGTCCCCGGCTTCGCTCAGGGGTTCCACACTCTCCACACCCCCCGGATTCTCATAGTCCGGAGCCTCCCCAAACCTCAGCTCTCCCGTCCCCTCATCCACCGCAAACAGCGCTCCGTCGGCTCCCCCCGCAATCCCGTATCCCGCAATCCCGTCCCCCTCGTCCGGGTCCGCCGCCTCCAGCTGCACTACCGTTGTGGTGTTCTCCATGACCTCGAACGGACCGGTGCTCGTGATCTCCGGCGGTTCCTCCTCGTCCGTCACCCGCACACGGATCGCCCTCTGCCCCTTCCGCTCCCTCTCCCCCTCCCCGCTGCTTACCTCGACCACCACGATGTATTCGTTGTCGCCGGCTCCGCTCTCCGGTTCCGCGCTCTCCACATCCCCCGGATTCTCGTAGTCCGGCGCCTCCCGGAACCGCAGCTCCCCCGTCTCCTCAACCACCGCAAACAGCTCCGCGTCGGCTCCCCCCGCAATTCCGTATCCCGCAATCTCGTCCCCTTCGTCCGGGTCCGCCGCCTCCAGCTGCACTACCGTTGTGGTGTTCTCCATGACCTCGAACGGACCGGTGCTCGTGATCTCCGGCACCCGGTTCCGCCCCGTCAGCCGGAAGCTCCCCTGTCCCGGCAACGCTCCGCCGCAGCGATAGCTGTAGCTGCCCGCTCCCACTCCCCTGAAGGTCATCCGCAACTGGCAGGTCACCCCCCCGTCGTAGTCCAGCCTCAACTCCCCCGTCGTTTGGCTGGTGTAGCGGTACCCGTAGCTGCCCATGCGCGTCCCCGTCACCTCCCCCTCCCCGTCCAGCTCGCTCTCCTCAAAGCGCAGCCCCGCTCCAAACCGCAGCCTCAGCCTCTGCGGGACTCCTCCAAACGGGGTGTGCTCCAGGCTGGCCTCACTCCCTTCGAGGTCCTCCGCCAGGAAGTTCGACCAGTAGGCCCGGTCCAGCCCCATCACCACCTCCACCGCTTCCGACTCCGGTCCCTCGTCCACCAGGTTGACCGCCCGCAGCTCAAAGACATAGACCGTCCCGTTGAGAAGCCCCCCGACCGTATACCCGCCGGCGTTAACCTCATCGGGGGCGCTGTCTTCGATCGGGATCCACTCGCCGAACTTCCCGCGGATCTCCTTGAGACGGTACTCATAGTGCAGGATGGGAGTGCCCCCGTCGCTTTCGGGCGGACTCCATTCCAACCCCACCGCCCCGTCCCCGGGCATCGCCATCAGGCCCAGCGGCGCCTCGGGAGGAAACACCAGGCCACCTCCGCCTCCGCCGCCGCCGGGGGGCGGGGGGGGCCGCGCAATCCGCCGCTCCGGGGTGGCCTGCACCGTCTCCGCTCCACCCTTGCCCAGGGCATTGACCGCACGCACCTCAAACACATACTCCTGGCCGTTGATCAGGTTCCCTACCGTCACTTCGCTCGTCCCGGGTCCCACGTTCTCCCAGTCGCTCCACGCCTCCCCGGTGGCCGCGTACCGGTACTCGTAGCGGATGATGGGTGAGCCCCCGTTATCCGCCGGGCTGTTCCAGCTCAACCGTACCGTTCCATTCCCGCCACTGGCCCTCAGGCCGATCGATGAGATCTCCACCGTCACTCCCGGCGGCGCCACCCGGACCTCCAGCATCGCTTCCTCGTTGAGCTGGCCACGTGTGGCCGACCTCACTGTGTCGGCAGGCACACTGAGCCTCAGTGTGTAGTTGTTCTCCACCCCATTGGTTCCCGGAGTTACCGTAGCGCTGAAGACCCGGTCGTCGACCGTCTGCAACGCCCCAATGACCGGGTCGCAGGGTACTGCGTTGCCTTGGCTATCTCTGCAGGCAGGGTCTTGCTCGGCAACCTGTTCGGTCTCGATTTCGTTTCGGGTAAAGCCCGTCACCTCCTCGGAAAAGCTGAACCTCACCGTGAACGGCCCCGACACCGGGGGCTCGGTGCCGCTCGCCATCGCGAGCGTCAGCGGCGTGACCGTCATGCCCTCGCCCGACTCCGACCAGTCACTCGTCCCCTCCTCGTTTCTGGCTTTTACCTGCACCTCGTAGCCCGTCCCCGGCTTGAGGTCGGAAAGCGTCAAGCTGAGCCCCGGCCCCTCGTGGCCCCCGTCGGTGAAGCCCCCCGTCCCCTTCTCCCGGTACTGCACGTCGTAGTCGGTGATCGGAGGTCCCGTGTTCTCCGGCTCGCTCCAGCTCACCGTCAGGCTGTCGGCCGTCTCCCCTGATATGTCCGGCGCCTCCGGCCCCTCCGGCGACTCCAGCTCGTCCGTCACGCTGATCGTCAACGTCTTCTCAGCCTCCAGCTCCCTGGCCGCCGCCCCGCTCCTCACTTGCACCGTTACCACGTACGCGTTGTCCCCGGCTTCGCTCGGCGGATCAGCGCTGGCCACGTCTGCGGAAGCCTCGTAGTCCGGCGCTGTCCGGAAGCTCAGATCTCCCGTGTCGGAAGCGATCGTGAACCGCCCTCGGTCGGCCCCGCCCACGATCGACCAGCCCGTTACCTCATCTCCCGCGTCGGTGTCCCTGGCCGCCAGCCGCCTCGCCACCGACTGGTTCTCCCGGACATCGAACGAACTCGGACTCGTGATCTCCGGGGCCGTGTTGGGCGCCCCGGTGGTGTTGGTCACTGACCGGCTGCTCAGTCCCCTAGCGTCGTTGCCCACCGCGTCCCGGAGCGGATTGGTGTCCGGTGTGTAGCTCACCCGGATCCCCGTATCTCCGTGCTCCACCGCCGGGTTGAGCGTCAGCGTCACCACGCTCCCGCTCACCCGTATCTGGGTGACCGTTCGCGCGTGATCGCCACCAGCCACCGTGAAGTCCCCCGACGCCGGCCTCGACCCTCCATCGAGCGCCTCCCCGTAGGTCAGCGTCAGAGACGACCCGTCCACCGCCGCGCTCACAAACGCCGGCCTGACCCCGTCCACCTTGTGGGCAGCTTGCGCGGCCACCGCCCCGTGAGCCAGCTCACCCGCATTCTCTGCCTCGTCTTTGATCATCCCTCCGTTCAAGGCGATCCGGCCCGCCTCGATACTCACCCCGTCGGTGTCCTCGTCCCCATCGGCCACCTCGTAACCGAACACCAGCGCCGCCGTCCCCGTCCTCTCAGGTAGCCGGCCGTCCGGGGCCTGTTTCCCACTCTCAGCCTCAACTGCGGCGTTCCCTCCACCTCCACCGTCTCGCTGAAGGTCACCGTCACCCGGATCTGCTCCCCTTCCGCGTAGGTCCGGTCCGTACCCGGATCCGAGCTGATTGCCAGACTGCTCACTGTCGGATCGGTGTCATCCACATCCTGCAGCCTGACCGTGAATTCAACCTCCGCCGAATTGAACCCGTCGCTCACCTGCACCGTGACCTCGTAATCCCCATCCCCATCATTGTCATCCGGTTCCTCGTAGTCCTTCGCCGCCGTGAACGCCAGCCTGCCGTCAACCGTCAGCGTGAATTGACTCTGGTCCTCCCCTCCCGTGATATCCCACACCAGGTCCTCGGTGCGGTCATCCTCGTCCGTCGCTTGCAGCGTCGCCACCACCGTCTCGTTCTCCGCCACGAGAATCAGGGCGGCCGTCGTGATCACCGGCGTCGCGTCGCGAGCGTTATCGAAGACCCAGGGGCGGGCCTGCTTGATCGCAAGGATATCGTCGCTGGTGATCTTGAACTCGATCTCCATGGCGAACGGGTCATCAGGTGCGGGGTTGTACAGCCCTGCGAAGTGGTCATGGATCACCTCAAGATGCGCTCTTAACTGGCGCAGTTGGTCGTCGCTCATGAGGAGCTGCCCTGGCTCCACCAGGTTGGAGGTCGCCAGGATGGTGTAATTACCTAACGATCTCAACAGGAGTTCCTCCGGCACCGAGTGCGCTTCGGGATTGGTGACCAGATCTTCGCCAAGCTGCGTGTTGACGTAGTAGTACTCGTCCCTGCCGTAGATAGGGTCAAAGCTGACGGCGCCGCCGTTGGCCAGTTCGTCGGAGTAGTTGGGATGCACCAGCACCCCCATCTTTGCCGCCAGGTGATCGATGCGATGGAACTCCCTCTCGGTGAAGGCGCGGAAGGTCCACAGGCTGGCGAACACCTGTTTGAGGGATTTGTCGATGCCGTCCTCCTCCGTCTCGTCCGGGTCCTGGGTCTTGGAGTCGTACAGGCCCGCGCCGTTGAACCCCGGCAGATCTTCGTTGTTGGTGCTCGACCGGTAGCGCAGGGATTACCCTTCGGGATATGTCGCGTGCATGGCGGTCAGGGCATCGATGATCCACTGCGGCGTCTCCGCGTCCTTGATGTCGTCGCGCAGATCATCGAGCCTGTCATCCTGGACCTCGAAGTCCGTCTGGAAGTCCTCGTTTGCCAGCATGGTTTCAATGCGGGTATAGAAATCGTGGGCCTTCATGAACTCGTCGTAGAAATAGAACGGGATCGCAAACCCGGCGGGGACGGTCCCCGCCGGAAACCCCAGCGTACCCAGCACGGCCACGTTGGCCGCCTTGACGCCGAACACGTCCCAGTCCTCGAAGCCGACCTGACTGAGCGGGATGAGCGCTGTGACCGTGAGGTCGCGTTGCGGGGTCTGTGCCTCGGCGGGCCGGGAAGAGGCGTAGCCCATCTTTAACACGGCTTCCGAGTACACGCTTATTATCAACAGGTTACGAAGACAGAATCGCGCAAGTGGCACTACAAACGCGTTGAAACCGGCGATATGGGGGGGGATCAGACGATCATCTTGCGGACCCCTCCGGGAGCGGGATCGATGCCCAGGGCGTCGTAGATGGCCTTCTGATCAGTTTCTGCCCGCGTGGCCTTGCGTACGTGCAAGGTCCGCCCGTCCCCACGCCGGAAGGTCACCGTGACCCGCTGCTGTCCTTCCAGGATGCGCCGCAGCGTGGTCCAACTGGAGGCCTCGCCCCGCTGCTTGAGGCGTTTGCGGATGACCTGCACCAGTTGATAGGCGATGACCGTCAGGAACAGGTGGCCTTCCGAGCGCACCGGCTTGTGATGATAGATGGGGCGCAGGCCCAGCTCGGACTTCAGGGAGCGAAACACCGCTTCCACGTCGGTGAGAGTGGTGTAGGTGCGCCACAGGCTCTCCTCGTCCCAGTCGGTCTGGTTGCTGCGCAGGCAGTAGACCCCCGGATGGGTGACCATCGAGCCCTGGCGGGGCTGGCGCTTCCAGCTCAGGGCCGCCGCCTTGCGGCCGCTGTCGTCGGTGAGGACCTCGATGGTGTAGTGTTGAGCCACCCCGCGACTCTGCTCCTTCAGCCGCCCGATCCGTTCCCGGACCTTCTCGATGCCCTTGTGAGCCCGCGGCCGTGACAGCCCCTCGGAGAGTCGGGCGAGCCCCTGCTCGAAGCGCCGGCTGAAACGCTCGACAATGCCCCGTTCCTTGTGAGCCCGCTCCTCGGAACGGCAGTAGAGACGCACTTCCCCGCCGTCCTCTGAGACCTCCTTGTGGAGCTGTAACCTGGCCTTGGAAGCGGTCTCCAAGGTCAGGGCCAGTTGGGGGTCGAACTGCCGGGAGCCTTGGCGGCTGGCCACCACATAGCGGTACCCTTCCTCCCTCAACCACTGGATGCGATCCTCGGTCGCCACCCCCCGATCCATCACCACCAGGGCCCCCCGGGGCGCCTCGAGCGCCCCCAGCATCCCCGCCAGGGTGCGGGGCTCATCCACCCGGCCGGCAAAGACCTGCGAGCGGCGCACAAACCCGGCCCCGTCCAGCACCAACCCCAGGGTCAGCAGGGGACAGTCGCTACGCTTCTCCTTCGAGTGCCCCCGCTGGGCCTTGGGTTGACGGCGGGCCGCCCCTTCGAAGAAAGTGTTGGTCAGATCGAACAGGGTGACGGTCGGCTCGAGATCGAACAGACCCATGGCCCGGGTGAACAGGTGGGCCTCAATGGCCTGGCGGTGTCTCATCAGGGCGTCTGAGGCCCGATACATCTGCATCAGACTCAGGGTCTGAAAGTCAAAGTCCAGCAACTCGCCCAAGCCGCTGCGCCGGCCGAGCCAGCCCCAGGTGGCCCGTTCCGAGCCGGGACGGGCCAAGCGGCCCACAATCGCCCCCAGCGCCGCCGCCCGCAACGGTCCATTCAGACCCAACTCGGCCAGCAACTCCACCAACCCCAACTGCTCCAGCGCCCACCGGCCCACCTGCTCCACCCCGACGCTGCGCGGACGGGTCAACTCCACCGAATCCACCGCTACCGTCTGCAGGTCTTCTGAAGAGGCCTCCCCAGCGGTGCCGGTCACGTCGGCTTCCCCCTCGAGCAAGCGCTCGGCCATGCGTTGGGCTTCCTCCTCCAACGGGGCCGAACCCTCCTGGATCAAGGGCAACTGACCGCTGAGGATCTCGTCCAGACGGCGGCACAACAGGGGCCAGTCATGGCGGGGGATGGAGAAGTGGCGACCGAGGTTGAGCAGGGTCTGCTGGCGGACCTTGCCTGAGAGGCGATGGGAGCGAACGAGGCGGTGGGTGAAGTAGGTCTGACCGGAGGGAGTGGAGCGGGTCTGGGTGCGGCGGATGAACATGGGAGGGACCCTAACAGAGGGGGCCGAGGGGGTCAAGCCCCTCCCACACGATTATGGCACTACTTCAGCTTCTCCGACCAAGAATCAACAACTTACAGGTGCTTTTAGGCCAAAATGGGGGTAAAATCCCCCCAATCGCCCGTTCCTTTGTTGAAGATGGGGTAGTGGGCATCAACTTCAGCGGGGGTGGCGGCGCGCAGCTCCCAGCCACTCTCAGTCACTTCGTACCGCACATAGCCGCCGATGAGATCGTCGATGGCGGGCTTGTCGAGCGCGTCGCTGATAAAGGCGTTGGGAATGCCGTCTTGCACGGCGCGCAGGTTGACGTGCGACAGCGGCGTCTGGGGTACGGTGGTGATGATGCCGGCGACGCGGGGCAGCTCGTTGGGCAGCGCCTCGTAGATCACGATGTCGCGGGGGTGGGGACGCTCGTCCGGGTCCATGATCCGCAGCAAGCCGTACCCTTCCCCCGGGTTCAACGCCAGGAAGCTGGTTTCCGCGTAGATATCTTCGTCGAACACGAGTGGAATGCGGGATTCTCTGTATAACGGCAAGTCGGTCTGGAGAGACGGAAGATCGGAGTTTCGTATATAGAAGGCCAAGTTGTCGTCGAGCAGCGGCATGCTGGCGGCGAGCACCGTATAGGAGCGCGTCACAAGGCTGAAGTGGTAGCTTTGGTACACCCAACTGCCATCGGGCTCGTTCTTTTCCCTTCTACCCACGCGCACCGAATCCCAGTAGAAGGTGTAGACTCCCGGACTGCCATCGGGGGCAACGAGTTCCGGGTGATAGATGATCTGCCCGGTGATCAGCCCGTCTTGGTTCCACTCAAGGCCTATGAAATCCAGGAAGGCAGCATGTCCCGGGTGCGTCTCGGTGTTCATGAAGTAAACACCCGGGTCGTCGGTGTCCATGTCAAACAGAACGAACTTGAGGTACCGTCTTGCGTTGGATCGGGTGGAGATCATCTCGCGTGTTTCCTGGTCCGGAACGGCTACTGCGCCGTCGCTGAGGGGGACGGCTGCGGCGTCGACAGCAGGTAGACGATCGCGAGCGGCCGTCGTTTTGGAATGGCAATAGGTACCAGGACTTAGCCATTATTCCTCCAATTTCTCCTTGCTCAACCGGTGTCCAGGCTCCCGCGCCTCCTGGCGAAGCGGTCCATCACGTAGAAGGGCGCGTAGGCCACCGCGAAGAAGAGCCAGGCCAGACCCGCCACGGACAGCATATACCAGGGCCAGGGGCCTAAATAGTCCAGCAGGCTGGCCCCGGCCGGTTTGTGGCGCAAATACACGTAGTTGGTGTCGAGCAGGTAGTTGAGGGGGGCGATCAGAACGAAGCTGTAGAGGGCGGTCATCAGGTAGACCCGCCAAATCGAGCTCGGCCACGGTCGAAAACGGAAGACCAGGATGGCGTAGAAGGCCCCCAGGATGATGAGGCCGTGGCTGAGGAAATAGGACAGGTACGCGGGTTGGGGAAAGACTTCCTCCAGATCCGGGGTGAGAATGGCCTGCAGCGTGCCGCTGAATCCCCAGAAATAGACCACCTCGAAAGCCCGGAAGCTCCGCCACAGCAACAGCACCGCGGTCAACAGGATTCCGGCGCTGCAGAGGTGGAGCGGCAGCACCTCAGCCAGACGGTAATCGTAGACCTGGACTCTCAGCCAGATTTTGACCGCCTCCTGAACCGCGACAAAGATACCCAGCCCTGTGGCCAGCCGTTGCCCCTGGCGCTCGGAGCAGTTGCGTCGCACCCACAGGGGCAAGAGCACGCTGGCCGTCAGCACCACGGCCACGGTCAGCAGGTGGGAAGGACTCAAGAGAACGAAGTTCACGGTGAAAACGGGGTCAAACTCGGTCGCCTGAAAGGTTCGCCGGCGCCAATCCCCCGGCCTTTGGCTCTGCCGGCTTCGGCAACCCTCCCAATGGAGCAGAATTCTCCGAAATTTGCAAGGGCTTCCAGCAGCGCGCGCAGGAGAGGCCGGCCAAGCTGCAACACGCGCCACCGAGCGGCGGTTCGTGGTAGGATTCGGACTCTGGCAGTCAGGGGCGGCGGCCTGAGATTTCTTGGACCGGGAGGAGATCCCATGAAGGAAGAGGGGAAGGTGGCCATTGTGACCGGAGCCGGAACCGGGATCGGCAGAGGCGCCTCATTGCGCCTGTTGGAGGAGGACTACCGGGTGGTCCTGGCCGGCCGGCGCCGGGAGCCCTTGGAGGCCGTGGCAGCCCAGGCCGGCCCCTCGGCCGAACGGACCCTGGTGGTACCCACCGACGTGGGGTCGCCTGCCTCCGTCCGCGCCCTGTTCGACCGAACCCGGGAGAGGTTCGGCCGGCTCGACCTGCTCTTCAACAACGCGGGGATCGGAGCCTCGCCAAAACCCCTGGAAGATCTGACCGTAGAAGAGTGGCAAGCGGTGGTGGATACCAACCTGACGGGCACCTTCCTCTGCACCCAGCAGGCCTTTGCAATCATGAAGAGCCAGACGCCCCGGGGTGGGCGCATCATCAACAACGGCTCCATCTCGGCCCACGTGCCTCGACCCAACTCGGCTCCCTACACGGCCACCAAGCACGCCATCACCGGTCTGACCCGCTCCACCTCGCTGGACGGGCGCAAGTATGATATCGCCTGCAGCCAGATCGACATCGGCAACGCGGCCACCCCCATGACGGCCAAGGCCAAGGACGGCGTGCCCCAGGCCCACGGCGCCGTCCTGGTGGAACCCACCATGGATGCCGACCACGTGGCCCGGGCCGTGGTCTACATCGCCAATCTGCCGCTGGATGCCAACGTGCAGTTCATGACCGTAATGGCCACCAAGATGCCCTATATCGGCAGAGGGTGAGGGGCGGGAGTTGAATCGCAGCCTCCGCGCCTGCGGCCGGCCCGGAAGCGCTGAACCCGAAAAAACCCCAGCCGCGAGGATCAAGTCAGGAGGAAGCCTGTGGAACGTCCAACCGATGAACAACTGATTGCAGAACTGCGGAAGTTCGATACTCCCTCCATCACCAACGTGGTGGCGACCTATCCCGGCCATCCCCTCTGTCTGGGGCTCTACAATCCCTGGACCGAGAACTGGTACACGGATCAATCCATCCGCTGCATGTTCCCCGAGCTGGGCCCAACCGTCGGCTATGCCGTCACCTGCGTCCACGGGATGCCCGATCCCAGTTTCGACTGCTTGACCCTGGCCGACCTGCTCGAAGCGTTGGGCAAGTCCAGAAAGCCCACCATCCTGGCCTTCCAGCAGAAGTTTCCCCCGGAATTGGCGGGCAAAGTGGGACTGGCCGGAGGCGTCTTCACCACCACTCTCAAGGCGGTCGGCTGCGTGGGGGCCATCTCCAACGGCCCCTCCCGGGACATCGATGAGATCCGTCCCATGAAGTTCCAGTACCTGCTCAGCGGAACCACGCCGGGGCACGGAAACATGGCCATTCGGGCCATCAACGTGCCGGTATCGGTAGCGGGAATGGACGTTGCTCCGGGGGAGATCATCCACATGGACGAAAACGGAGCCTGCAAGTTCCCGGCGGACCGGCTGGAAGCCGTTTTGAACAACGTTCGGGCGCTGCAACAGGAGGAAGCCGCCCGCATGGAGCTGCTGAACCAGGCCAGGACGGCCGAGGAGGTGCTGGCCATCGTGAGGCAGAACCCCTACGGCGGGACCAAGGGCGGATCCTCCGGCGGTTCGAAGCGGTGACCGATTCGGACTAGGACTGATCGGAGCAAGCGGCGGCTTCGGCGCAGGCTCGCAACCCAGCGCCGCTGTTCGACTCCTGCCGAGACCGGAAGAGGGAATCCATGGACGCATTGGAACAACTTGGCCTGGGGCTGGGGGGACTTCCTCTGCTGAGCCGGGCGCGAACGCGTTCGGTGTCTCCGGAGAATCCCGGCGGCGAGAAGGGGAGGGGAGGGATGGCGGCGCCCGATCCCGGAAAGCTGCCCTTCAGCCACGCGGCCAGCGACCTGGGACAGGGATGGAAAGTCAGTCCTTTCTACAAGGTGAAACCCGGTGAGACCCTCACCCTCATGGACGTCGCCGGGCCTGGCCTGATCCAGCACATCTGGCTGGTGGCCGATCCCGCCAAGGGACGCTCCCACGTTCTGCGCTTCTACTGGGACGGGGAGGATGCGCCCTCCATCGAGACCCCCGTCTCCGACTTCTTCGCCGTGGGCCACAACCGGTTCGCCCGGGTCAATTCCCTGGCTGTGACCGTCAACCCCAAGTCGGCCTTCAACTGCTACTGGCCCATGCCCTTCCGCCGCCGGGCCAGGATCAGCTTCACCAACGAAGACCAGGACGAGCTGCGGCTTCTCACCTACCAGATCACCTATGCCGAGACTGAGGTCCCCGACGGCGCCGGCTATCTTCACGCCCAGTGGCGGCGGGCCGTCACCGACCGCGCCCATCCCGAATACGTCATCGTCGAGGACATCCGGGGGCAGGGCAAGTACGCCGGGACCTTCCTGGCCTGGACGCAGTTGTCCGACGGCTGGTTCGGGGAAGGGGAGATCAAGTTCTTCATCGATGGGGACAGGGAGTTCCCCACCATCTGCGGCACCGGGACCGAAGACTACTTTTGCGGAAGCTTCGGGTTCCCCGAGACCTACAGCACGGCCTACGCCGGCAACGTGCTCAAGCATCCGGGAGAAGACGGCCCGCCCAAATGGAGCCTCTACCGGTGGCACATCAGGGATCCCATCTGCTTCCAGCAGGACCTGCGCGTGACCATCCAGGCCTTGGGCTGGTGGCCGAACGGCAAGTACCAGCCGCTGGCCGACGACGTCGCCTCGGTGGCCTACTGGTACCAGAACGAACCGCACGTGCCTTTCCCGGAGTTGCCCGGGGTGGCGCAGCGCTGGCCGCGCTGATCTCCGGCCGGCACGCTGCCGGCGGCAGTCCCGGCAACCACTGATCCGAGGACCCAACCCGCAAGGAGTTCGACATGGCTCAATTGATCCTGGCCACCTGCCAGTTTGAAATCCGGACGCAAGTTGCGAAGAACCTCCAAGCCATCACCCGCCAGATGAAGCAAGCCAAATCCAAGGGAGCCCACCTGGTTCACTTTTCCGAGGCCTGTCTGACCGGCTACCTGGGGAACGAGTTGAAGTCCGTCCGGGAAATGGACTGGGACGCCGTGTCGGCTGCCATGGAAGAGATCATGGGGCTGGCCGGACATCTCGGCCTGTGGGTGGTGGTCGGGTCCAACCATCCACTGTCGGGCCAGCACAAACCCCACAACTCGCTTTACGTGGTGAGCAATCGGGGACGCCTGATCAACCGCTACGACAAGATGTTCTGCTTCGGAGACCACGACGACGACGGCGACCTTCACCACTACAGTCCCGGGGAGGCCTTTGTGACCTTCCAGGTGCGAGAGGTGATGTGTGGACTGCTGATCTGTCACGACTTCCGCTACCCCGAGCTGTTTCGCCAGTACAAGCGGCTCGGGGTCCAGCTCATGCTGGTCTCCTTTCACAACGCCGGCGCCAGTCTGCAGAACTATCACAACTACACCACCTGGGTTTCGACCACCATTCAGGCCGCGGCGGCCAGCAACTATTTTGCGGTCAGCGCCAACAACGGCACCCGCCGCCATGCCTGGCCGAGCTTCCTGGTAAGTGCCCAGGGATTGGTGGTCAGCCGGGCCCGGCCCCACCGCCCGGCGGTCCTGATCAACCCCATAGACACTGAAGTCGAGCTGTACGACGCCTCCGGGGCCTGGCGGGACCGCTGCATGCAGGGAACCTTTCACAGTGGGACCCTGACCCGGGACCCTCGATCCAGCAACCGGATCCGGATCTGACCCGGACCGGCCAGGAATGCGACTCCAACCCCACACCGCGCCGCTTGCCCTCCGCCCGGCCGTGTTTTTGATCTGCATCCCGTTGGGTCTGCTGGTTCTGCTGGCGGTCTTTCGCCCGGGTTCGGCAGGGGCGGACCGGAACGAACCCAACGCTCTGCAGCAACTCAAGAGCCGATGGCAGTCGGTGCCCTCGCGGGTGGTCGGGGCCCCGGACCCACCCCCTCCCTACCGGGTGGTGCGGGCCTTCCCCAGGCTCTCGATGACCAACCCGGTGGTGGTGGTGAAGGAGCCGGGAAGCCGCAGGTTGTGGTTCATCGACCAGGACCCCAAGAAGGCGGAGCCTCGGCTGTGCCGGACCACCGGGGACTCGGCTGACGGCGCCTACGAAATCCTGCACCACTTCGGGAAATCCCTGGCCTACAGCATCGCCTTTCATCCCGCCTTCCAGGAGAACGGCCACCTCTTCATCGGCAGCAACAATCGGGTCGCGGCCGGCGGCAAGCGCGTTCGCATCACCCGCTATCGGGTGGACCCCAAGCCCCCCCACCGTTTTCACTCCGAATCGGCCGAGGTGATCATCGAATGGGAGTCCAACGGACACGACGGCGCAGCCATCGCCTTCAGTCCCGAGGGCCTGATGTACGTCACCTCCGGCGACGGGACCAGCGATTCCGACACCAATCTCAAGGGACAGGGACTGGACCATCTGCTCTCCAAGGTGCTTCGGATCGACCTCGCCCGCCCGGACCCGGGCCGCCTCTACTCGGTGCCGCCGGACAACCCCTTCGCCGCCATGGAGGGGGCCCGCCCCGAAACCTGGGCCTACGGGTTTCGCAACCCCTGGCGCATGTCGGTGGACCCCAGGACCGGGCATCTCTGGGTGGGCAACAACGGACAGGACCTCTGGGAGCAGGTCTATCTGGTAGAACGGGGAGCCAACTACGGCTGGAGCGTCTACGAGGGCAGCCACATCTTCTATGCCAACCGCGAGCTGGGACCGACTCCGGTTTCCAAGCCCCTGCTGGAACACCCGCACTCCGAAGCCCGCTCCATGACCGGGGGCCTGGTCTACTACGGCTCCCGGTTCCCGGAGCTGTGGGGAGCCTACATCTACGGCGACTATTCCACCGGCAAGATATGGGGCGCCAGGGTAGAAGGCCGGGAACTCGTGTGGCACAGAGAGCTGGCCGACACCCCCCTGGCCATCGTCGCCTTCGAGGTGGACGGCGACGGCAACCTGCTGGTGCTCGACTATCGAGACCAGGGAAGGGGAGGCCTCCACTCCCTGGAGGTCAACGACGCGCCCGACAGCAGCGGCCGGTTCCCCCGGCGCCTGAGCCAGACCGGGCTGTTTGCCTCGGTCGCAGGCCATCGGTTGACCCCCGGGATGATCCCCTACTCGGTGAACGCCCCCCTGTGGTCGGACGGCGCCTTCAAGGCGCGGTCTCTTTATCTGCCGCCGGCCGGGGGTCAGGACGAAGGCCGGAGCCAGGCCGCCCCCGCAGGCATGACCGCCAGCGTCGGCTGGAGCTTCCCCGACCGGACCGTGCTGGTCAAGTCGTTCGGATTCGACTCGGAAAGCGGTGGAACCGGCAAGCGGCGCTGGATCGAGACCCGTTTGCTGACCCGGCAGCAGGGCGAATGGGTCGGCTATTCCTATGCCTGGAACCCGGAACAGACCGAAGCCCACCTGGTCGGGAGCGAAGGACTGGACGCCTCCGTCGAGATCGGCTCGGCCGAAAGCGGGAAGGGCCGGTTGGACTGGCGCTTTCCCAGCCGGAGCGAGTGCATGGTCTGTCACAGCCGGGCGGCCAACTTCGTCCTGGGGCTGTCGACGCCCCAGATGAACAAGCCGCACGACTATGGAGGGGTCACGGCCAACCAGTTGGAGGCGCTGCACTACCTGGGGGTGCTGAAGCCGGCCTGGTCGGATGAGGACAAGCAGTCCCTGCGGAAGCGGTTGCAAAAGAGCGGGATCAACCGCTACCTGCTGGACTCGCGGGTGGAGGAAATCACGGCCGCCGCCTCAGGCCAGGCGGTGTCGCCGGACGACCTGCCGTTTCACTGGTCGGCAGCCTTCCCCCGCCTGGCCGACCCCTACGACCCGCGGGCGCCCCTGCAGGCACGGGCCCGCGCCTACCTGCACGCCAACTGCGCCCAATGCCACGTTCAGTCCGGGGGAGGCAACTCCCAGATCTCACTGGAGTTCTCCAAAAGCCTGGAGGACATGAAGATGCTGGACCTGGAACCCCTGCACCACGAGTTCGATATCCCCGACGCCAGGCTGGTGGCTCCCGGAGATCCGACCCGCTCCGTCCTGCTCCACCGAATGGCCACCCGCGGCCGGGGCAAGATGCCTCAACTGGCCACCTCACTGGTCGATCGGCAAGCCGTCGAACTGATCCGCGAGTGGATCCGCCGGATGGAGTGAGAAGGCGGCCCGCAGGACTCGCAATAGAGAACCCGAGCAGCCGCCCCCATGACCGGGTGTGGGCATGAGCTTCGACTTGTCCGGCTTCGACACCATCGTCGTCGTGTGGGCCGCCCTGGCGGTACCCGTCTTCATCTACAGCCTGGTGGGGACCGACCACGTCGGCCGCACCGGCGGAAACCCGCGCGGCCCGCGCGTGGCGGCCCGCTGGGGCTGGGTCGTCATGGAACTGCCGGCGCTGTGCGTGCTGCCGACAGTGTACTTCTCGGCCGGAAACCGCCATCCGGTCGCCGACCTGCTGGTCGCCGCCTGGGTCATCCACTACGCCCACCGCACCCTGTTGTGGCCCTGGATCGTGCCGCGCTACAGCCGGCCGATGCCGGTCGTCATCTGCGCCTCGGCCATCGTCTTCAATGTCATCAACGGCCTGCTCAACGGCTGGTTCCTGGGATATGGGGCAGACTATTCGCGGGAGTGGCTGCTGGACGGCCGCTTTATCGCCGGCGCGGCCGCGTTTCTGATGGGAGCGGCCCTGAACGTGACCTCCGACTACCGCCTGGCGTGGCTGCGCCGGCAGCAGCAGGAACGCTACCTCATCCCGCGGGGCAGCGCCTTCAGGTTCCTGTCATCGCCGAACCTGACGGGCGAGATGGTCGAGTGGGTCGGGTTTGCGCTGATGGCCTGGTCGCTGCCGGCGCTGGCATTCGCCCTGTGGACCGCCGCCAACCTGATTCCCCGCGCGCTCTGGCGGCACCGCTGGTACCGCCGGACCTTCCCCGACTACCCTCGGTCCCGCCGCGCGATCATCCCCGGTGTTCTGTGAGGCGACGGCGACGGCTCAAATGATGTGACCGGCCCAGCAACCGGCCACGATGCCGCCGGCCCAAAGCAGCGGCGCCGCGGCCCCGTCTGCCCGCGCGGCAGCCGACACGTCCTGCCCCACACCCCAATCCCCCACGCCGACGTATGGCGGATTATTTGCACGTTGTCAGAGCAACTACAGGATTACCGACAAGGAAAAGTATTTTTGTCAGTGGCGCGGGCGACGAGCTGATCCGATTCCCCACACCATTGGAAACGACGCAGAGTGAAGTCTCCTGCCGGTGTAAAGCAAGCGTTACTCGCCTGGTCGCCTCACGCCGTTGCACGATCACTCCCAGTGACCCGTAGACAATCTACTGACAGACGTCGGCAGTCGCTTGCCGTGAGCCGGAACATAAGCCCCGTCCCCACTCCTTTGTCCCGGGGCCCCGCCGTCGTTGACCACCCCGTAGGCCAGGAAGGGATTGTTGCCGGAGACCTGGCGGATCCGGATATAGCCCTGGGTGGTTCCCCGGGCATGGTCGGCCAGGATGGCGTTGATCTGGCGCCAGCGCCGGGCCGGGAGCGGCTCGGTCGTGACCGTCCTGACCAACAAGCCCGTGTCTCCGTCGTAGATGTCGAGGTCAAAGACACTGTCCGTGTCGTCGACCTCCGCCGTATTGACCAAGGCCAGGTTACTGCGGTTTTCCTGATTCTGCTGAAGGGCATCGATCCAGGCAGTGGCGGTGAAGGCGGACCCGTCGGGGACGGCGTTGTAGAAGACGCCATACCGGCCGCCGCGGCCGTCGGAGGAGCTGGTGCGGGCCGCGATCACGATCCCGCTCATGTCTCCGCTCTCCGCGCTGGCGAACAGGGCCCCTGCCAGCCCGCCCCTTGACGAGCGCAGGCCTTCCACACCCTTCAGCCGCATTTCAGCGTGGATCACGTCGGGAATGATCCGCTGCCGGCCGGCTCCAATCGTCAGGCTGAAGTGGGCCGTGCGATCAGGGGTCCGGATCCCGTCGGCCACGAAGCTGAAACGGAGGGTTCTGGCCTGCTCCGAAAAGTTCGTCACCATCAGCTCGCTGGTGAAATCCCGTGTCTCCACGATCACCGGCAAGGTCTGCCGCACGGTTCCCGCCAATGAGCTTGCCGCGACCGGAAAGACGAACGAGCCGTCCGAGTTGGATTGGTCATTGATGACGCCATAAGCATAGAAGGGCGCGTTCCCCCTGGCCCGCTCCACCTCGACGTAGCCGTGGGGATATCCATGTTCGGCCAACACTCCCGAGAACTGATGGAACCCTCCGGGCTCCAGCGTCACCTCTTTCAAAAACGCAATCTCGTCCACCCCAGAGTGCACCCACATCCACACGGTGATGGGCCCGTCTTCGGTTGTTCCCATGTGCTGCACGGCTACATTGGACCGGTCCTGTTCGTTCTGGCGCAAGCCGCACAGATAGACCGCATCCTCGAATCCCTCATCCTCGGTAACCCCCGGATAGGCCAGTCCGGCTCGGCCCTCGGTCACGTCCGTGGTGGTCCGGACCAGGATGCCCACGCCGGAAGTAGCCACGCCCTCAACCGCCAGCGTGCCAATCCGATTCCCCGAGCTCGGTATGGGAACGCCCAGACTCTTCAGATAACCCATGGCGTCGGGCTGGATCTTCTGCTCTCCGGGAGCAAGCAGGTCGGAGGCCGTGCCGCTTCCTCCTCCGGCATGGGCCGTGTAGGTGTAGTCGAGCCGGGCCTCTTGGGTCCCCCGGTTGGTCAGCGTCAGCTCCGAGGTAAAGAAGGAGCCCCTGCGCCCAGCCGCGTTCAGGATCACCGGCACGAACGACCGCCTGCTGATACTGGAAGCCAGGACTTCAATCGGTCCTGAATCGGCCGGTCGGGCATTGTTGGTCTCACTTTTCTCGGCAACGCGATCCAGGTCATCCACAATGACCCCCAGAAAATAGCTCCCGGGGCTGACA
The DNA here is from genome assembly GCA_965198125.1 of Candidatus Versatilivorator sp. GTDB lineage: Bacteria > Acidobacteriota > Terriglobia > Versatilivoradales > Versatilivoraceae > Versatilivorator. Next base: position 1,810,733 of record CBDAOQ010000003.1, on the reverse strand, counting down.
CGGAAGGGAATGGGAAAGTTCCGGCTGCAGGTCTCAGATTGTCCCGCAGCCAACCCGGAGTCGTAAGTGCAAGCGCCAAACCAAATGTCTTCGTGAGTGATTTCAGGGTCGGCCGACAGATAAACGCCCAGCCGAAAAGGACCGGCATCGACCGAACCCTGGTTGTGGACACGAGCATCGATCGAAACTTCGCTGCCGGCAGTGGCCGCCGGGGGGGCGGCCAGCGAGGTCGTGAGCAGATCCGGGGCGGCCCCCAGCGGTTCGAAGATGGCGGAGACATTCTTGATGGAACCCATCTCGACCACGCATCGGTTTCCCGAGGAAGAATCGCATCCGCGCCAGAGCGTGAAGCGAAAGCCGGGCTCGGGCCCGGCGGTCAGCATCAGGTGGGTTCCGGTGGAATAGGACAGCTCGGGTATCACGACATCCAGGGCGGCATCCACCTGGATGCGGGGCTTGACGAGTCCGTTTCGAGGGTCTGTGATGGGAATGCCGGTCCGCGACAGCATGGAAAGCAATTGCGGTACCGAGGCGTTGGGGGCCTTGGATTTCAGTACCGCCCAGGCGCCGGCAACATGGGGAACTGCAAGAGAAGTGCCCTTGAAACTGGCGAAATCGTCCCCGGGAACCGACGTGGTGATCCCTCGACCCGGAGCCAGCAGATCCAGCGAAGGCGAGCTGTTCGAGAAATCGGAAACCTCTTCCCGAAGTGTTTCATCGCCGACGCCATCGGTCGACCCCACGCTGACCACGCTGGAAATGCAGGCGGGGCTGTTGATGTCCGTGCCGAAACCGCTGTTTCCAGAGGCGGCGATAGGTGCGATCCCGACCGCGCGCAGATTGTCCATGGCAGCCTTGACGGCCGGAAAATCGGAGTCGCAGTCCTCAGAGAACAAGCCCCCGCCGAAGCTCATGTTGACGGCTGCGATATTGAAGTCGGCGCTGAGCTCAAGCACCCGCTCCAGACCGGCAAGCCAATCGCTGTTGGATGAAATGATGCAGTCCTCCCCGCACTGGGAAAATACCTGGATCGCGATCATCCGGGCATCGCGGGCCACACCCGAAAACTCCGTCCCTTGGCCGGCGGCGACCCCGGCCATTGCCGTCCCGTGAAAGCAGCCGCTCAAGGACGAGGGACAGGGCGCTCCCGACCCCGGCAGAATCGATTCCTCAACACCCTCGGGACAGAACGACGTTCGCCCGCCGGAACCCGAATAGCAGGCCTCCGAAACCACCTTGGCCGACAGAAAGGGGTGATCCTTGTCCACTCCCGTATCCAGGATGGCGATCGTCTGTCCCGAGCCGGCGTATCCCTGATCCCAGGCATGGGGGGCCCCGATCAGGAGCGTGCTGTCCGCCAGCAACGGCTTGACGGCCAGGTCCACCTCGATGCTGACCACCTCCGGGTCCGCTGCCAGCGACTCCAGCGCCGCCTCATCCACTTCCATCGCCACGTAGGGAATGAAACTGAACCGTCGAACAGAAGAGACTTCAAGATTGTTCATTCGATTCAACAACGACTGTTGGGCTCGAGCAATCAGGGGTGAGCGGGAAGTTGCATCCCTTAAGCTAGGCACAGCCGAGACGGCGGATCTGCCTTCGGTCCGTACCCCTACGATCACTCTCACACGGTCCTCCGACCGGACTTTGGTTGTCAGGGCGGCAAAGGCTTTGGCCCTCTGTGCCTTGACGATGGGTTCCCCGGCGATTTTCAGTGCCTTGTCGGGGCGCTCGTCATGGACGCTCAGACTGCTGACGCTGACCGTGGCCTCGCCGCAATTGGGCTCCCGGTTTGGCGTCAGGGTCCCCGCTCCCCGGGGTGAAACCCGTGTGGTCAGAGGAAAGCAATCGCCGGCGACGATGATGGTTCGTGTGTATTCGTTGTCGTCTTCATCGCTCTCGGCTACCTGGTTGCCGGCATCGGCAACGATGCGAAGAGCGTGCGTGCCGACGCCCAGTCTTCCGATGGGGTAATCCTCGCGAAAACGAAAGACTTGAGGGTCCAGGGGTGCGGGGGCATCGAAGCTCTTCCACTGTTGGCCGTCCACAAGAAGATCGATCCGGAACGGTCGGGTCACCGGGGAACTGCCGCCGTTGATCACGGCGAAATCCACAAAAATGATGTCGGAAGGCGCCAGTCTGCCGCTGTTGAGGTTGTCGCCTTGCCGGTTGGAGACCACGATGACATCCGACCAGCCTCTGGGCTTATGGGGCCTGAGATTGGGTGAGCCGTTCTGGGAACGATAAGATCCTGAGCAGACCAGAGCCAGCAGGATCGCGACGACCCAGGCTCCTATTCGTAGGTGGGCTTTACCGCGCATGATTGGCATTGAATCGAACATTCATGGACCTGATCCGGTGTCCTCCGATTCAGAGTGTCTGGGAAAGCTCCCGGTGGCGAACTGCACTTTCGTGCCCGTAGTCCTTATTCCAAGAACGGAAACGGCCAGTTGAAAGGGGCTGGAGCCCGGAACATCCAGGCACATCTCGATGATGGTTGGCCGGTCGAACTCTCCGGGAGAGAACGCTTGATGTCTTCCGGAGACCTCCAGACTGTCCAGAGCACCGACCAGGTTCCCCTCCGGATCGAACGCACGAAAATGCAGTTGAGTTCCGGGCGGAGCGGTTTGGCCCGGCAGGGCCGGCACCATGGCAAGAACCACATCGTCTCCGTTGCCGTACTGGCCCGTCCACCTGCGACAGCCCCCGTCGCCCAGCCACCCTCCCGGGGACTGGCTGCCCAAGGAATACATCTCATCGACTTCCCCATCGACTCGTTTTTCAAGCAGGGCCCGTCCCTGAACGTGGAGGGAGCCGGCAGTACATGAAGACCGGGTGAAGACGGAGACGGCCCCGACTGTCGCTTCCTCCTCATCGGGAGCCGTCAAGGTCAGGATCTCAACACCCCCTCGGGGAATGGTGGCGTGGAGCAGGTTCTGGTCCGGGAACTGGCCGTCGAAGGATACTGCCGGAGCCTGGGCGGTTCCCTGGTGAAAAAGCACAGCCACTTCGCAATCAGTCACCTGGGGGTCTCTGTGGGTGATGACAAGCTCGGTTCGGGCCATGCTCTCGCCCAGGGGGCCCATCACGACATACGGGAGGGTGGTCACCGTCGAGCAGGGGGCACCGTCCCACAGGGAGAGGCAAAAGGGATCCTGGTCATCAGTCTCAAAGTCGGAAACGGTGAGGGAATGGATGGCCCCCTGGCCGGAACCGAGGAGCAGGCTTTTGGTCTCCAGGTAGGGGGCATCGGGATCGGCTCCGTCGGACCGGCGCAGACCGATCTCCTCAAGCTCTCCCAAGGCCAGCAGGACGGTCCGTTCCCCCTGAACGATCGAGTTCCTCGGCAAAGTAAGAGTGATTCCCCGCACGGTCTCCCCGGCCGGAAACAGCAGCCCGCTGTCCGGCGAGGGCGAGAGACCCGTCAATCCGCCTGTGGACCCGCTGACGCCCACCCTGTAGGGCACCCGCACCGCCACCGGCAAGGCTCGGCTCAGGGTTACCGGTATTTGTACTGTGGCTCCTTCCAACACGCTCTGAGAGGTCGTAGAGAAGGAGATACCGGCCTTCAGATCCGGGTCAACCACCAGTTCCCCCCGATAGGGACCCAGGTCCGTAAGCACTTCGTGCCCCATTGTATCCAGCACATCGTCAAATATCCCCTGGGGTAGTTCGCTCAGAGGGTTAAATTCCAACCGCACATCCGACAGCCCGATTAACCCGTCAAAGACTCCCACGGGCAAGCTGCTCAGCGAGTTGGACGTTAGAATCACCTGGTTCAGGGTTTTCAGCCCGCGAAACACTCCCTCAGGCAAGCTGCTCAGAGAGTTTCGCGCCAACCACAGCCTGTTCAGAGAGCTCAATCCGCGAAAGACCCCTTCGGGCAAGCTGCTCAGCGAGTTATTGTTTAGCAACAGCTGTTCCAGGTCGCTTAGCCCAAGGAAAATGTCCTCCGGCAAGGCATTCAAACCGTTACTGAATAGCCACAAATCTTCCAGACTACTCAGCCCGCTAAAGACTCCCTCAGGCAACGACATCAGGGAGTTGTTGTTTAGAAGCAGACCCCTCAGTGAGTGCAACCCCTTGAAGATCCCTTCGGGTAATGAAGACAGCGGGTTGCCGCTAAACCACAGGCTTTCCAGCTTACCCAATCCGCTAAAGACTCCCTCGGGTAAGACTCGCAAATCGTTGTCATCTAGAAGAATGGACTGCAAGGAATTCAATCCATTGAAGACTCCTTCGGGCAAGCTGCTCAGGGAGTTGCCAGATAAGTCCACCCACTTCAGACCCCCCAGCCCGCCAAAGATCCCCTCGGATAGAGAGCGCAACTGGTTCCGCTCCAAGTCCAGCCCTTGCAGAGAATTCAGACCCTGAAAGACTCTTTCAGGCAATGCGTCCAGGGAGTTGCCGGATAGGCTCAGTCTCTTCAGGGAACCCAGCCCGCTGAAGACCCCCTCGGGGAAGCTGCGAAGAGAGTTGTTACTCAACCATAGATACTGCAGAGAGCTCAGCCCACTGAAATCGTTCTCTCGAAGCGTAGTGATGCCGGATGCACGAAGACGAAGTGTTCCGATGCCAGTCAGATGCGCCGTGGTGACGTCTGCGCAGTCGGATACCTCCGGGATCGCCGCCACCAGCGCATCCCGCACCTGCGGTGTGCGGTCGCAGATGTCTGCCGGAACGGCTTCGACAATGGTGACCGTATGGACGGCGCCCTCGTCAGGGCGGCTCAGCAGGGACTCTGCCCTCAAGTGGGGTACATCGGGGCCCGTGCCGTCGGAACGGCTCAGCCTGATCCGAGAGAGTTCTCCCAGCCTCACCTCAAACGTCTTCCCGAAGCTGTTCGCATCCCCCGGAAGGACAAAGATGAGGCCATGGGTGAGCTGACGGGCTTCGAACAGCAATTCTCCGCTATAGCGGGGAGTTGGACCTGCATCATCCTCCGTGGTCATAGTCCACTCCGCACTGTAAGGCACCCGAAAGGCCACCGGCAGTCTTCGGGTCAAACGCACTCTCACTTTCACGTCGTTACCTCTGACGATGCTCTGTCCTACCGACTCGAAGGCGATGTCAGACGTCAGGTAGGGATCAACGCGCAGGTCTTCCAACGTATCCAGCAGGTCATCGAAGACTCGACCAGGCAACTCTCTCAGAACATTGTTCATGGAGTTGTCCTGCAACCACAGTGCTCGCAGGGAACTCAGTCCGCTGAAGACACCTTCGGGCAATCTGATCAGCTTGTTTTGATGGATGAACAGCTCTGCCAGGGAGTTCAACCCGTGGAAGATCTCCTCGGGCAAAGTCTTGAGATAGTTATGACTCAGGTTCAGCCTGCTCAGCCGGCTTAACCCTTCAAAATCACCGTCGTGAAGCCAGACGATATCGGAATCAGAGAGATCCAGCATTGTCACCCGGGCCAGGTGCTCCGCGGTCACGTCCTCGCATCTTGACACTCCGGCTAACTCCACCAACTTGTCCCGCACCTGGGGTGTGCGGTCGCATACCCCTTGCGCGGCTACTGTGCCCACCGTCACGAAAAAGAGCCACCCAATCCAGCAGATAACCCGAATCGTTCTGAGAGTTAGTGTCGGCTTCTTAGGCATGTCGTTTAGTGTTTTCCGTCCCAATAAAACGGACGCGCTACTTTTCATACGGGACCAACTCGCGAAGCAGGTCGGCGAACCCGCGCGCCGTTGCCGGCCGAGCCGATCTTGAAGCCGACAGCACCGACGCCGCGAACTCGATCACCGACGCCGTCGGACCGGAGCCTTCCGCCGGCAGATTCCGGCCACCGATGTTCTGGCGCCGGATCCGCTCCGTCACCTCGTCGATGCTGCCGCCGGCGAACGGATGCATGCCCGAGACCATCTCGTACAGAACCACGCACAGCGACCAAACATCGTCGGCTTCTTCGGCCGGCCGGCCGGAGAGGATCTCCGGCGACATGTAGCGCAGGGTGCCGCCCGCGATCGCGTCATCGTTCGGCTCACGAGCCAGGCCGAAGTCCAGCAACTTCGGCGAGCCGTCCGAGGTAAAACCGATGTTGCCCGGCTTGATATCCCTGTGCAGGTAGCCGGCATCGTGCATCGCCGCCAGCGCATCGGCCAGCACCACCGTCATGGAGATTGCCTCCGGCCCCGGGACGGGTCCGCGCCCAAGCCTGTCCGCGAGGGTGCCGCCGGCCAGGTACTCGACCACCAGGAACGGTCGTCCCCGCCACGACTCGATGCCGTAGATCTGTGCAACCGCCGGATGCGCCACTTCCGCCATGGCCCAGGCTTCCGGCTTCAGCCCCATCAGGCCGACGTCCGACATCCCCGTCAGGGTTTTGAGCGCCACGTTGCGCTCGAGTCGGAGGTCGCGGGCCAGATAGGCTGCTCCCATGCCTCCGCTTCCGAGCCGCCGCGTCAGCCGGAATTTGCCGGCGAGCAGCTTCGGGACCTCGGCTTCGACATAGGCGGACTCGCAGTTGCATCCGGTCGGCTCGCCGGCCGCCTTGACGTTCCCGCACACCGAACACTCCTCCGCCGGCCCCGTTTCCGGCGATCCGGTATCGAGGGAGCGCAGCAGGCGCAGCCGCCCGATCGCCAGCCCCGCGGCCGCCGCCAGCGCTTCCAGGAACGGGAGGTCGATGATTCTGACGATGCGGTCGTCGAAGCGGCGGCCGACCACCAGAACACCGAGCAATTCTCCGCCCGGTCCAGGGACCGGCACCATGGCGTCGGCGTCCCTCTCGACGGCCCAGGCTGCCTCCTCGGCCGGCAGCAGAGCGAACAAGGATCTCTTGTCGTCCCGATGGACGCGGAGCGTCCGGCCGACCGTTTCCAGCATGTGGATGATCGCCGACGTGCGTTCTAACGGCCTGACCCTGGCGTCCGGCCCATGGTACGCATGCGCATGCGTCTCGGGATCGGCAGCGACCAGCAGGACAGCGGTCGAACCGCAGCCGCGCTTGACCGCACGTGTCACCGTGCGGGTGACGGACTTGATGCTCCCTGCCTGCGCCAGAGCCGCAGCAGCCGAGGCCAGGGTGTACCGCTGTTCCCTTGTCTCAGGATAGACCCAGGCATCGACGCGGCCCAGCATCTGCCTGCGGCCCAGGGCCAGCAGCAACACGATCCCGGTGGCGCCGAACAGCGCCTGCGCCAGCGGGTCCGCAAGGACTGCGCCCACGACCCGCTCCGGACGGCTGGCCACCATCCAGCCCAGCGCCGCTGCCGACAAGACAGCCGCAGCCCAGAGCGGCCCGGGATGCGTCAGCAGCCGTCTGCAGCACGCCCGCACCACCTCGCGTACGTGAGGCACGCGCACGGCGAGCACCGAGTACCACAGCAGGACCAGCCCCGGGGAACGTATCAGCCCCATGACCAGAATGCCTGGCGACAATTGGAAGTTGACTATCCAGTGCCCGGGTGAGAACAGCTCGGCAACGTCGTAGGCCGCCGCCAGGCCGATGTACAGCAGGAACCCGGCACCGAACAGCATCACCCGCCGTACTTCCGCGGCTGGCGCCGTGTGCGCGCGCAGCGCAACGACCACGACCGCCGCCACCGCCAGCAGTTGGATCACGGTGAACGATCCATCGAAGACCAGGGAGAGCGGCACCTCGGCATGGCCTGCCTGCGCCAGCAGCAGCGACGCCGCGCAGGTCGCCCAGACGGCGCAACCGATCGCTACGCTGACCGGGACCATGCGGAGCGCCAGATCGTCGAGCCGGGTCCTGCGTTGGACCCGCGGACACTCCCTGGCGAACGCCCACAGGAACGCCGGAGCGAACAGGAAACTCGGTAGATAGAGGGATAAGAAGAGTTTCGTCGCCGATGGCATCTCCAGAAGATAGGTCGGCAGCATCGGCGGCGGCGGCATCTCCAGGAGGAAGGCCGGCAGCATCAACTGCGGTGCGTGCGTGGCCTTGAGCAGGAAATAGCCTCCGAGCAGCCAGGTCCGCCGCTCGCGGCGGCCGGCAATCAGCAGCAGGCCCGCGTTCACCCCATGCCCGACCAGCATGGTGGCCAGGAAGACGGCGACGTCGCCATGCTCGCGGTGATAGTCGTCCCAGGCCCACGGGAGCAGGATCAATGCCGCGGCGACCTCGACCGCAGCGATGGCGATGATGGCCTGCGCGGCGCGGCGCACAAAGACGCTGCTGTAAAGTGCGTCGCCAGCCGCCGGCGACGCCGCTCCCGCTGCAATCCGGTCTCTGAAGGCCCCGGCAAGGGCGCGGAGGTTGTCGAGCGCGCTGCGATTGGCCGGCGTCGCCAATCTCGCGCACCGCTCCCACTGAACCTCCTGGTTCCGGGCCAGCGCATCCGCCACATCGGCGACGAGATCGTCACGCTTGTCGCTACTATCCGCCATGCCGTCGCTCCGCTGCACCGAGTTCGGCCGCAACGATGGGAGAGTCCTGTCCGGACCCTGCGCCTCGGTCGACACCGGTGGCCAAGGGCTGACCAAAGCTCGGGGCGCCAGCGACCGCTCACCGGCCCGAGCGGCTGCTGGATACTCAACTGGTTGCAGGCCTTACTGGCCACACAGGACCCAAAATCGCCTCGTCATGCCAACCGAAGGACACACTTCGTCCATCTCCCGGCCCGCCCGTCCCATCGGGAATGAACTGACCGGTGACAATTGAAAGACGGATGAATGCCAGAAAACGAACGGTGGTCGCAAAAAAAGGGGAATTTTTTTGTCCCGCCGGCTACGGGGAGCAACCCGACATCCGACATGGCGTCACATCAGCGAACTACAGCGGCATGATCGTGCCGCTGTGAGCTGGGATTGCGTTACCCACCCGGCATGACGTTGCTCAACCGCACCAAGGCACGCTGGAAGGCCATGCGCGCCGCGTCCGGAGTTGACTGGCGCTCGATGAGAGCCAGCTGCCGGTAACTGTACCCCAATTCGAGCCGGCCGACGATCAGGCGCTGTTGGCGTGGTGTCAACTGCTTCAGACCCTTCAGATAGCGACTCCAGGTCTCATTGTCGAGTAACTGCTGATACTGCGGAGCCGCCTCGTCGGAAAGTTGGAACGCCTTGTTCGGCAAGGCGAGGTGCCGACGTAGCGTTGCATGCCGCAGTTGATCTCCGATCCGGTTCTGGATGGTGCGCCTCAGGTAGCTGCGCAACGCGGTAACGTGCACCGACCTGAACCTTGCCAGCTGCGCGAATGTCCGATGCAGGGCGTCCTGGACCAGGTCGCTCGTGTCCATCCCGTCGCGGGCCCACTGTGGCAGGCGACCCCGCGCCCATCGCCGAAGCCATGATGCGTAGCGCCTGAGCAGCAAGTCGGCGGCCGACCGACTGCCCTGCCGAACACGATCCAGGAGACGCTGCTCCGAGTCGGCGCCAGGGGATTCAGTTTTACGGGATTCTCTGAGCGGAAGTGGCATGGATGCAGACCGCTACGATTCAAGAGGCTGCCATCTCTACCGACCGGAGTCCCGGGATGTCTCCCAGGCCCCTCAGGGACAGAGCTGATGGCAGAGCCCACCATCCATCAAGAAACTCCCCTATCCATTCTCCGAGGCAGGGGCCACCTTCAACCTGGCACTCCAAAAAGGGTCGCCACTCCCACCCCAATTCTTCGAGTTTGGCTGCGTGCTCTGCGTCGTGTGCCGCCTTGCGAAGTAGCTTCGGCACCCGGCATAGCCGGTTGGCTTGGGAGATGCGGGCGATCCGGCAGTCGGCTGAGGAATGCTGATGCAAAAAACATGAATAACGATCAGCTTCCTCCGGCTTGGAAAAACCAGTTCGGGCTTTCCTGTAGGATTGCTGCGGTGCAGGCGGTGGCAGTAGCCTATCGTATATGGCAGGCAGCGCACCAGGTTTTCGGACCCAATCCGGTCCGAAACGGGGCCCGATTTGGCCTGTACTGCCTCGTTTCGAGGTCCGGAGACCCCGGCCCGGTGTTTCGCTTTCCCTTCTTCCATGGTTCCGGGCCGTAGGCTAGGGAACCACTCCTGCGGGCCGGCCTGTTGAGGGTCTGGAGTCTGCCCCGTCCCCCCCCCTGAAGGCTTCACCTTTTGCAGCCATCGCCACGGTGGCTTCCCCACCCACCGGACTTCGCCGTCAACCGAGAACGCCAGCTTGCAGACTCCCCGATATGACAGGTCCCGCCCGGGAGGCGGAACCTGAGGACGGACCCAGTATCTCTGCCCAGTCCTGGCAGGTCTAAATCCAGCGCCGGCGAGATTTTTTTTCAGCAACCGTTCGGTTTTCGGTTCTCAAACGTCTTGGGTTGTTGAGATGCAAATTTTCGTACACCAGGAGGAATGCCGGTCTGGATCACAGAGAGGTTCTCCTGACCCTGTTTCGGTGCAACTGCCAGCCCGGTGGTGCGCTTCCGAGTCGCCGTCCCAGCAAGCGGTATGGGGTGGCGCACAATGCGCATGACGCGAGATCAACTGGCTCTTCCGGCTAGACAGAGATGCCAGCGGCAGCCTTGCCATGAATAAGGCGATGACACACAGGACAACAAGCAGGAAGAAGACGCCCACTTGGCTGTCAGTCCTGATTCTGAGCGGTCTGGGAATCTCGGTCAGTCCCCATGAGATCCTGACCCGGACGTCCGAGGTTGAGAGGGCTCTGAACCCGGTCCTGTCCAGCTATGAAGTACTTCGTTTCGAACCAAGTGAAATCGAGCGGCAGATTCGCGCAACCGGAGAACTGAGATTCCGGTTCGACCAAACCGATTTCCATTTCAATCTCAAGCCTCACAACATGCGGGCTCCCGGCTACCGGGCGGTGGAGACGGGGCCCGGAGGCGTAAGGCACACGCTCCCCACTCAGCCGGTGCATACCTTCAAGGGAACCCTGGTGGGGCGGGAAGACACCGAAGGCCGATTCAACCTCACCGGCCGCGGGGTGGAAGGAGTCGTCTTTGCCCCCGAGGGGTGGGTTTACCTGGAACCCTTGCGCAACTACCTCCAAAGCGCCCAGGCCGGTGAGCTGGTAGTCTACCGACACGCGGACGTCAAAGCCACTTGGAGGCGGTGATGGGGCTGGACCGGGCCTATGGGTCGAGCTTCCTGGCCGGAGATCTGCAGGGGATCGAGGCCAGTCTGGAGCGGGGGTCGTTTGGGGGTTCCCCGCAGAGTCTGAGACTGCGGTTTGGAGCGGGGCTGCGGTTTGAGGAGAGCGAGCTGGATGGAGAGGGGGAGGTGACCGAGACCCGGTCGGGGAGCTACGGGTACCGCTACACCAGCCGGACGACGGGGGAGTTGAGTCTGGACTACGACGGGGGGAAGACCTGTGAGCTGCGGCTGACCTTCAGGGGAGTGGGAGCGGGCAGCTACAGCTATCGCTGCGGCGGGGTGTTGGGAGGGCAGGGGAGCTTCCGGATGAGCGGGCTGAACCGGGGGCCGGAGATCACCGGCGCAGGGGCCTATGAGGTGGCGGAGAACCAGGCGATGGTGGGGCGAGTGGAGGCGGTGGACGGGGACGATGAGATCGGGGGGTACGGGATCGCGGGGGGAGCCGACGGGGCGCTGTTTGCGGTGGAGGCGGGAGAGCTGATGTTTCGGGAGGCGCCGGACTATGAGAATCCTTCGGATGTGGAGAGCGAGGAACCCCAGAGCGGAGCCGGGGACAACGAGTACTTGGTGGTGGTGGTGGTGAGGAGTGGAGAGGGGGAGAGGGAGCGGAGGGGGAGTCAGGCGATTCGTGTACGGGTGACGGACGAGGAGGAGCCGCCGGAGATTACCAGCCTGGGCCCGTTCGAGGTGGTGGAGAACCAGACGAGGGTGGGGCAGCTGGAGGCGGTGGACCCGGACGAGGGGGAGGGGATTGAGGGATACGGGATAGCTGGGGGAGCGGACGGGGGGCTGTTTGCGGTGGTTGAGGAGACGGGGGAGTTGATGTTCCGGGAGGCGCCGGACTATGAGACTCCGGGGGATGTAGAGAGCGGGGAGCCCCAGAGCGGAGCCGGGGACAACGAGTACGTGGTGGTGGTCGAGGTGTGGAGCGGCGAGGGAGAGAGGGAGCGGAAGGGGAGCCGTGCGATCCGGGTGCGGGTGACGGACGAGGAGGAACCGCCGGAGGCGCCGGCAGCACCGGCGGTGACGGCGGAAGGCACCGACAGCTTGAAGGTGAGTTGGAGAGAGCCGGAGAACCGAGGGCCTGAGATCGTGGACTATGAGGTGCGCTACCGGGAGGGGGGCGAGGCAGGTTACAGCGATGGGGGCCACGAGGGGACGGGTCTGGAGGTGAGGCTGTCGGGGCTCGAGGAGGGGACGGCGTATGAGGTGCAGGTGAGGGCGGTCAACGAGGAGGGGATCAGTGAGTGGTCGGAGCCGGGGGAAGGGCGGACGGACATGGAGGAACCGGACCCGGACGATCCGTCGGACTTCACAGGGGAAGACCTGGAGGGCAGGCGGCTGACCCTGCGGCTGGAGGGGGAGGAGGGGACTGCCGGAAGCCTTGAGCTGCGGTTTGGGGAGGGCAACCGGTTCGAGCAGACCGAGTCGGGCGGCCAACAGGCTGTCACCCGGTCGGAGGGCACCTCCCGTTCGGAGAACACCACCTCCCGATCGGGCGCCTACACCTATGAGAAGACGGGTCCCGGCATGGGAACGGTGAAGCTCGACTACGATGACGGGGCTTCCTGTGAGCTCCGGTTGAGCTTCACCGAGTCGGGAGTGGGCGCGTTCGCCTATAACTGCGCGGGCGCGGGCCCGGCCGAAGGGAGCTTCCGGCTGACGACGGGGTCGCTGTTCGTCCCGGTGATTCTCTCCTCGGCGGGGCGCAACAACTCGTTCTTCACCTCGGAACTGACCCTGACCAACCGGGGAGAGCGGGACGTCGAACTCGACTACGGCTACACGGCCCATCGGGGAGGGGGAAGCGGAACCGCTTCGGACATTCTTCCCGCGGGCAGACAGAGGGTCAAGACCAACGCCCTCACCTATTTGATTGGCCTGGGGGTGCCGATCCCGGAGACGGGGAATCGGATCGGGACGCTGCGGGTGGAGGCGCCGTTGGGGTCCGAGGTGGAGGCGGTGGTGCGGACCACCACGGCGGTGCCTGACGGAAGGGCGGGGTTGGCCTACCTGGGAATAGCCGAGGAAGAGGGCTTTGACGAGCCGGTCTATCTGTGCGGGCTGCGGCAGAACGATCAAGACCGCTCCAACCTGGCCTTCCAGAACATGGGGGCTGCGGAAGAGGGAGCGATCACGCTAAGGGCCACGGTGTATTCGGGAGACGCGGAGGATGCCAGTCCGCGGGTGCTGGAAGACATAACGCTCGAGCCGGGAGGGTTTCATCAGTATTCGCCGGTGCTGGGAGCGCTGGAAAGTAGGGACGGCGACCGCCAGGGCTACGTGAAGGTAGAGCGGGTGGAGGGAGAGGCCCCCTTCTACGCCTACGGGGTGATCAACGACCAGGCCAACTCGGACGGGTCGTTTGTCTTTCCGGTGACGGCCAGTTCACTGGAGGGGACGATGGGGCAGACCCTGCCGGTGATTGTGGAGACCAGCGAGTTCCGAAGCGAACTGACGGTGACGAACTTCTCTGATGCAGCCAGGACGCTGGATTTCCAGTTTGTGGCCGACGGGATCGAGGCCGCCGGCAACACCGCGGGCTTTAGCATAACCCTGGAAGCCGGCCAGCAGCAGATCATTCCGGAGGTGGTGGATGAGCTTCGCCGTCAGGGGGTGACCGGACTGGGAACGGGCAACCGGGCCTTGGCAGGGCCGGTGTTTGCCACGGCGGTCGAGGGAGACATGAGCGGGATCGTGATCGGAGCCAGGACGGGCTCACAGGGAGGCGGCGGATCCTACAGCGTCTTCTACAACGCGGTACCGGACGGCACGGCCTTTAGCCAGGAGGCATGGGTGGAGGGGCTGCAGCAGAACCAGGAGAACCGGAGCAACCTGGCGCTGGTCAACACCGGAGAGGTGGACGGGAGCGCCAGCGTTTTCCATCTCGAGATCTACGACGGGGAGACGGGCCTGTTGGAGGAGACGGTGGTGACCAAGCCGATCCCGGCCCGGCGCTGGCATCAGATCAACGGGATCCTAGGCAGCTACGCCCCGGAAACACGGCAGGGGTATATCCGGATCGAGAAGGTGTCTGGGGAGAACCCCTTCCTGGCCTACGGAGTGGTCAACGACGGCGGCGCTCCGGGAGAGCGGAGCGGAGACGGCGCCTACCTGCCAGCTCGGGAGTAGGTCTTTCCATGAGCTTCCCCTGGGCTCCCCCGCTGCTACATCCAGGCCGGAACCACAGAAGAAAGAGGAAGTGACAAACCGGGTGCTGCAGGTCGCTGCACCCCGAGAAGATTCAGCACAGACCAAATCTAGGGCTCTTTTTTGACCCGATCGGCCCTTAAATTCCCCGCCCCTCCATAAAGACCCATTTAAGCGTGAGCTAGCCGCTTCCCCCTGGCCGGAGTCAAGCCCCGGAAGATCGATCCGAGGTAAGACGCCCCGGGTCAGGCGTGATGGTGAGGTTTGTCGGGACGACGGTAGGGGAGAGGAAACAACCGGCAGGCCTGGGAAGATTCGGAGGACGGATAGAGTAACATAAAGGACATTATGTTACGGCGTTGGAGAAACGCCGTTTTTATGTCCGATCCAGGCCCAGACGACTAAATATTGCAGCTTGCGGAGGCAGCTATCCGGTTTACTTTCGCTCGGAAGAAGAGGCGGTGGGGTCGCCCTGCTTGATGATGTTCATGGCCATGGCCACCATGGAGCCCACGTCGCTTACCGCCGCCGGCATGATCAGGCTGTTTCCTTCCTTGGCCAGTTTGCCGAATTCGGCGATGTACTGCTCCGCCACCCGAAGTTGGACGGCCTGACCGCCGCCGGGGGCCTGTATGGCTTCAGCCACTTTGATGATTCCTTCGGCGGTGGCGGCGGCCACGCTGCGAATGGCGGCAGCTTCTCCTTCGGCTTCGTTGATCTGCTGGGTCCGATTGGCTTCGGAATTCTTGATGACTTCCTGCTTATTGCCCTCCGCCTCGTTGATGGCCGCGTCCCGAATGCCCTCGGAATTCAGAATGACCGCCCGCTTTTCCCTCTCCGCCCGCATCTGCTTTTCCATGGCGTCCAGAACATCCCGGGGGGGCTTGATGTTCTTGATTTCGTAACGCAAGACCTTCACCCCCCAGGGGTCGGAGGCCTTGTCCAGCTCGCTCACCACTGCGATATTGATGTTGGTCCGCTCTTCAAAGGTGCGGTCCAGCTCGATCTTGCCCACTTCGCTGCGCAGGGTGGTCTGAGCCAGTTGGGAGATGGCGAAGACAAAGTTGGTGATGCCGTAGGAGGCCCTCTCCGCATTGAGCACCTTGAGGTAGAGGACGCCATCCACCGAGACCTGGACATTGTCGCGGGTGATGCAGACCTGCTCGGCGATATCGACGGCGACTTCCTTCAGGGAATGCCGGTAGCGGATGACGTCCAGGAACGGAATGAGAATATGAAATCCCGCGTTCAGCGTGCCGCTGTACCGCCCCAGCCGCTCCACGATATAGGCGCTCTGCTGGGGGACCACCAGGGCGGTCTTGGCCAGAATGAACAATACCAGCAGCGCCAGCAGGAAGAGTACGATGATTCCTGAATCCATTAGCCTTTTCCTCCATTCACCCGTTCAAAAGAGTAGGGTTTGCGAACCCATAACACCACGCCCTCCACCTGGTCGACCTGGCAGCTCTCCGCCTGGGCAATAGGCTCCGAGCCCACGTTTTTGGCTCTCCAGGAGGTCCCCCGGAGCTCGACCTGTCCATATCCGTCCACGGCGATGCTTCCCAGAGACTGGGCCGTCCGGCCCACCAGGTCGTTGACCGGCTGATCGGGAGCGACCCGCTTCATTCTTTCCTGCAAGCGACCCCGCAGCAACAGCAGACTGCCGACCGAGAGCAGGGAAAAGAGCAGCCATTGCAACCAGGCAGGCCCGGCCAGACCCACGACGGCCAGCAGGCCCACCAGGACGGCAGCCACGCCGAAGAACAAGAGGAAGAAGCCGGTGGGAGTGACCAACTCCAGAAACAGGAGCAGGAAACCCAACAACACCCAGAACCACCAAGCCGTTGCCCAACCGTCCATCGCGGACCTCTCGCCAACTCGCCTCTGTTGGCGCGGAAAGGAAACGTAGAAACCATACCATTTTCGGTTGCTTGGAAGCCAGTGGCCAGCGGGTTATCCCTCCCCACTGAGAACCTTCGCCACAGAATCTTCCTGATTTCTATTGTCAGCGGCTCTTCTTTCGAAGACTGGAGAATTATGTATTGAAAATGATATTCATGTTCACTACTCCAACACCAGTCAATCCGACGAGTTGAGCCGTTTGAATCTCAGCCGGCCCGCGACCTGGGAAACGATCGCCAAGGGTCCGCGCCTGCAGGGTCTGGCCATGGTGGCCCACGGCGGCAAGCTGTACCGCGTCGGCGGATTCACGGCTCACAACCAGGAGGACGCAGGTCACGACCTGCGCTCGGTGGCGGATTTCGTCCGCTTCGATCCGAAGACGAAGCAGTGGGAATCCCTGGCCCCCTTGCCGGAGCCCCGATCCTCCCATGACGCCGTGGTGATTGGGGATAAGCTTTACGTTGCCGGTGGCTGGCACCTGGGCAGTGAAGATCCCAAGTGGCACCAGACAGCCTGGGTCACGGATCTGTCTCAAGAAACGATCGCATGGGAACCACTTCCCGGGCCGCCTTTCCAGCGGCGAGCGGTTTCCCTGGGGCACTTGAACGGTAAACTGTATGTCATTGGCGGCATGCGGCAGAAAGGCGGTCCCACCACACGGGTGGACGTCTTCGACCCGGCCAGCGGCCAGTGGTCCCAGGCGTCGAGCCTGATCGATCCCAAAGCCGACGCCGACCGCGGCAAGGGGATGGAAGGCTTCGGTTCCTCGGCCTTCACGGTCGGCGGTCGTCTTTTCGTCAGCACCTACGGCGGCAACGTCCAGGTTCTCGACAGCGGTCACCCGGCTTGGCGTATCTCGACCAAGCTCGAAGACGACCGTTTCTTTCACCGAATGCTGCCCTTCAACGGCCGCTTGCTGCTTGTGGGTGGAGCCAGCATGCGTTCGGGCAAGCGGCTTCACTTTGAAACGGTCGAGTTGTCGAGCCTGAAGTGACCGGCTGGAATGCTGCCGACATCCCCTGAGGTTTCATCCGTCGAGTCCCTCCGACCCCTGTCCCACAGCGGTCGCGTGGCAACCGGGATTCTCAGGATCGACGGGGATGGGCTGCGATGCCAACGTCACCGGATTGGCCGGGCCCCCGCTCTGCCGTGCGGATCATTCCAGGAAAACGGTCGATCGTTAATTCAATTGAACCACGAATGGACACGAATAAACACAAATAGACCGGAAGACAGATGGACCTCCTTCAACGACAAGCGGCACCACAACGCTTCTGCAATTTCGTGACCTTGGTGTGACTTCGTGTCCTTGTGGGATAATCCCTCAATTGGTTTCAGGCAAGCCGTGCCCCCGCCCTGCCGGGCGGATCATTCGAGAGTGAAACAACGGGTCCTTTTGCCTATCGGGAGCAGGGGCCATGTCCCGTTAAACCGGTTTTCTACATATTGAACATGGATACACAGGATAGACAGGATAATCAGGACGAGACGCTGGTGCACAAGAAGCTGATTGGTTCGATTATCGAGTGCGAGTTTGTGGAAAACCTCAGTGTCCTTCGTGGCCCTTCACGGACCCCTTTCGAGTCTTTTCCAACCCCTTGGAATCCCTTCGCGGATTCATCTTTTGCCCTCTTAACAGATCCTTTGTCGCCCTTGGTGGAAATCTTTTCTCCCTTGAGCCTTTTGCAAAATTCGTCAGGTAGCGGGATTTTTTACCAGGAAAGGTAAGGGGACAGGTCAGTCGCGGGACAAGTCCGATCTCTGTTGTATCATGGAGATGAGCAATCGACATGATGAACGGAGGTGGAACTTGTCCCTTAAACAAACCCTATCACGACACTGGTTCAGGTTTCAACGGGAGCTGTTTCCGTGGCTGGAGGAGACCCTGGGTCCCCTGGGCGAGCGCTACGAGCGGCTCGTCCGGGTGCTGGAACTGGTGCGAGTGGAGGAGTGGCTGCCCTACAACAGGGGCTGGCGGGGCCGGCCGCTGAAGGATCGTGCCGCGCTGGCGCGGGCCTTTCTGGCGAAGGCGGTGCTGGACGTGCCCACCACCCGGGGGCTGGTGGAGCGGCTGAGGACGGAACCTACCCTGCGCCGCCTGTGCGGCTGGGAGGCGGCGGGTGGGGTGCCGAGCGAGGCAACCTTCTCTCGCGCGTTTGCGGAATTCGCCGCCAGCGACCTGCCGGGGCGCCTGCATGAGGCGCTGCTCGACAGAACGCTGAAGGGCCACTTGGCGGGCCACGTCTCGAGGGACTCGACCGCCATCCCGGGACGAGAATCGCCGGCGCCCAAGCCCGCAGCGACGGCCAGGCCGAAGCGCCGACGGGGTCGGCCGCGCAAGGACGAGCTACGGGCGAAGGAGCCGCGCCGCCTGCAGCGGCAGGCGTCGATGACGCTGGAGGAGATGCTGGAGGACCTGCCGAAGGTCTGCGACATCGGCGTCAAGCGCAACGCCAAAGGGCATCAGGAGAGTTGGACCGGCTACAAGCTGCACATCGACGCCATCGACGGCGGCATTCCGGTCAGTTGCCTGCTGACGTCAGCCTCGGTGCATGACAGTCAGGCGGCGATCCCGCTGGCGAGGCTGACCGCGAGTCGGGTCGACAGCCTCTACGACCTGATGGACAGCGCCTATGACGCGCCTGAGATCCGGGCCTTCAGTGAGCAGCTGGGCCATGTGCCGATCATCGACCTCAATCCCCGCAGGCGGCCGCAGTTGAAAGCCGAGCGGAAGCGGGAGGCGCTGGCTCAGCGCCGCATCGGCCAAGTGCCTCCCGAGGTGAGGCGCTACCGGGAGCGCTCGACTGTGGAGCGGGTGAACGGACGGCTCAAGGACGAGTTTGGCGGGCGGTACCTGAGGGTTCGCGGCCCGGGCAAGGTGTGGTGCCACCTGATGTTCGGCATCCTCGCGCTGACGGTGGAACAGTTGATGCGCCTGACGCTCTGAAGACTTGGCCGCCACCCCGAACAGGACAGCAGGTTTGCCCGCCGTAGGGCAGGGAGAGGGCAAGCTGTGCCCGCGCACGGCGACCGCCTGCGATCCGGCCCTCAGATCCGGGCATTTCCGCTTGAAAGTGTCCTTGCTGTCGGGTAATCACAAGCGGAACATCACGTTAGGACTCTCGCCAAAATAACCTATCCGTTTGTAGATCCAATCTGCTATGCTTGACGTCTATGGAAGGTATGGCGCAGGCGGTCCGGGACAAGTACACGATGATGGGTCCGTGGCTGGACGAACGGAGGCGCCGCCTCTGGGCGGCGGCGGAAGCGCGCGCCATCGGACGGGGCGGGATCAGGCAGGTGGCCGAGGCGACGGGGATGTCGCGCAGCACGGTCCGAGCGGGCGTGAAGGAACTGGAGACAGGCCAGCCGCTTCCGGGTGAATCGACGGGGGGACGCTTGCGTAGTCCCGGGGGCGGACGCAAGCGGTTGACCGAACGCGATCCGAGACTGGCAGAGGCATTGGAGGGTCAACTGGATCCGGTCACGCGGGGCGACCCGATGGGGCCGCTGCGCTGGACGTGCAGCAGCGCGGCGCGACTGGCCGAACGACTGCGAGGCGAAGGGCACCGGGTCAGTGAGCGCACGGTGAATCGTCTCCTGCATGAGATGGGCTACAGCCTGCAGGGGAATCGCAAGACCTTGGAAGGGCGACAGCATCCGGACCGGGACGCGCAGTTCCGCTACATCAGCGGGCGGGTCGAGGCCTTTCAGCGGCAAGGACAGCCAGTCGTGTCGGTCGACACCAAGAAGAAGGAGTTGATCGGTCCCTATCGGAACGGCGGACGGGAGTGGAGACCGAAGGGGGAGCCGGAAGCGGTCAAGGTTCACGACTTTGTCGATCCGGAGCTTGGCAAGGCGATTCCCTATGGGGTTTACGACATGACGGCGAATGCCGGTTGGGTCAGCGTGGGTGTGGATCACGACACGGCCGAGTTTGCAGTGGAGACTGTGCGTCGGTGGTGGCGTCAGATGGGCCGTCCTGCCTACCCCCAGGCTGAACAGTTGTTGATCACGGCCGACGGCGGCGGTTCCAACAGCAGCCGAAGTCGGTTGTGGAAGTACGAACTGCAGAAGCTCGCCGACGGGCTCGGCCTGTCGATTTCGGTGTGTCACTTCCCGCCTGGCACCAGCAAGTGGAACAAGATCGAACACCGGATGTTCTGCCATATTACGGAGAACTGGCGGGGCAGGCCCCTGGTCAGCCGCGAGGTGGTGGTGAACCTGATCGGGGCAACGACCACGAGGGGGGGCTTGGCGGTTCAATCCGAACTGGACCAAAACCGTTATCCGACCGGCAAGAAGGTGACCGACGAGCAAATGGCAAGTTTGTCCATTGAGAGAGACGCCTTCCATGGCGAGTGGAACTACAGCCTAGCACCACGAAGGGACAACGGATAGTTTATTGTGGCGAGGTGCCTTAGCCAGCAAAATGTCATGCTCCACTGCGAATTTTGCAAAAGGCTCCCTTCCCAACCTTTGGCGGATCCCTCTTGAGCTTTCTCCAACCCCTTAGTGGCCCTTCGTCGTCCTTAGTGGCCCTTCGTGGATTTCTTTTTTTGGCCTTTGTGGATAACCCTCAATTGTTTCAGGTAAGTCCAGCCCCCGCCCCGCCATGCGGATCATTCCAGGGTGAAACAACGAACCTTCATGGCCTGTCGGGAACAAGGACCACATGTCTCGTTAATCCGGTTGGCTGTATTTGGGAACATCGATAGACAGGATAAACAGGACGAGAAGCTGCTGCAGGGGAAGCTGACTGGCTCGATGATCGGGTGCGTGTTCGAAGTGATCCATGAGCCTGGGAGCGGGTTTTGGGAATCCCTGTCGAAGTATAGGCGATGGTTGAACTCAAGACGGTGTAGCCTCTCGCCAAGTAATCCTGTGCATCCTGTGCATCGATGTTAATCAAAAATCTACCCGTGCTCGACGCCGAGACCAGACGTCGGAATTGCAGGATGTCACTTCGTATCCTTCGTGGGTAACCCTTTCACCGGTTTTTCTTCACCCGACCCCAGAGTTGTTTGAAACAAGGCCAATCCGTGTAATTTCCATATTCCAATCCACTCAACCTTTCATCCCTGTCACTTTGATCGCCGAATCTGCTTGAGGCATAATGACTCCGGGAATTGAGCCGTGTCGGTCCCGGAAATATGAGCCTCTTGAACCGCCGAATTCAGATCCTGGCCGCGATGGCCTTGCTGATCCCTGCGACTTCTCAGGGATCGGAGCCCCAAGCCCTCTCCATCGCCCCCCTGGGCGGCCAAAAAGGCGGCCGGCTCGAGGCCACGCTGCGGGGCCAGTCCCTCCAGGGGGCTTATGCCGTCTGGTTCGACCGGGAGGGCGTCACGGCCACCGTCGAGCGCGTCGAAGAGGTGGCGGCCGGCGGCGAGAGCAACCCGTCGGAAGACCCTTCCAAGGTTCAGAAGCTGATCCTGGGGCTGCAGATCGGCCGCTCGGCCGGAACGGGCCGCTACCAGTTGAGGGTGGTTTCGCCGCAGGGCGTTTCGGGTCCGCTGGCGTTTTTGGTTCACGACCTCCCCTCGGTGGCCGAGAGCAAGCGGTCCTCGGGTCCAGGGTCCAAGGCCCAACCGGTCCGGTTTCCCTGCGCCATCGACGGCATTGTCAGCCAGCCGGGAGAGAGGGACCTCTATGCCTTGCAAGCGGCGGAGGACCAGCAGCTCCGGTTCGAGCTGATCTCCAATCCCTCCGGAAAATCCATGGGGGGACGCGCCGGCTACAATGGCGGCTTCGACTCGGCGCTGACGCTCTACCAGCCCCGCGGGAGCTGGTTCGAGGAGGGCCGCTTCCATCGTCTGGCCTATGACGACAAGTCCAAGGCAAAGCCCCGGCCCAACCCGCGAATCGAAACCCGGGTCCGGCAACCCGGCCTCTACCTGCTGGAGGTGGGATCCTTTTACAACCTGGGCGGCGCCGAGTTCAGCTACCAGCTCCGGGTTACGCCCAACGGCCCGGCGGCCTTGGAACGGACGCCGCCAACCGGCAACGGCTCCGGACCCGAACCCTGGCGGGAAAGAAGTTTCTCCCGACCCATCCGTCCGGATCACATCCAGCGGATACTGGCCAGGACGGTGGAAACAGGTAACGGGGCGGGGGCAGACTCTGCGGGCAACGGCGGACCTCTCCACGAGGAGGGGAGCGATTCCGGCCCGACCACCTACTCGATCATCCGGGAGCAGGAACCCAACGACGGCGGCGGCCCGGTTCCGGAAGCGACTCTCCCTTTCCTGGTGGAGGGCGCGATCGACCAACCCGGGGACGTGGACAGGCTGGTTTCCTTTCGGGTCCAACCCGGACAGAAGCTCAGCTTCGAGCTGGAGACCCCTGAGGCGACCCTGCCCGACTTCAACCCTCGGCTGGCCCTTCTGGATGAAGCCGGCCGCGTGGTGCTGAGCAACGTCTACCGGCGAGTGGTCCGCCAGGCCCTCTCCTATAGCAAGACCATCGAGCCCAAGACGATTCACACCTTCCTGCGGGGAGGAACCTATACCCTGCGGGTCCGCGACACCACCCAGCGGAACGGGGCCTCCGGCTTCCGCTACCGCCTGCTGGTGCGGTCCCAGATCCCCCACGCCGGGGAGCTCCAGGTCCAGGAGGACCGGCTCAACCTGGTTCCGGGCCAAGCCGGCAAGCTGACCATCACTACCGGTCAGGAGGAGGGATTTGCCGGGCAGATCGCCCTGCGGGTCGAAGGACTCCCGCCGGGTGTGGAAGCCCTGCCCAGCACCGACTATCAACCGGAGAAGCCGCCTCACCTGGATCAGGGCCCCAAGCAGCGGTATCTGCCGCAACAGGGCGCCACCTCGGTCATGATCGTGGCGGGTCCCGACGCTCCGGCCACCCGCATGCCCCGCATCCTTCGCATCCAGGCTCGCCCCGTGGTTTCGGGGAGGATGGGCCCGCTTCTGCCCGTGGGGACGGTGCACCTGATGGTCCTGGAGGGAAATCGCCGCCAGGCGGCCGCCAATTCGCCCTGAACAGGGACCGCAGCCGGAGGCCCCGGCTTCCCATGCGGAGAACGGGCCGCCCCTTGGTCAATAACGTCCGATGAATGCTTCCCGCAGCCATAATCGACACCGCCCCGGAACCCGGCCGGCCCTCGGGCTGACCTTGCTCGGACTGGTGTTGGCGGTGGGGCAGCCCGGCCAGGCCGAAAAGGTAGCGGCCGACCCCGCGCAGGGACCAGGACGCCCTGCGGCCGCAGCCGCCCCCAGGCTGCTCTCCCTTAGCCTTCGGCCTCGGGCCGTGACCCTGCGGGGCCGGGACGCCTCCCAGCAGTTTCTGCTCACCGGCACCTACAGCGATGGAGTGGAGCGGGACCTCTCCAGGCAGGGCCGCTTCTCCCTGTCGGATCCCCGGCTGGCCAGGGTCGATGGCCGGGGTCAGGTCGTTGCCCAGTCCGACGGCCTGGCTCGGCTGACCGCCGAATTCGGCGGCCGGTCGGTGGAGGCCGACATCCGCATCCGGGCCTCGGCCGGGACCCGCTCTCCCAGCTTCGCCCTGGACCTGGAGGGAATCTTCACCCGTCAAGGCTGCAACGACAGCCATTGCCACGGCAGCGTCAAAGGCCGCGGCGGGTTCAAGTTGTCCAGCCAGGCCCGCAATCCCCGGGAGGACCACCGCTGGATCGTGCGGGGCGGGACCTTTCAGGTTTACAGCCAGGAGTCGGCCGGTCCCGAGACTTCCCGGATTCGTCCGGAGGCGCCCGGCAAGAGCCTGCTCCTGTTGAAGCCGACCCTGCAGTTGCCGCACGGGGGCGGCCAGCAGCTGGATCCGGCCGGCCCCGACTATCGAGCCCTGCTTCAATGGATCGGCCAGGGAGCGCCCTACGGAAACGGCGGCCCGGAGATCGAACGATTGCAGGTCATGCCCCGGCAGATCGTGCTGGAGCGGGAGCGGAGCCAGCAACTGGTCGTGACCGCCTGGCTCTCCGACGGCAGCCGAGAGGATTTCACCCGCCGGGTGCACTACCGATCGACCGCCGAAGAGGTGGTCGAGGTGGATGAAGACGGCCTGATCCGGGCCCGGGAACCAGGTGAGGCTACCGTCCTGGCGCAGGCGCCACGCCTGGCGGCCCGCGCCTCCCTGGGGGTGGTGAGCAGGATCCTTGAGGAATTTCCACGGGAGCCCCCCCGGAATTTCATCGACGAAGAGGTCGGGCGAAAGCTGCGCCGCCTCAGCATCCTGCCCTCGGAACGCTCCAGCGACCAGGAATTCCTGAGGCGGGTCTGTCTGGACCTGACGGGAACCCTGCCCCCGCCCCGGCGGGTGCGGGAGTTTCTGGACAGCCAGGATCCGGGCAAGCGGGATCGCTTGATCACCACCCTCCTCAACTCTCCGGAGTACATCGACTACTGGACCTTTCGCCTGGCCGATCTGTTCCGGGTCTCCCATGAGCAAGGCGGCCGGGAAAAGGTCAAGATCTACTGGGAGTGGATCCGGGACACTATCGCCCGCAACAAGCCCTTCGACCAGGTGGTCCGGGAGCGCATGGCAGGCCAGGGGTACAACGGTCCTACCCGCCACCTCTGGGGAGCGGACGAGATTCGTCTCCCTCAGGACGTCATGACCGAGCAGGCACGGGTGTTCCTGGGCCGGCGCTTGGACTGCGCCCAGTGTCACGACCACCCCTTCGACTCCTGGACCCAGGACCAGTTCTGGGGATTGACGGGATTCTTCAAGAACCTGACCTATTTCTGGACCACCATGGCTGCCGTGGACGATCCCATCGGGCACGAGGAGTTCGGTGCCGATTCCCGGCTGCTGCATCCCCGAACCAAGCAGGAGGTGGAGGCCGTCTACCCCGATGGCAGGCCTCTGCCGGTCGAAGACGGGGCAGACCCTCGGCCCCGGCTGGCCGACTGGTTCACCTCGTCGGATGAGTTTCTCTTCGAAGAGGCCATCGTGAACCGATTCTGGAGTTACTTCTTCGGACGCGGGATCGTCGATCCGGTGGACGATTTTCGCCTCACCAACCCGCCCAGCCATCCTGATTTGTTGAGGAAGCTGGCCAGCTATTTTCGCTCCAGCGGCTACGACCTCAGGGGCCTGATCCGGCTGATCGTGCAGTCCAACACCTACCAGCGTTCCGGACGGCCCAACCACAACAATCCGGGAGACGACGCCAACTACTCCCG
The DNA here is from genome assembly GCA_965198125.1 of Candidatus Versatilivorator sp. Taxonomy (GTDB): domain Bacteria; phylum Acidobacteriota; class Terriglobia; order Versatilivoradales; family Versatilivoraceae; genus Versatilivorator. The sequence continues at coordinate 1,785,490 of CBDAOQ010000003.1, read as the reverse complement.
GGCCCTGCCCAGGAGCCTGGACGCTGAAATCCTGCTGGACATGATCTGTCAGATCACGGGCATCCCCGAGGTCTTCGAGGGGAAGGACGAGCGGGAATACGGCGGCCGCCAGCCCGCCGGCACGCGAGCCATGAACATCGTCCATCCGGACCTCCACCCCTCCCGTTTTCTGGATATCTACGGGCGGCCCAGCCGGACGGCGGTGCCGGAACGCAAGGGCGGAGCCAGCCTGTCCCAGGCCCTCCACATGCTGGCCGGCCCGACTTATACCGAGAAGCTTTCGGAAAAGGGAGGCCGAATCGATCTCCTGTTGAGCTCGGCGGCGACCGACAGGGAGATCGTGGAGGAATTTTACCTGGCCGCCCTGTCGAGGTTTCCCACACCGGAGGAGACCCGGCAACTGGTGCGGATAGTCGGGGCGCGGTCTTCCCGAGAGCAGGCTCTGGAGGATCTTCTCTGGGGGGTGATCGCCTCCCGCGAGTTCGCTTATAATCACTGAGCGTCAGGACAGGAACGGAAGGTATCGATGCAAGCCACCTTGGAATCCGGGCCGGCAGGACTTCACCTCAGCCGACGGGGGTTTCTGCGCGCGGGCTCATTGGGTCTTTTCGGGCTCAGCCTGAGCCGCTATCTGCAACTCAAGCACCTGATGGCGGCTTCCGACGCCCCGGTGAAGCCGGCCGCCAAGGCCCAGGCCTGCATCCTGCTGTGGCTGGAAGGCGGTCCCAGCCAGGTCGACACCTTCGATCCCAAGCCCAACAGCGCCTTTGCGCCGATTTCCACCAATGTCCCCGGCATCCGGATCTCGGAGCTGCTGCCCCGGGTGGCCCGACAGATGGACAAGCTGGCCGTTATCCGCTCGATGTACACCGAGGAGATCGATCATCAGCAGGCGACCTACTACGCGATTACCGGTCACCGTCCCAACTCGGCCCTGGAATCTCCCAGTCTGGGCTCCATCATTGCCAGGGAGCTCAGTCCGCGCCGGAACATGCCTCCCTACGTGATCGCACCCCCCATCGATCGACCCTACCTGAACTACTTCAACGCGGGTTTCATCGGTGCGCGTTACCAGCCGATGGTGGTCCCCGATCCCGCCCGGGAAGACTTTCAGGTGCCCGACCTGGTGCTCCCCAAGGAGATCGGCACGGATCGGCTGTCTCACCGCCGCTCCTTCCTGGAGGTGGTGGACCGCCTCTATCGCCGCCAGGAGCAGAGGGCCGAGTTTGCGGCCCTGGACGACTTCCGGCAACAGGCCTTGACCATCCTCGGTTCCCCTCAGGTCCGACAGGCGTTCGACCTCTCGCAGGAATCGGAGAAGACCCGGGACGAGTACGGGCGGCACCGTTTCGGCCAGAGCGTGCTGCTGGCTCGCCGGCTGATCGAAGGCGGCTGCCGGTTTGCGACGGCGGCCGGATATGACATGACCGAGTGGGATCTCTGCCACGTGGAGAACGACAAGTACAATCGCGACCTGCTGGCGCCCCCCCTGGATCAGGCCCTCTCCGCCCTGATGAAGGATCTGGACCAGCGGGGGCTGCTCGACTCGACGGTGGTCCTGGCCATGGGGGAATTCGGCAGAACTCCCCATGTCAATCCCCGGGGCGGGCGGGACCACTGGCCCCACTGCTGGTCCATGGTGTTGGGCGGCGGGGGGATTCAAGGGGGGCAGGTGATCGGCGCCAGCGATGAACGCGGGGCGCGGGTTGCGGACCGGATGGTGACTATCGGGGACCTGTTCGCCACCGTCTACAAGGCGCTGGGGATCGACTGGACCAAGGAATACATGACCCCCATCCAGCGCCCCGTCAAAATCGCCAACTCCATCGGCGGAGAGAGCGGACTGCCCATCGAGGGCTTGATCTGAGCCGGTCCGCCCGGCTTACCTGAAACAAACGCTTGCGCCTGGTGGCTGGAAACCGGTTCATAGTCAAGCATGGGTAGATTTTTGATTCACATCGATGCACAGGATGCACAGGATTTTTTCCGGAGACGGCTGGCTTGTGTTCCCGGACATCCTCAAATCCGCACACGATCATCGCCCGAGTCAGCGTCTCCTGCAGCAGCCTCCCGTCCTGATTATCCTGTGCATCCTGTGCATCGATGTTCCATTTATAGTCCTTCTCGATGGATCTGCCCAGTCGCGGGGGGCGGGCGCCCGGCTCGCAGGCAAACGGGAGTTTCCCAAAGGGGACAGGCCGGCTTTCAGAGAAGTCGCCCGCCGGATACCCCCCACCTCACCATCGGGACGACACCCCCGGGAGCGCGGGCGTCCCGCCCGCATGCTGTCCCTTCGGTTGCCGCTCAGTTTCCCTGCGATGTTGCAGCCGACCGCCCTGCCGGCGGGAACCGCATGGGCCCGGCAGAGGCAGGGCGCCGCTGCCGGTTGATTCCGGTGGAGGAGATGGCCGAAGCTGCGGGAGGATTTGTGCGGGCGGGACGCCCGCGCTCCCGGGTGGGCTTCCTCCCATGACAGGGTCACACCAACGGGACAAAAGTGCAGAAGCATTTTGGCGCCAGTTGTCGTTGAAGGAGGTCCATCAGTCCTGGTGCCTATTCGTGTTCATTGGTGGTTCGTCTTCATTGACGATCGGCCGTTTTTCCTCGAATGATCCGCACACCAGGGCGGGGGCCGGACTTATTTGAAACAATTCAGGGACTATCCACGAAGTCACACGAAGGACTACGAAGGGCCACTAAGGGGTTGGAGAAGGCTCAAGAGGGATCCGCCAAAGGTCGGGAAGGGAGAAAGAACTTCCACGACGGGCGCTACTTCCGAAAGGCCATGAAGGGCCGTTGTTTCACTCTCAAATATTTCGCACGGCAGGGTGGGGCACGGCTAAACTGAGCCGGCGCAGCCTCCATCCGCCGGGGCTCCCTGTGCAAGCCGAACATGGTTTACACCGTACCCCCCAACGTAGGGGCAACCCTTGTGGTTGCCCGCGTTGTGGTTACCCGGTGATTCCCGGATTCCCGGATTGGGCGCCCACAAGGGACGCCCCTACGGTTGCGTGCAGGACGATGATAGCGACCACCGATCACTCCCCACTTGAGGGGGAGTCGCAGAAGCCGAGCCGCAGGCGACGGCTGATGCGATGGGGGGCCAGAAACCACTTTGTCTCAAATTAGCCCCACCAGGATTTCTTTCTCCATAGCCCATCTTGCCGTCATCGTTCTGGCCTTGCTGGCTGGCATTGGCTGCCGGGAGCCTTCCCGAAATTCCGGCGGCGGAAGCTACGCCGGCAGGAAAGCTTGCCAACCCTGCCACCCCAAGGAGTACGCCTCCTACATCGGTTCCCATCATGATCTGGCCATGGACCCGGCCGGCGACGAGACCGTTCTGGGGGATTTCGAGGACGCGTCCCTGACCCACTTCGGCGTGACCTCCAGGTTCTACCGCAGGGACGGCAAGTTCCTGGTTTTGACCGAAGGGGCCTCGGGAGCTGTCGAAGAATTCGAGATCCAGTACACCTTCGGAGCGGACCCGCTGCAGCAGTACCTGGTGGAGTTCCCTGGAGGGCGGCTCCAGTGCCTGCCCCTTTGCTGGGACGCCCGGCCCCGAACCCAGGGCGGGCAGCGTTGGTTTCACCTCTACGACCGGGAGCACATTGCTCCGGAGGACATCCTCTTCTGGACCCGGGTCTCCCAGAACTGGAACACCACCTGCGCCGAGTGCCATTCGACCGGCCTGCGCAAGAACTTCGACAGCTCGACCGACACCTATGAGACCCGCTGGTCCGAGGTGGATGTGTCCTGCGAGGCCTGCCACGGACCGGGCCTGGCGCACGTAGAGTGGGCGCAGGCCCGTGCCCGGGGAGAGACCCGGTCGGATATCCGTGACCTGGGGTTGACCATCCGCCTCAAGGAAGCCGAGCCGGCAACCTGGACCCGCGATGAGAAAACCGGCAAGCCCCGGCGCACCCCTCCGCCGGCCTCCCCGACCCAGGCGGAAATGTGCGCCCGCTGCCACTCGCGGCGGGGGCTCATCAGCGAGGACTACGTCCATGGAGCGTCGCTGCTGGACACCCACGCCCTGAGCCTGCTGGAAGAAGACCTCTATTATCCCGACGGCCAGATACTGGAGGAAGTCTATGTCTACGGGTCTTTCTTGCAGAGCCGCATGGCTCAAAAGGGCGTGGTCTGCACCGACTGCCACGATCCCCACAGCGCCCGTCCGCACCTGGAGGGAGATGCGCTCTGCACCCGCTGCCACGCCGCCGCGACCTATGCCTCCCGGTCGCACCACCACCATCCCCCCGGTTCCCCCGGAGCCCGTTGCGTGGAGTGCCACATGCCGGCCCGGACCTACATGGTGATCGATCCCCGCCGGGACCACAGCTTTCGGGCCCCGCGCCCCGATTTGACGGCCAGGCTGGAGACACCCAATGCCTGCAACGGCTGCCACCTGGACCGGTCCACCCAATGGTCGGTGGAACACTTTCACCAATGGTATGGGACCGGCCCCAGAGAGAAGCATTTCGGCGAGACCTTTGCCGCCGCCCGTGAGGGGTTCCCCGGATTGGCGGCGGATCTCATCCGGTTGGCCCAGGCCCCCCGACAGCCCACCATCGTTCGGGCCACCGCCGTCTCACTGCTGGACAACTACCCCGGCCGCAGTGCCGCCGAGGCGCTCGGGGCCCTGGTGAAGGATCCCAGCCCGCTGGTGCGGGCGGCGGCTGTGGATGCTCTGGGATCGCTGCCGCCCCAAGAGCGGGAGCCCCGGTTGGGGCCGGCCCTGCAGGACCCGGTGCGTCTGGTGCGCACCCTGGCCGGCCGGTTTCTGGCCGGAGCTTCCCCGGAGGGGCTTTCACCCCGGCAACGCCAGCTCAGGGCCTCGGCCGTCAGCCAGTATGAAGAGGTCCAGCGGCTCCATGCCGACCATCCCGCCGGCCGCCTCAATCTGGGGAACCTCTACCGGGAGCAGCGGGACCACCACCGGGCTGAAGCCTCCTACCGGAAAGCAATGGTCATGGAGCCGGCCTTCATCCCCGCCTATCTGAATCTGGCCGACCTCTATCGGGAGATGGGCCGGGAGGCCGAGGGGAAGCAGGTGCTGCTGGAGGCGCTGAAGATGGCCCCCCGATCGGCTTCGGCGCAACACGCCCTGGGCCTGCTGCTGGTCCGGACCGGGCAACGCCGGCCGGCCCTGGGCCATATGGCCCGAGCCACGGAGCTGGAGCCGGACAACAGCCGGTATGCCTACGTCTACGGGGTGGCGCTCAACTCGATGGGAAAATCGGTCCAGGCGATCCACGTCCTGGAACAGGCCTTGAGATCCAGCTCCCATGACCGGGACCTCCTGTTCGCGCTGGCCACCATTTATCGGGACCGGAGGGAATTCGGGAAGGCGCTGGTTCACAGCCGGCGGCTCCTGGCCCTTTATCCCGAGAGTGCCGGCTACCGCCACTTGGAGAGACAGCTACGGACTTTGGCCCGCGTTTCTCCCCGCGGGGTGCGATAATGTGTCGCAGTCCCCGGCGGGAAACGCGGGCTAAGGAAACCCTACCCATGGAGGAGCCATGCTAGACGTAATGATGGATCAGATAAGCCAGGTAGCCGGCCTCTTTATCCCCCAGATAGCAGGTGCCTTGGGCATCCTGATCGTGGGGTGGCTGATTGCCTTGATTGTGGCGGCTCTCCTGCGAGCGCTGATGCGCCGCACCGGGCTCGCCCAGCGGGTGGCGGCCTGGTTTGCCGGGGAGGAAGGAACCCGGGACGTGCATGTCGACAAGTGGGTGGGCAGGGGCGCCTACTATCTCATCATGCTGTTCGTGCTGGTGGCGGTTTTCCAGACACTGGGCCTGACCCTTCTGACCGAGCCGCTCAACCGGCTCCTCACCCGGATCTTCGAGTTCGCTCCCCGCATTCTGGGCGCGGGCTTGCTCCTGATCATCGCCTGGGTCCTGGCCTCGGTGCTGAGACTGGTCATTGCCAAGGTGCTGACCGCCGCCAAGCTGGATGAGCGGCTGAGAGGCGGGATCGGAGAGGGGGACGAGCAACGCCCTCCTCTGGCCAGGAGCCTGGCCGATGCCGTCTACTGGCTGATCTTCCTGCTGTTTCTGCCGGGAGTCCTCAACGCCCTGGCGGTGGAAGGACTGCTGGAACCGATTCAGGCCATGGTTGGAAAGGTGGCGGGGTTCATTCCCAACCTGTTCACGGCAGCGGTCATCCTGGGCGTGGGATGGTTCGTGGCCCGCATCGTGCAACGGGTGGTGAGCAGCCTGCTGTCGGCCGTGGGACTGGACGCTCTGAGCGAGAAAGGCGGACTCTCGGCCGTGCTGGGGACCCAGCGGCTTTCAGGAGTGGTGGGACTGGTGGCCTACATCCTGATCTTCCTGCCGGTGGTCATCGCCGCCCTCAACGCCCTCCAGATGGAAGCCATCACGGTGCCGGCCAGCAACATGCTTACCATGATCCTGGAAGCCATTCCGGCTATTTTTGGCGCCGTGCTGGTGTTGACGATCGCCTATCTGGTGGGTCGGGTGGTCTCGGGACTGGTGGCCAACCTGTTGGCCGGGGCCGGCTTCAACGGCATCCTGGCCAAGCTGGGTCTCGGCAAGGAAACCAACAACGGATCCCGGACCCCCTCGGCTATCGTCGGGACTCTGATCCTGGTGGCCATCATGTTGTTTGCCGTCACTGAAGCCGCCGGCCTCATCGGCTTCGAGGTCCTGTCCCAACTGACCTCTCAGTTTCTGGTCTTCGCCGGTCGCATCGTGGTCGGACTGTTCATCTTCGCCATCGGTCTCTTCCTGGCCAATTTCGTGCACCGGACGGTGCTGGCGGCCGGGGCCGCCCAGGCCCGCCTGCTGGCTCTTGGCGGCCGTATCGCCATCATCGTTCTGTCGGGCGCCATGGCCCTGCGGCATATGGGGCTGGCGGACGAAATCATCAACCTGGCCTTCGGCCTGATCCTGGGTGCGGTGGCGGTGGCCCTGGCCATCGCTTTCGGTCTGGGAGGCCGGGAATTTGCCGCACGCCACCTGGAGGGGTGGCTGCAATCGATGAAATCGGAAGGGCCGTCGAAGTGACCAATCACTCCCCCCTTGAGGGGGAGTCGCAGAAACCGAGCCGGAAGGCGAAGGCTGATGCGGTGGGGGGTGGAAGTCCAGCCGCCAGGTAAGAAATGCGCCTCAAATCTCGAAGGTCGCCTCGGGCTGCATGGGGTAGATCTTCCGGCCCAGGCGCTTGAAGGGCAGCTTGGAGAAGTCCTGGGTAAAGACACTGCTGGCGTCGACGTTGAAGATCGAGCCGGCGATGGGCTCGAATCCGCTGCGAAAGTGGCCGGTGGACTTGACGCACAGGTAACGCATGCGGGCGCAATCCAGGCCCAACTCCCGGGTGAAGGCCAGATCCATCGGTTGGTGGGCCAGAGTGATGACCGCCACGTAAACCCCCTCCTGCCGTAGCAGCACCGAATCCCCGTGGTCACCCTCCAGACCGGCGAACATGGGACCGTCATAGACGAAACGGCCGTCGCTCACCGCCACCACTTCAGCCCGCATGGGGACCGGCGGCCCCACCAGCGGGTGAGACTTTCCACCGACTTCAAGGTCAACCTGCTTTCCGACACCGGTCCGGAGAGCCGTCCTGACGGTTTCCGGGTCGACGATGTAGAGCACGGCCGCCTCCTGCAACCGCCGCTGCAGGAAGAGGCGCAGAATCTCGGTGCCGTCGCTGGGCGCCCCGCCGCCCGGGTTGTCGGCCTGATCGGCCAGGATAATGGGATATTTCCCCAGGGCCTCCCCCTGAGCCAGGGCCTGGGCAGGCGAGAGCGGGGGGCGCTGCCAGATCTCCTTCCGCTCCCAGATCCAGCGGGCCAGATCGTCGGCCTTCCGCCGGGCTCCCGCCGGATCGTTGTCGGTCACGACCAGGGTGGATGCCCCGGCGCAATTCACGTCAGCCCACTGGTACCCGACCCCCACGCTGGCCGTCAGCACCCCGGGCTGTTTCTCCAGATCGTGCAAGCGAGCGATGACCAGGCTCATGGGCTCCTCGGCGGTGATCATCTTGGCCGCCGCCCAGAAAAGGGGGATGGAGCGCCAGGCCAGAGTAGGGCGGATCTCGCCCCGCAGGGTCCGCACCATCATGCGGGCGGCTTCCATGCCCCGTTCGGCCATGTCGACGTGGGGATAGGTGTCCTCCACGATCAGGGCGGTGGCGTTGTCCACCATGGTCTTGCCGATGTTGCAATGGAGATCGTGGACTGCAATGACCGGACAACCGGGGCCCACCAGTTGCCGGACACTCTTCAGGATGTCCCCGTCGGCGTCGTCGATGCCCTGGGCGGAATAGGCCCCGTGCAGGCTCAGGAGCACCCCGTCCACCGGGAGTGCCTGGCGCAAGGGCGCCAGCAGAGTCTCCTTCAGGGCCTGGTGGGTCTCCCGGGTCGGCTGTTTACCGGAAGGGGCATGGCGCCAGACCAGCGGGACCATCTCCACTCTCTGCCGCCGCAGCTCCCTGATAAAACCGTCGATGATGGTGTTGACCTCACCCGAGCGTTGCAGCAGTTCTTCGGCGCCCTTGGAGCGGGCGTGCCCGTAGAACGCCTCCAGCGGCGTCTCCACCGTGGAGTAATTGCTGCTTTCGTGCTCGATACCGCCGATGGCAATGCGCATGCGAAACTCCTATTGTGGCACCATCATACCATTGGTGACCGTGGTGCTTCCGTAAGCGGATTGCACGGCAATCTCCATCTCAGCGATTTCCTGGTTGGATAGTGAATTGAAATGGCTCGTTCGTTTTCGAGTGGAAAGTCGGCCGTTGTTCTGGAGGCAGAAGCGAATGAAGAGATCGATCTGGCGGTTGGGCATGTCCACGATTTCCTGGATGGCTTTCCGGGTCGCATCGTAGTTGGCCAGAAACTCCAACTCTCCGACAAGTTCCGTATCGATGGTCTGATCGATGAAGCGGAAAAGCGCCTCCGCCTGGAGCGTCATGTCCATAAAGCGGTACCAGATAGCCGTATCGTTGTTGACGGTCAAGCGCCCCTCGGCATCAAGCTCGTATTCCACCAGCGGCATCAGCTTGCGCGAAAAGGCTTCCAGGGAAACGTCATAGTCGACAGGGCTCTTCAACATGGCTGCCGAGATGGGAAACATGAGGCCTTGGACTGTAAAGCCCCGTCGGCTAAGAATATTATGGATCAGAAAGCGGTGGATTCGGCCATTGCCATCCTCGAATGGATGCAAGATATAGTTGCCTCGCTTGAGAATAAGACCTCGTCCAGCGGAAGTGTCTTACCGGTTAGAAACTCATAGAGGAACCACAATCGCCGGGAATACTTTCCCGTGGGTTTGGACCGGACACGACCTTTCGAACCAATCAGCGAAATTCCTGATCGGTGCGACGAACCGTGGGACAGAATCGGCGGTCACCCAGCAGGTTGCAATGACCCGTTGCCGGCGGATGCGGTGATTCAGACCGGTGGTGTAGTACACCTGGGGTTCAAGTAAATGGATATAGTTGCCTCGCTTGAGGTCGTCCAGCGGAAGTGTCTTACCGGTTAGAAACTCATAGAGGAACCACAATCGCCGGGAATACTTTCCCGTGGGTTTGGACCGAACGAATGCGACCATCTCTTTCTCTGCCACCCTTTGGAACAGGCTGGTCAGGATTGCCAGATTGGTGCCGTCATACTTGAGTGCGAATTCAAGATGATCGCCCAAGGTGTCCCCCGGCCAGTACTTCCGTGGATAGACTTCCTCGACGACACCCGCACGTGAGCTGACCCGGTGGGACCCACTGGTTGCCACCCAAGACAGGTGCCAGTTCGCGATGACCTCCAGACCGTAACGCTCGATCAGCGCCCCATACCCGGCACGCCTGAGCAAGGATTGGTCCTGGTTGGTTTCAGCCAAGCCAGCCTCCGGAAAAACAGTGACCACATAAGAATTATAATTACATTCAGAATATTTTCGAGAAAAACAGTTAAGTCGTGGCGGCGTAGCAGAACGATGGCTTAGCCCGCATTTCTCTCGGCCCTATCTTGAAGGTCTCCGAGTACACACGGTGCCCCGAAAACTCCTCATAAAGCGCTACAGGCGGAAGGGTCTTCTCTTCCGCCAGGGCTGCCGGGCCGTGCCCCCAAACGCTCTCAAGGCTGCCGAGACCCTTCCCTTAATTTCTTGTTGCTTCCCCCTCCCGTCCGGCCTGGCGGGCTTTCTCCTCGTCCACCAGGGCCAGCAGGACCAGTCCCACCAGAAAAAATACCACCAGCGACAGGATGGCGGTCCTGGCGCTGCCTGCGATCAGGGTGATGACGGCGAAGACCCAGGGACCCCAGATGGAGGAGAACTTGCTGAAGAGGGTGTAGAAGCCGAAGAACTCGGCGCTGGCTTGGGGCGGAATCATGGAGCCGTAGAGGGACCGGCTCAGCGCCTGGGACCCGCCCAGGACCAATCCCACCACCACCCCCAAGGCGAAGAATTCCCGGTCGCTTTGAACGAAATAGGCCGCCACCGCCACCGCCGACCAGATCACCAGGGTCAGCATGACCGCCTGCCGGGTTCCCATCCATGCAGCCACTCGACTGAACAGGAGCGCCCCAGCGGTGGCCACGATCTGGATCGTCAGCAGGGTGGCCATGAGGGCGGTCGTGCTCAGTCCCAGCTCGTCCTTGCCGTAGATGGTGGCCATGTTGATGGCGGTCTGAATCCCGTCGTTGTAGAACATGAAGGCCAACAGGAAGGTCGCCAAGTGGCGATAGCGGCGGACCTGGCGGGCGGTCCGGAGGGTGCGGGAAAAGCCGGCGGCCAGGGCTGCGAGCCATCGCCGCCGCCAGGGCTGCCGGCGGGAGGGGATTGCCTGCGCGGGCGCCTCGGAGAGATGCCTGGCGGTCAACAGGGTAAAGCCGGCCCACCACAGCCCGGCCATAACCATGCCGAGGCGAGCCGCCAGGCCTTGAGCCAAGCCGAGCTGCCGGTGGCCGGCCAGCAATCCCAGAGCCAGAGCGAATTGGATGCCGCCTCCCACGTAGCCATAGGCGTATCCCTTGCCTGAAAGCCGGTCCATGGTGCTGCGATCCTGGGCGATCTGAGGCAGGAAGGCGTCATAGAACACGTTGCCGCCGACGTAGGCCACCTGGGCGATCAGGAAGAAGAAAAGGGTCTTGAAGACATCGCCCGACTGGCAGAAGTAGAGCAGTACGGTGAACAGGGAGCCCGTATAGGCGCAGGCCAGCAGAAAACGCTTCTTGGAGGCCGTCAAATCGGCGACGGCGCCCAGGGTGGGGGACAGCAGAAAGGCCAGGAAGGCGGCCAGGCCGGCGGTGAACCCCCACAGGGTGGTGGCCCTGTAGACGGTGTCTCCGAGTCGGACGCCCTCGGGTCCCACCACCGCCTCGGCAAAATAGGCGGGCAGCACCCCCACGGCGACGGTGGTGGTGTAGGCCGAGTTGGCCCAGTCGTACATGCACCAGCCAAAGTTGCTCCTGCGGTTGCCGGTTTCGGACATGACGGGTGTCCCGGCTCAGGGGAGAGCCGGCAGTCACCGCCGGGGAAGGGGTGCCTGCCGGTTAGCGTCGCCTCGATCCTGCAAGACTGCTAGAATACCCCCAGGGGCGGGAGTCTATCACGGTCCGGAAAGTCCCCAAGGGGTGCCTGCGCCGGCCTCGGAGCGGTCGGGACAGTCCCTGACCTATAATAGACCTGACTGCACCAACGGGCAGCCCCGGTTTTGCATTCACACGAGTAACCCATGAGCGACAGGAACCAACAGCAGGCGATTGCGCGCGGCGCCATTGTGATCGCTGCCATTGTGATCATCATCGCCGGAATACGGGAAGCCTCGGCCATTCTGATCCCCTTCCTGTTGGCTGTCTTCATTGCGGTCATCGGCGGTCCTTCCGCCTTCTGGCTGAAAAGAAAGGGAGTCCCTTCATCCCTGGCCGTGCTGGCGGTGGTGCTGGTGATTTTGGGAATCGGCACCGGCATGGGAGCGGTGTTGAGCACCTCTCTCAACGGCTTTTACCAACAGATGGATTCCTACAAGGCCAGCTTGAATCAGCAGATGGACGCCCTGTTCACCTGGCTGAAGGGTATGGGCATCCATCTGGACTGGGGACTGCTGAAGGAAGTGATCAACCCCGGGGAGGCCATGCAGCTGGTGGCCACCCTGTTGGCCGGTTTTGGGGGTGTGCTGACCAACGCCTTCCTCATCACCCTGACGGTGGTCTTCATCCTGTTGGAGGCTTCAGGATTCCCTGCCAAGCTGCGGGCCGCCATGAAAGACCCCAAGGCGTCCTTCCCCGCCTTTGAGCAGTTCACCCACGCGGTGAAGAGCTACCTGGTAATCAAGACGGTGGTGAGCCTGGCTACCGGGGTCGCGGCCGCTTTGTGGGTGTTCCTGCTGGGTTTGGACTTCCCGCTGCTGTGGGGATTGTTGGCCTTTCTGTTCAACTATGTGCCGACCATCGGCTCCATTGTGGCCGCCGTTCCGGCGATGCTGCTGGCGCTTGTCCAACTGGGTCCCTTTCCCGCCCTGCTGGTGGCCGTGGGTTATTTGTGCATCAACTTCATTTTCGGTAGTTTGATTGAGCCGCGCTTCATGGGCCACGGCCTGGGGTTGTCGACCCTGGTGGTGTTTCTTTCGCTGGTCTTTTGGGGATGGGTCCTGGGGCCGGTCGGAATGCTGCTGTCGGTGCCGCTCACCATGACGGCCAAGATCGGATTGGAGAGCCGCGAGGAAACTCGCTGGCTGGCCATTCTGCTGGGTTCGGAGAAATCCGCCGCAGCCGCTTGGGAACCGACTGCCGGAGAGACCGGCACCCGGGAGAAAGAACCCGACCCCGCTCAAGCCCCGCCCGAAGTCTCCCCTTCTCCTCACTGAAACCGCCCCCACCCCTTGGGCTTTCGGTTGACAGCTAGCCCGCATTTCTCAGCGGGGGTTGCACTCTTGAGAAGAGTGCAGGGAATGAGGGTCGTGTTTAGCCGAGCCCCCGCCCTGCCGTGTGGATCATTCGAGGAAAAACGGCCGATCGTCAATGAAAATGAACACGAATGGACACGAATACAGAGGGATCTCCTTCAACGACAAGCGGCACCAAAACGCGCCTGCAATTTCGTGACCTTGGTGTGCCTTCGTGTCCTTGGTAGATAACCCCCTCAATTGGTTTCAGACACGCGAATGCGGCGTCCGCACTTAGCCGTGGGCGTGAGCCCATGGAAATGGATGCTCCACCCCCGAGCCGCGTAGGCGGCGGCAGCGGGGCGCCATCCGGTCGTTTTACTGCCGTCGGGGGTCACGGCCGGGAGGCGGAGTTCGGCCCGCCGCCGTTCTACTGCCCTTCCCAGTCCCGCACTTTGTGGTTGGCGGCATCGAAGAGCCGCTCGTAATTGCCGTAGCGGGTCTTGCGGCTGGCCGATTCATCCAGCTGTTCCCAGAGCGGCTGGTAGTCACGATAAGTTTTCAGGTAGGCGTCGCGGCCGGCGGGCGCCACCGAGTCGCTGCCGAAGAGGAAGCGCTCGGGGTAGGCGTTCAGGACGGCGGCCCAGGCCCGGACCGACCGGGGACTCTCGACCACCCACTTGGCGACCTCGTCCCAGGAGAGGTCGCAATAGACGTGGGAGAAAGCGGGGTCGCGGAAGAGTTCCTCCAGCAACTCCAGGTGGTTGGGCGTGGGACCCACGAAACGGCCCAGACCGGAGTGGGCCCAGATGATGGTTGTCCGGGGATGAGCCCTGAAGATGTCTTTCAGGGCGTCGAAATGGGCCGGCCGGCCGGCCTTGACCGGCCTCACGGTGTTGATGTCGCAGTGCAGGATCACCACCAGTCCCACCTCTCCGGCAAGTTCCAGAATCTTGTGCAAGGCGGGGTTATGCAGGCTGGCGGTGTGCCCCAGCACCTTGGAGGACACGAATTCCTTGTGAATGCTGAACTCGCCGATTCCGCTGAAAACGCCGGGATAGAGCCTCAGCACCCGTCGAATGTGGTCGGTGGCGTACATGTCGGTCGGGTTGAAGCCGGTGATCATCGGGTCGAAGCGGCGCTGGTCCCGGGGCGAAAGACCTTGATAAGCCTCGGCGACCATGGCATCCACAAAGGAGTAGTAGTAGAGGGCGGAATCCGAGAGAAGGTAGTAATCGGGGGCCCGGTCTCGGGATTCGAAGTAGTCCCACTTCTGTTGCAGCGGAATGCCGAACAGCGCCACACGGCCCACCTTGTCCCCCATGATCTCCAGAAAGTCCGCCAGGCCGATGCCCCGCTGAACGTAGTTGGAGATGTGGAAATGGGCGTCGTGGAAATCGGCCGCCGCAGCCAGCGCCGGCGGAACCCACAGAGTCCAGCCAACCAGGAGGGCCACGGCTCTGAACGGTGCTTTCATTGGGTCGATCTCCTGTCTTCCCCGATGTTCCGATTCCGGCTTGGCAGGGAGGAACCCCCGCCGAAGTCAGCCTGTCTGCCGGCTGTGCCCCCGCTCAAAAGGTCGCAATGGGGTTGAGCGGCGATCCGGTGCCACCGTCGACCGGCAGCGGGGCCGCCGTGATCAGGAACTCCCAGCGGTTCAGGCGCCGGGCGGTGGCGCTGAGGGCTTCCAGGTCGCAGTTGTCGAAGATGGGAACCCCCATGGCGATGATGGAAAGCATATGAATGGGTGAGACCACGCCTTCGATGCCCGAGGGAGCCACCTCGCTGGCGGCGTCGCTGCCCAGCATGGCGATCTCCCGCTGGTGCAGCCAGCGGGCGCAGGAAGCATACATTCCGGCCGCCGTTTCGGAAACGTCCCAGACGCCCTTGGTGTCCCTTCTGGCCCAGCGTCCCGTTCGCACCAGCAGCACGTCCCCCCGGCCCACTTTCACTCCGGCCTTCTTTTCCCAGGCGTCCAGGTCTTCGGGATAGATGGCGTCTCCCGGTTCCAGATAGTCGACCCCTTTGAGGGCCGGGATGTCCATCAGAATCCCGCGGGTGAAGATGCCGTCTTTCACCGTCTCAATACCCAGCTTGCTCGCACCCTCGTCGGTGACTTCCATACGGGAAAACCCGTTGAACATCTTGCCGCCGTAGAACATGTGGCACAGGGAGTCCATGTGGGTATGGGCCCAGCCGTGGTATTGCATGCGATAGGCGTCATTGGAGAACATCCCGGGACTCTCGCCGGTCAACAGCATGGCATGCTCGACGGGGAAGGGATTGTCCACCGACTTTTCCTTCTCGATGCCCCGGGCCAGGGAAACCGAAACGCCTTCCCGGACCAGCTTGGCCGCCTGCTTGCGCTTGTCCGGGGTAATGAAGTTCAGCGCTCCCAGCTCATCCGAGTCTCCCCAACGCCCCCAGTTGGACAGCTCTTCCATCCACTGGTCGATATCGGCCTTGGTCAGGCTCCGGCTGCCCTGAGCCGACATGTCGGGGACTTGAGAAGACCGTTGCCAAAAGAACCAGATCGCCAACAGAGCCACCAGCAAGGCGATGGGCCGCCAGTAACAACATCCGAGAGGGATTTTCATTCGACTGTTCTCCTTGATTGAACTTCAGGCACGCCGCAGTTCGTCGGCGGTCAGCCGGTGCACCACCGTTCGCAGTCCCTGCTCTCCAAGGGAGATCACCCGGTAGCCGCCCGGCAACGACACCGACTGTTCGGACCAGGGGCCCTCTCCGAACTGGAAAGAGATGGCCGGCACGGACATGAAGTGGGTGCCCGCGTAGTGAAGATGGCACTCGAAATGGATATGGCCGAAGAAGACCGCCTCCACGCATTGGGACCCTTTGAGGATCTCCAACAGCGCATCGGCATTCTTCAACATCAGCGCGTCCATCCAGGAAACCCCGCTGGCCAGGGGATGGTGGTGCATGAAGACCAGGGTGGGTTGGCGTTCCCGGAGCAACTGGCCCAGCCATTGGAGTTGTTCCTCCTCCATGCTTCCCCAGACCTCCCCGGGGCGGGAGGTGTCCAGCACCACCAGCCGCCATCCCGATCGATGCAGGCAGTAGTAGTAGGGATCGCCAGCCGGTTGCTCCTGGTTCAGCAGGTGCCGCCGCAGGCTCCCGCGGTCGTCGTGGTTGCCGACGGCATAATGGACCGGAGGGCCGACCGCTTCCATCTGTGCCTTGAAGAGCAGGTAGGCGGCCTCGGTCTGCTCGGAAACCGAGTCCCCGGTGTAGAAGCACAGGGCGGGCCGCGGCCGGATGGCGTTGATGGAGACGACGGCAGCCTTCAGGGCGCGGGCAGGCTGTATTCCGTAGATCACATGGGCGGGATCAGCGAACAGATGAGCGTCGGAGAAGTGGACGATCGAGAACTCGGGCTCGGCGGTCATGGCGCAACCCCGGCAGGCCGGCGCCGGAAGGTGGATTTCAACGGCCCCTCAAGGCCGGCTGTCGGCCCGCGGCCAACTCTATCACGACCCTGATCGGGAGCCAAGCCGGCGAAAACGGCGGCCGCCCGGCCGCGGTTGAAGCAACCTCAAACCCGCCACGGAGAAGCGTTTGACTTCCACTGGCGCGGGCCATATCATTTCCGCCCTGACCGGTCCGCAACCAGAAACAGATCCGAATCCTCGACCCAAGCCGGCCTCCGTAAGGACGAGGCCCCAGTGAATGCATGATGCCCAGGCTAAGCCAGCAAGAGCTGGAACAGTACCGGCAGCAGGGTTTCGTCAGGGGCGGGAAGATTCTGTCCGACAGCGAGCTGGCCCGGCTGCGGGAGGAGATCGCCCGGCTCATCGCCGGCCTGCCGTCTGGAACCCGGCCCGAGAACATGCCGTCGGTGCACTACCGCAACCGCTACTTCCTGGATCTTTTCCTCAGTGAGCCCCTGGTGGACATCGCGGAGCAGATTCTGGGTCCGGACGTGGCGCTCTTTACCTCCTACGTCATCAGCAAACGCCCCGGAGACGGGCTGGCGGTGGAATGGCACCAGGATGCCGCCTTTTTCCCCATCGATCCCATGGAGACCTTCACCGTGTGGCTGGCGGTGGACGATTCGGACCGGCGGAACGGATGCATGCAGGTCATCCCGGGGTCCCACCGAGACAAGGCGGTCCTGAATCACCGGGTCGATCCGGACCATCAAACCACCCTGCCCCTGTCCTTCCCTGAGGTGGACCAAACCGAAGCCGTCGACGTGGAGCTCGAAGCCGGGGAGTTCTCCGCCCACGACGTCTTCTTGTGGCACGGCTCCAACCCCAACCGTTCCCAACGGCGCCGCTGCGGCATCACCATCAAGTACATTCCGACCCGCGTCCGCATCGATCGCACCTTCGTGTCTCCCACCGGGTTCGATTGGTCGGGTCTGAGGTTGTATCTGGCGCGGGGCAGTCCGGGTGAAAGCAATGAGTACTTTAACCTTTAGCCCGCAAGGCTCACCGGGAGCCGCCGGCGGCGGTCCATGCCTGGCGAGGCAGGCAGGTGAATCGCCGGAGGAGCGCCTCTCCGGAGTGAGCCTGCCGGCCTGCGATTATTCTTCGTGGAGCCCCAAATGAATAGATCCGTAGACGACCGGCTCAGGAGACTGGGGGCGGGCGAGTCGATCCCATCCCTTTGCAAGGCCTCCGGCATGTCCAGGCAGCAGTTCGAAGACTGGTGGCGGGATGAGATCCAATCCAGAGTGCCCGAAATGGAAGGCCGGCAGGAGCTGTCGGTGAAGCGTCCGGTTCGGATCGAGCGCGACTGCTGGGGAATCCCCCATATCTCGGCCGAGGACGACCAGGACCTGTTCTTTGGCTACGGCTTCGCCATGGCCCAGGACCGGCTGTTTCAACTGGACTACCTGCGGCGCAAGGGGCAGGGGAGGCTGGCCGAGATTCTGGGTCCGGACGGAACCGAGTCGGACCTGCTGATCAGAACCGTAGGGCTGCCGGCGATTGCGGTCGAGGAGGAGAGCCGCCTTCCGGAAGAGGTGGCCCAACGGCTCCAGGCCTTTTCGGACGGGATCAATGCCTGGATGGAGCGCAGCCGCACCGCTCTGCCCATCGAGTTCGATCTCCTCGGCTATGAGCCCGAGCCCTGGTCCCCCGCCGACAGCCTGGCCATTCAGGTCGAGTTCCAGTGGTATCTGACGGGCCGCTTCCCGGTCATCGTCATCCCGGAACTTGCCAAACGCCGCCTCGACAGCCCCTCTCTCTTCCGGGCCTTCCTCCAGGGAGAATCCGACGAGGAGAGCATCCTGCACGCCGGCGACTACTCGCCACGGCCCCGGCAATCGGCGGCCAACCCGGCGGTGGGCCCCGCCGGAGGCGACCCCTGTGAGGGAGAAGGCAGCAACAACTGGGTGATCGCAGGATCGAGGACCCGAAGCGGCAAGCCGTTGCTGGCCAGTGATCCCCACATTGCCTTTGCCGCCGTCTCCTGCTGGTATGGAGTGCACCTGCGCAGCCCCTCCCTCAATGTGGCCGGCACCGGATACGCGGGGGTTCCGGCCCTGATGATCGGCCGCAACCGGCGGGTAGCCTGGGGCATTACCAACAACATCTGCTCCCAGCGGGACCTCTATGAGGAGAAGACCGATCCCGGCCATCCCGGCTGTTTCCTCCATGACGGAAACTGGGAGCCGGCCCGCGAGCGCAACGAGGAGATCCGGGTAAAGGGAGCCCCTTCGCTGACTCTGACAGTGCGCCATTCCAGAAACGGCCCCATCGTGGATGAGGTGCTACCCCCATTGGCGCGGGATACGGGACCGGTGTCGCTGCGCTGGCTGGGCGCCGAAGGCTCGGGATGGCTTCCAGCCCTGCAGCGCATGAACCGCGCCGGCAGCGCCGACCAGTTCCGCCAGGCTTTGAAGGGGTGGATCATGCCGACCTGGAGCTTGGTGTTTGCCGACGTGGAAGGAAACATCGGCTACCAGTCCACCGGCCGGATTCCGATCCGCCAACTCTGGGAAAGAGGCTACCGGCCGGGTTGGGACCCCGCCCATCAGTGGGACGGGCTCATTCCCTTCGAGGGCATGCCTGGTTTGAAGAACCCGGAAAGAGGCTGGATCGCCACCGCCAACAACCGGCCTGCTCCGGACGACTACCCCTATCCCCTCTCCGGCACCTGGAGCAGCGGCCACCGGGCGCGCCGGGTCCGCCAGAGGATCGAGGAAAGGACGGACCTTTCACGGGAAAACCTGGTCGGAATCCAGCACGACGTTCTCTCGCTGCGGGCCCGGGATTGCCTGCCCTATCTGCTGCAAATCCTGGACGAGCACGCCCCGGAGAATGAAGAAGCCGCCGAAGAGCTCTGGGGCTGGGACGGCCGCATGGAGACCGACAGCGCCGGCGCGTCGATTTTCGAGACCTTCTTTACCCACTGGAGCCGCACCGTGGCGGCCGAGCGGTTTCCCGAGGATCACCTGGAGCTGGTTTCGGGAGCCATTGGAGGATTGGCCTCGCAGTTGCTCAGAGAAGACCGGGTGGGGTGGTTCGAGCGGCAGCCGCGCCGTAGCGCCGTGGTCCGGGCTTGGCGCGCAAGCCTGGCCGAGCTGTCACGGCGGATGGGTCCGGAGGTCTCAACCTGGACTTGGGGACGGGCCCATCGGATCCATCTGAGGCACGTGCTCTCCCACCGGGGCGATCTGGGACGCCTGCTGGACCGGGGAGGGCAACCGGTGAAGGGCAACGGGATCACCGTGTGTAATACCGGGTATGACCCCAACTGGGGAGCCACCATGGGTGCCAACTTCCGAATGATCGCCGATCTGGGCAGTCCGGAATCGGGGTTGTGGGCGGTGGACGCGCAGGGGCAGTCGGGACATCCCGGCAGCCCTCACTACGGCGATCAGTTGGATGAGTGGCTGGGGGCTCGCTACCATGACTTGGCGTTGCAGCCCAAATCTCCAGACGCCAAGGCCACAACCACTCTACATCCGGCCCGGCCGGCCGGCGATTGAGGCAGCCGGCGGTCCGGCGGGACGGACCGGCGCTCATCCTTACGCCTTACGGATGGGTTGCTGCTTGCTGAACGCTGTCTCCGATGGCATAATGCGTTCATGTCAGTACAGATCACCATCCGAGGTGTCCCCCAGAAAGTGCGCGACGAGCTTGCGGCGCGTGCGGCACTGCAACGCCAATCCATGCAGGAATTTCTCCGCTGCGAGTTGGAACGGATCGCTTCCCGGCCCTCCTTGGACGCCTGGCTGCAAGGAGTTCGCGATCGCAAGGAAGCGGCAAACACTCGGGTTCCACCTTCCATCATTTTAAGCGCCCGTGATGCGGACCGGACGTGACGGTAGTCGCCGACGCTTCCGTGCTTGTCGCAGTCCTGGTCGACTCGGGCCGGGAAGGGAAATGGTCGGAGGATGCAGTCGCTGAGCGCTATTTGGCCGGTCCGGAACTGGCGTTGGCCGAAGCCAGTAATATCCTGCGCCGGTTGGAACAAGCTTGCAAAATCTCCCGGCTTGAAGCGAACAGCGCACACCGGGATCTGCTGCGCCTCGACCTGGAGTTGTTTCCCTTCGCGCCGTTTGCCGACCGCGTATGGGCATTGCGGAACAACCTGAGCAGCTACGATGCTTGGTACGTGGCGCTGGCCGAGGTGCTCAATTGCCCACTGGTGACGATTGACAGAAAGCTCAGCCGCGCCAGTGGTCCCCGGTGTGAGATCCTCGTTCCGCCCCGATCGTAGATCTGGGTGGTCCTGGGGTTGGCGTGGCCGGCCAGGTACTGCACGTCGTCCAGCGGAACGTCCTGGCTGCTACCAACCGGAGCGACAGTTGTTGGACGGGTTTCGCACCCGTTAGAAGAAGGCGCCTTTCCACGGCGCACTGAGAAATGCAGGCCAAAGAAAGTCAGTCACCTTGGAAGACATCTACCGAAGTCTGGGGGTCCGGCGAGTGGTCAATGCCGCCGGGACGCTGACCCGCCTGGGGGGACCGCCCATGGCCGCGGAGGCGGTGGAGGCCATGCGGGAAGCCTCGCGCTGGAGCGTATCCATCGAGGAACTGCAGGACCGGGCGGGGAGCTACCTGGCGGAGGTGACCGGCGCCGAAGCGGGATATGTCACCTGCGGGGCCGCCGCCGGCTTGCAGCTTGCAGCCGCGGCCTGTCTGGCCGGCCTGGACATCCACAGGATGGAGCGCCTTCCCGACAGCGGCGACATGCCCAACCGGATCATCGTGCAGCGCTGCCAGCGCAACGCCTATGACCACGCCCTTCGCGCGGCCGGCGCCAGACTGGTGGAGGTGGGGCAACTGGGCAATCCGGAGACCCGGCCGACGGCCCCCTGGCAGATCGAGGCGGCCATCCAACCCGGGACGGCGGCGGTCCTCTGGGTGGACATGCAGGCTCCGGGGGCGGTTTCCCTGGAGGACACGGCCGAGGTGGCTCATCGCCATCGACTGCCGGTCATCGTGGACGCGGCCGCATCGCTGCCTCCCAGAGAAAACCTGAAACGCTTCATTGCCGCCGGAGCCGACTTGGTGGCCTTCTCGGGCGGCAAGGCCCTGGGCGGCCCGCAGGCCTCGGGGATTCTGGTGGGCCGGCGGGACCTGATAGACTCGGTGGCCTTGCAGCACCAGGACATGGACGTCTGGCCCGAGACCTGGCTGCTGCGCCGCCGCTTTCTGGAATCGGGCAAGCTGCCGGGCCCGCCCCTGCAGGGAATCGGGCGGCCGCTCAAGGTGGGCAAGGAGGAAATCGCCGGCTTGGTGGCGGCCGTGAGGGCCTACCTCCAACAGGACCCTCAGGCCTGGCGACAGGAGCAATCCGGCAAGATTCAGACCCTGCAGGCAGGCTTGCAAGGGCTTCCCCACCTGAGGGTCTCGATGGTGGACAGCGGGGAGTCGGGTTACCCGGTTCTGGCCGTGGAGCTCGAAGAGAACCCCTTGGGGCTGACGCTGGTGGACTTGGTGCTGGGTCTGCTGGAGGGGGACCCGGCGGTGGCGGTCGGCCAGCAGGAAATCCCCCAAGGCCGCCTGATCCTCAACCCCGTGAGCCTGGGCGCCGACCAACTGGAGCTGGTCATCAAGCGGTTCGGCTCGATTCTGGCTGGCTGAGAGGCACTGAAACGAGGAGGCCATGGAACGCAAGAGCTACTGGTATCAGCAATACACCTGGCAGGAGTTGAAGGCCCTGGTGCCCCGCCAGCCGGTGGTGGTCCAGCCGATCGGCTCGGTCGAAGACCACGGGCACCACCTGCCGCTGGATACCGACAACTTTCTGATCCAATCCATCTGCGAGGAGGCGGCCCGACGCGCCGATGGAGAGATTCTGCTGCTCCCGCCGATCCCCTACGGGTTTGAAACCCACCACATGGACTTCCCGGGAACCATCGATATCCGCATGGAGCACCTGCTGAACTTTGTTCTGGATGTCACCAAGAGCGTGGCTCACCATGGATTCAAGCGTATCCTGATCGCCGACGGGCACGGCTCCAACATGCCCATCCTGGAGCTGGTGGCCCGCAGGACCATTCTGGAAACCGACAGCCTCTGCGGCGCCTTCATCTGGCCCTCCCTGGCCGCCGAGAAAATACAGGAGGTGCGGGAGTCGGAACGGGGAGGCATAGCCCACGCCGGTGAATTGGAGACCTCGGTCTACCTGCACCTCGACCCTCACAGAGTACAGATGGACAAAGCCGTCAAGGAAATCGGCCTGCCTCCCTCCAACTTCATCTTCCTGGATCTCATGGCAAGCTCCCCGGTGCTCTTCATGGATATCTGGACCCGCTTCAGCAAGACGGGCGTGGTGGGAGACCCCAAGCTGGCGACTGCCGAAAAGGGCCGGGTGATCTTCGAGGCGGTGGTGGTGGCTTTCCTGCGCCTGGTCCGGGAGTTCAAGAACCGCCCCGACGGCCAGCGGGTGGACCACCATGAGTCCTCCATCGAATCGGAGTGATCGGCGGCACCACCGCCTTCGGCTAACAAGAAATGGAAACAATGGTGCCATACGAATGAGAACTCTGACGACCCTTGCGCTTTCCGTTCTCCTCTTCGCGCCAACCGCACCTGGTGCACTCGGACAGGGTGCCTCGGCAGATATTTCCCTGTCCAGTCTCAGAGACGTGGCCCTCGATGCCCAGGGCAACATTCTGGTCGTCGATTACGATTCCTTGCGGGTCTTCAAGGTCACGCCTGACGGGACAGTCTCCGTGTTCGCCGGGACCGGGCAACTGAGGGAATCCTGGGAATCGGGCGGCGACGGCGGGCCCGCGACCGAAGCTCAGTTGCGTGATCCGGAAAGTATCGCCGTGGGTTCGCAGAACGAGGTCTATATTTCCGACAACGACCGAGTCCGCCAAGTGAATTCCAGCGGCATCATCACGACTATTGCTGGGGGCGGGGAATCGAGAGGTGGTTTAGCCCGCGGGCAGTTGGCAACCGACTTTGGCCTGCGCGATATTCGAGCCATAGAATACGACCAGCGTTCAGAAAGATTGTACATCTGGCAAACGGATCGCCGGATCTATCGGGTCGACAACGGCAGGATCTTTCATCATGCAGGCAGCGGTGAGACAGGCTGCGGGGGCGATGCAGAACACCCGACCCAGGCGCAATTCGACTATATTGCTGACATGGCGGTCGGCCCCGACGGATCACTTTACTTGGCCGACGGTATTCGTATTCGCAAGATCGACCCTACCGGGTCCACGATCACAACGGTCATAGGCAATGGGAGATATTGGGGTGACCGGATTCCAGACGGCACGATCGCCTTCAGAACGGGCATGCGGCGTCCTCAAGGATTAGCATTCGACTCTCAGGGGCGATTGCACTTTGGAGATAATGCCGGAGACATCTATCGGCTTGAGTCTAACGGAACACTGACGTTGTTCTCCGATCTGTTCGATTTGCTGGGCAACACAGTGAGCGGAAGGATGTTCTTCGATCCAGCCGGAAATTTGATTTTTGCGGACCAGGAAGGACTCCGAATCCTCGAGGTGAGTGCTGACGGCAGCCGGGTGCGCACGATCGTAAGCGGGTCCGATTCCTCCGAGCGTCCAAATATCAGCAGCATTCCATCGGTGGTCTCTCCCGACATTTCGCAGAATGGAACCATCCCCCGTGATCGCCATCCAATCATCGGCGGGGAGGAAGTTGCCCCGGGAGAGTGGCCTTTCGTGGTTCGGGTGGAGTTGCACGAAATCGGGGGCGGACTCCAGAGCACCTGTACCGGAAGCTTGGTCGCCCCAAACTGGGTTCTTACCGCTGCCCACTGCCTCGTCGACGATGATGGTGTCGCAGACGATCCGAGCGACATTTCCGTTTTCCTGGGGTACGACTGGGATAAGGGGGTTTGTGAAAATTCGCGAGAGGAAATCGGCCGGGTGATCATCCATCCGGATTATGACCACCGCCCCGAGGGCTCCATCCCCGATGCCGCTCTCATCGAGATTCTGGAACCGGCTCCGGCCGCCCCGGTCAGGCTACTGACTCCGGAGGAAGAAGCCTGGTACGCTCCCGCCGGGATCCTCGCCACCATTATCGGCGGGGGGCGCGTAGAGGATGGGCATCGTCCCCCCATTCTGAGACAGGTAGACCTTCCCTTGATTAGTACGGAGGATTGTCGCGAGAATTCCCTTTGGGAGAGCTGGCAGAGCGGGATCATCAACGAGCACGCCTTGTGCGCTGGGCGAATAGAAGGGAAAATAACCCAGACTGGAGATAGCGGAGGTCCCTTTGTCGTGCCTCTGCCTGGCGGTAGCTGGGGTCAGGTGGGAATTCACACGTTGGGGGGTGGAGATCTGGACGTTACCCTTGACTATCCGGCAGTCCTCACCCGGACGGCTTCGATCTATGACTGGATCCATGAGCACATTGACGGCGGCCTCCGGTTCTCCCGCCTGAACGCAGGGCAAGTGCTGACTTCGGAAAGAGGTCGGATTGTTTTCCTCGCAGGCAACCACTTCGAGGAAACCGATCCGGAGGGGGCTGTGAGCACTGGTAGCTACGCCTTTCAAAGCCATGGATCGCGTACGGGAAGTCTGACACTGAACTACGATGGGGGTAAGTCCTGTACGGTTCAACTCACTTTCACTTCCGCTACCACTGGCACATCCAGTTATCGCTGCAGCGATGGAAGTTCCGGCAGTGAGAGCTTTCAACTGGCATCTCCGCCCCCACCCCCCACCCACCTGACGGCAACGGCGTTGTCCTCCTCCCGGATCGATCTGGCCTGGCAGGACAACAGCAGCAACGAGACCGGTTTCAGAGTGCAGCGTCGGGTGGACGGGTCCGATAACTGGATTGAGATTGGGACGACCGCCGCCAACATCAACACATTTTCGGACGAAGGATTGGAGCCTCTTACCCTCTATCACTACCGCGTGCTGGCCTTCAGCGCAAACGCAGCTTCGGAATTCTCGAATGAGGCCACGACGATGACCCTGCAGCTTCCGCCAAACATCACCGGATTCACACCTGCCAGCGGACCAGTCGGCACAAGGGTCACCGTCACCGGAACCCATTTCCTGGGCGTCACCGATGTGCGGTTCAACCGAGTGAGTTCCCTCGAGTTCGAAGTTGTCTCGATGACGAGTATCCGCGCCATCGTTCCCCCGGAGGCTACCAGCGGCCCGATCAGCGTAGTCACGCCGGGGGGAACGGCCGTCAGCGCCGACCCCTTCACCGTGACCGTTGTGGAAATCAGCAGCCGGTTGTTCGTCCCCGTCCTCCTGACCTCGGCCGGACGCAACAACGCCTTCTTCACCTCGGAGCTAACCTTGACCAACCGGGGCACCGAGGAGGCAATCCTCCACTACACCTACACGGCCCGTTCGGGAGGGGGAAACGGAACGGCCACCGACAAGCTGGCCCCGGGCCACCAGAGAATCCGACCCGACGCCATCGGCTACCTCACCGGCCTCGGCATCCCCATTCCCGGCTCCGGGAACCGCATTGGGACGCTGAGAGTGGAGGTTTCAGGCTCTTCCGAGGTGAGCGTGACCACCCGCACCACCACCGCCGTCCCTGACGGCCGTGCCGGCCTGTCCTATCCCGGCATTGCCCAGGATGAGGGCTTCCAGGAAGCCGTCTACCTGTGCGGGATGCGCGAGAACACTCAGGATCGCTCCAACGTGGCCTTCCAGCATATGGGGGCTCCCGATGAGGGCTCCATCACTCTCAGGACCACCGTCTATTCGGGGGAGGCCGACGACACCAGCCCCCGCATCGTGGGAGAGGTCGAGCTCCAGCCGGGAGGCTTCCACCAGTACTCGGGACTGCTGGGAAGGCTGGGGACTCCGGCGCAGGGCTACGTCAAGGTGGAAAAGGTCGGGGGAGAAGCGCCTTTCTACGCCTACGGGGTCATCAACGACAATTTCAACTCGGACGGCTCCTTCGTCTTTCCCCTTACCCAATCCGTCCTGGTGGGCACCAGCGGACAGACCCTGCCCGTCATCATCGAAACCGGAACCTTCCAAAGCGAGCTGATCCTCACCAACTTCTCCACCTCGGACAAGCAGGTGGACTTCAGCTTTGTGGTTGACCCCGCCGAAGCCGGCAGCGGCACCGCCACCTTCAGCCTGAGTCTAAAGGCCGGGGAGCAGAGCATCCTGCCCAACCTCGTCAGCTGGCTGCGCCAGCAGGAGGTAGCCGGGATCGGTCCGGCTGGTCGGCCCTTCGTCCGGGCCCTGTTCGCCACGCCGGCCGAGGGGGATATGAGCGGCATCGTGATCGGAGCCCGCACGGGCTCTCCCGACAAGAGAGGGGGGCAATACAGCCTCTTCTACAACGGGGTGCCCTATGGCTCGGCTTCGGTTGAAAGCGCCTGGATCTACGGGCTGCAGCAGAACGCCGAGAACCGCAGCAACCTGGCCCTGGTCAACACGGGGGAGATCGACGACAGCTCCAGCACCTTCGAGATCACCATTTACGACGGCAGCGGGGAAAGGAAACCGAGAACGAAAAGCGTGACGCTGGGTCCCCGCCGTTGGACTCAGGAAAACGGGATCCTGGGCAATATCAGTCAAGGGTACGTGCAGGTGAGGAAGACCTCGGGCAACAACCCCTTTGTCACCTACGGCGTGGTCAACGACGGCGGCAGGCCTGGGGAGCGCAGCGGGGATGGCGCCTTCCTGCTCAGCCAGGAGTAGTTGCTCCCGCTTTCAAAAGCCGATTGTTCTCCCGGGAGTCTGCCTTATGGAACAATACAGAAGACTTCCGGGGGACAGCTCCCTTTTGCTAGCAGCACAACAACTCAAAAAAGGATAATCTGGCCTATTTGTAGCTTTTCCGGGCGCAGGCGGTAAGGAGGACAGTCATGATCGATAACCATGGAAGCTCCCGGGGGCGGGGTTGGCGGCCCAATCGCCGCCAGTTTCTGGAAACGGCGGCGCTGGCAGGTCTCACCCTGCCATTTCAGACCCGGGTCTCGGGCGCCGTGGGCCAGGGGCCGGCCACTCGGGACGGGGCCGTCTATCTGACCGACCTGGACCGGTGCCTGCCGGCTTCCGCCTTGTCCACACGGCTCAGGCGCGGAGCCTGGAAGATGGTGGAGTACGAGACCGACGACTTCAGCGGAACCATGCTGGTGGCGTTGGAGGAGAGCGCCGCTCCCGACCTGACTTATGCCCTGAACCGCAGCGGCTGGCATCGGATCTACGTCGGCATTTATCGAAAGCCATTCGAACAGCCCAAACAGGTTCAGGTCAAGTTGTCGGGGGACCCCGCCTACACCATCGTGACCGGCCGTCGGGGGGAAACCGACCATCGCGAGAACTGGATCGACGACATCTACTGGAAAAGCGCCGATCTGAGCGGCTGCGACCTGTTCATTCGCCAGACCCGGGTGCCCCGGACCGAGCACGGATGGCTGGCTTACATCAAGCTGGTCCCCTTGTCGGCGTCTCAGGTGAAGCTGCTCCAGCGGGACCGTGCTCAAAAAGCCACCAAGCGCTTGTTCGCGCACAGCGACGCTCATTTTTCCAATGTGTCGGGATCCGCCGAGGAGGTGCTCAAATACCTGGAACCCCTTAGGCATACCGATGTGGGGCGAGTCTACTGGGAGGCCGGAGGCGGGGACCGGGCGCTCTACCTGTCCAGGATTGCGGAGGATTACGGCCGGGCCTTCAAGCGGCCCGACCCGTTCTTCCCGAGGGCCATCGATCGGGAGTTGGCCCTGACCTGGAAGACCTATCGCCAAAAAGGGGTGGATCCCCTACGCGCGGCCGCCGAGCTGGCTCGGGACATGGGAATCGAGCTGCACGCCTCCTACCGCACCGCCGGGTTCGTCTATCCGCCGCCCCACGACCATATTGCGGGCAGCTTTTACCAGAAGCATCCGGAACTGGCTTGCCTGGATCGAGAGGGCAGGCCCATGCCCCGGATTTCCTACGCCTTCCCCGAGACTCGCCGCTACGTGATCTCTCTTTTCAGGGAAATGGCCCAATACCCGATCGACGGGGTGGGTGTCCTCTACAATCGCCGCCCTCCCCTGGTGGCCTACGAGGAACCGCTGGTGCGGGAGTTCCAGGCCCGCTACGGCCAGGACCCCCGCCGGCTGGACGAACGCGATTCCCGCTGGCTCGCCTTCCGCAGCCAGGCCCTGACCCGGTTCATGCGGGAACTGCGCCAGGCAATGGATGAGGCCACCCAACACACCAACCGCTCCAAACGGCTGGCCATCTCGGCGGTGGTGTTCCGTCCCGAGGAAAACCTGCTGCACGGGATGGACCTGAAGACCTGGATCGCCGAAGGTCTGGTGGATACCATCATCCCCTATTCCTCCTCTATTCGACTCAACAGCTACCAGCCCGCCTGGGACAAGCCCGAGGACGTCGACTACTACGTCTCCCTGGTTCGGGGAACCCGGTGCCGGCTGGCGCTCAACCTGATGCCTCGTGGACTGACCACCGAGGAGTATCACCGCAAGGCCCACCGCCTCTATGGGGCCGGGGTCGAGCATTTCTTTTTCTGGGATGGCATCGGCCGTGTCCGCAAGGTCCTGCGCCTCGGACACAAGGAGGAGGTGGCGGCCTGGTCGGCCGCCGGGGAACCGCCTATTCTGCCCCCGGCCACACGCTTGCGCAAGCTGGGAGAATGGGAGCTCACCCTGGAGACACCGGGGTAGCCCGAATTAGTTCCGGCGGCTTTGCCCTTGTCTGAAACAACCCTGTTTCACCCTCGGATGATCTGCCCGGCAGGGCAGGGGCCCCACTTGTCTGAAACAACCCTGTTTCACCCTCGGATGATCTGCCCGGCAGGGCAGGGGCCCCACTTGTCTGAAACAACAGAAAAAAAGAGTTATCCACGAAGGCACACGAAGAAAGACGGTGAGGGAACCGGAACCTGTCCCTGCCCCCGAAACGCCATCAATGTCCCCGGTTTCACCCTCGAATGATCCGCCCCGTCTTGGGGGGCGGGGGCGGCCCTTGTCTGAAACAAAGGAACAAAGAGTTATCCACGAAGGGCCACTAAGGCGCTGAGGTGAACCGCGACGGGGTACCAAGGCCGCGACGGGGTGGTCGATTTCTGATTGTTACACTCTGGTTTGATCCGCACGGTACGGCGGGGGCCGGGCCCGCGGACAAACGGGAGTATCCCAAAAGGCGCCCGTCGGCTTTCAGAGAATTCGCCCGCCGGATACCCTCCATCGCACCATCGGGACGACCCACCCGGGAGCGCGGGCGTCCCGCCCGCATCCTCTCCCTTGAGTTATCGCTCAGTTTCCCTGCGATGCGGCACCCGGCCCTCCTGCCGGTGGAAATCGCATGGGTCCGGCCGAAGCAGAGGCATGGCGCCCTTGCCGGTCGACCCGGGTCGAGGAGATGGGTGAGGCTATGCCAGGATTTGTGCGGCCGGGACGCCCGCGCTCCCGGGTGGGCTTCCTCCCATGACGCCGAGACACCAACGTCACAATATTGCACAAGCACCCGGGCGCCGCTCGTCATTGAAGCAACTTCATCCCTATTCGTGTCTATTCGTGGTTCGTCTTCATTTCCAAAACGAAAACGGCTGGCTGTTAATCCTGTCTATCCTGTGCATCCATGTTCAATAAGTCGAAAACCGGTTTAGCACGACATCGCCCTTATTCCCGGCAGGACATGAAGATTCGTTGTTTCACCCTCGTATGATCCGCCCCGTCGTCGGGGGCGGGGGCCCGGCTTGCCTGAAACAACCCCCTTGCACCTGATGGCTGGAAACCGGTTCAAAGTCAAACATGAGCAGATAATTGATTCACATGGATGCACAGGATTTTTCTGGAGGGGGATGGCTTGAAGTCCTGGGCATCCTTGTTGCTTCAGGCAAAGCGTTTGTATTTGAGCCTGGGTTTGTCGAAATGGATGAGCCGACCCACCGCCATGCCGGCCGCGTTACCGGAGCTTCCCACAGGGTGCAGGTGGACTTTCAGAGAATTCGCCCGCCGGATCCCCCCCAGCGCACCATCGGGACAGCCCCCCCGGGAGCGCGGGCGTCCCGCCCGCATCCTCTCCCTTGGGTTGTCGCTCAGTTTCCCTGCGATGGCGCACCCGTCCACCGTGCCGGTGGGAACGGCATGGGCCCGGCCGAAGCAGAGCCCGGGCGTCTCTGCCGGTCGATCCGGGTCGAGGAGATGGGCGAGGCTTCGCCGGTGTTGTGCGGGCGGGACGCCCGCGCTCCCGGGTGGGCTTCCTCCCATGACGCCCGGATATCAAGGTCACGATATCGCAGATACATTCGGGCGCCGTTGGTCATTGAAGGTGGTCCATCCCCATTCGTGTTCATTCGTGTCCATTGGTGGTTCGTCTTCAAAATCGATCGGCAGTTTCTTCCTCGTATGATCCGCCCCGTCGTGGGGGGCGAGGGGCCGGCTTGCCTTGCGCCCCCCTCAGGCCACGTTCTCACCCCAGCCCAGCACGCCGCGTCCCTGGTGCACCACCTTGGCGGCTACCTGCTGGGCCCGGGCCACCGCGTCGGCCAGGGAGCAATCCTCGATGAGGGCTGCAATCAGGGCACCGTTGAAGGCGTCACCGGCCCCGATGCTGACGTTGCTGGATGCCACCCGGACCGGGGGCTGGTGCGCAAAGGGTTCTTTTGCGGACTGGTAGGCCACCCCGCCGGGGCCCATCTTGAGGACCACGGTGTGGGGACCGGCTGCCAGCACTCTGTCGGCCACTTCCTGACCGGTGCGGCCCGAGGTCCAGAGGGTCAGCTCTTCCAGGGTGCCCACCACCACCTCGGCCTGGGCCCACAGCTCCCTGACCTGCCGGGGCGCTGCCTTGCCCGTCCAGCCGAGGCCCGAATCCAGCACCCGCACCCGATCCGGCCCGCCGAAAGCCCTCAGTAAATGCAAGACCTCGGGTAGCACCTCCACCGGGACCTGTCCCGGGAGGCTGACCAGCAGCCAAGTCGCCTCCCGGTCTCGAGCCGACAAGCTCCAGTCCAGTGCCGGGCCGACATGCTGGAGGGTCCCCAGCCGCTGCCCGTCGGCGTCCACCGCAGTGATGGCCTGCATGGTGGAGCTACCGGCCGGAGCGACGCAGGTCACCCCGGCCCGGTTCAACCAGCCCCGGACCAGTTGGCCGGCCGGGTCCTGCCCGATGGGCGCATTCAGGTGAACCCTGCATCCCAGTTTCCCCAGCACGTAGGAAGCCGACCCCCCATTGCCGCCCAGGCCCATTTCGGCGGGAGAGCGCAGGGGCAGCAGGGTGCGGTGGGTGTAGACGTCCCGCGGCACCTGGCCGATCCAGTGGCGGGGCGGATCGCGCAAGGTCACGTCCAGGCCTGCCGAACCGGCCACAGCCACCACCGTGGCCGGGATTTTTTCAGTGGACATGGCTGGTTGAAACGGAAAACCCGGCTGCCTCAATCACCCCGCTCGATGCCGCCCAGGATATCGGCGGAACCGCGCTCCAGCAGCAGGGTGTCGGAGCCGGCGAGAATGATGCGGTACCCCCGGCCGATCATCTGGTTGGCGGTGGCGTTGTCGAGGGCCAACCCGCCCAGGTAAGTGGGGCCGGCCAGAATGACCTCCTCGGCCCGACCGATGGCGTCTTGGACTTCCTGGTGGTCGGGACCATCGCGATAACCGTAGCTCATGGCCAAGTCGTTGGGGGCAATATGGCAGGCGTCCACGCCCGGGACGGTTACGATCTCCCTGATGTTGTCGACCGCCTCACGGTGCTCGATCAGCAGCATACACAGGATCTGGTCGTCCGCCGGGTCCACGTAGGCTTCCCGGGTTATTCCAAACCTGGCAGGCGCGTAGAACGGGCCGTAGCCGCGATTGCCTCGCGGCGGGTAGCGAACGGACCGGGCGGCGGCTTCGGCCTCGGCCCGGTTGTGGATCATGGGGAAGACCATCCCCATGGCGCCGGCGTCCAGCACCGTCTTGACCTGCCAATGCAGGTTCCAGGGAACTCGAACGATGGGGGTGGCCCGGGTCCCCTGGGTGGCCGTCACCATGGCATGGACCGAGGCGATGTCGATCGGTCCATGCTCCATGTCGAAGAAGAGCCAGTCGAAGCCGGCGGCGGCCAGAATCTGGGTGGTGGCCACGCTGGGCATGGAGACCAGCATGCCGATGGCAGGCTTGTCTTCAGCCAGGCGAGCCTTCAGGGGGTTGATGGCGGGGGGGGTGGCTCTCAAAGCTCCAGCTTGTCCTTGAAGACCATGTTCTTGAGCTTGAACTTGCGCTTGATCTTGAAGGGGCCGACCTGGGTTCGCAGCTCCACGTTCTTGTCCTTGAGGGCAATGGCTTCGGTCCGGGCGAATAACAGGAAGATCTCAAGAAACTGGTCCCGGGGCAAGAGTTCCACCGAAGCGGCCGGGATGGGGTCCTTTTTCTTCCGATGCAGGGCGGTCATCTGCTTGATGCGATCGGTGTTTCTTTGCAAGGCGCGCGCCATTCTGCCGGGCAGACCGGTCAACAGGACTACGTACTGCTCGTCCTTCACGTTGAGAAGCTGCTTGTCTTTTTCCGATTCCTGGAAGTCGCCGCGGTAGCGGGACCGAATGATGGCCTGTTTCACCGGCAGGGCACTGGCCCAGCGGACGGTCACGTTGATGGGAGGCGGCCCCAGCCCTCCACCAACCGGGTCGGGTCGGGCCGCCAGGCCGCCGGAACTGTTATACCCGGGGCCACCTCCGGCTGGGACGGCCCCTACGGGGATGGGGTCAGGATTGACAGCCGGGGCTTCGACACTGCCCCGAGGCTGGTCCGGATCGCCGCGCCGGGCCGACGGATCCTGCGTGGCACCGCCTTCAATGTCCCCGAATCCCCCCCGTCTCATCCGCATGGGGTCCAGGGAGACGTTCCGGGCCCAGGGAGATTTGGTCAACATCTTGTGGGCTTCCTTGGGCTTCCACTGCTTGTAATCCCTTTCTTTCCAGAAATCGGCGGCCCGGAGCCCGGAGTTGCCCAAGAAGAGCAGCAGAGCCAGAAGGATGGACTTTTTCATGAGGCTGACCTCGCTTCGCCATAAGGTCTGACGAATTGGGTGGCTCTCAAAGCTCCAGCTTGTCGTTGAAGACCATTTTCTTGAGCTTGAACTTGCGCTTGATCTTGAAGGGGCCGACCTGGGTTCTCAGCTCTACGTCCTTGTCCTCGAGGGCGATGGCTTCGTCTCGGGGGAAGAACATAAAGATCTCGACAAACTGATCCCGGGGCAAGACCTCCACCGAAGCGGCGGCAATGGGATCCTTTTTCTTCCGGTGCAGGACCGTCATCTGCTTGATGCGATCCGTGTTTCTTTGCAGGCCGCGGGCCATTCTGCTGGGCAGACCGCTCAACAGGACCACGTACTGCTCGTCCTTCATGTTGAGAAGCTGCTTGTCTTTTTCCGATTCCTCGAAGTCACCGCGGTAGCGGGCCCGAATGATGGCCTGCTTCACCGGAAGGGCGCTGGCCCAGCGGACAGTCACATTGATGGGAGGCGGACCGTGCCTCGCCGCGGGCCGACGGCCTCCCAGATTGGGGCCGCCGCCACCGCCCGGGCCACCGGATGGGGGGCCAAATCCGCCACCGGAACCGACGCTGCCGCTGGGAGGACTGGCGCCACTGCCGCCGAAGCCGCCGCCGCCACCGCCCTGAGATTGCTCCGGATCGCCGCGCCGGGCCCCCGGATCCTGCGTCGAACCGCCTTCAAGGTTCTCGAATGCCCCCCGCCTCATCCGCGTGGCGTCAAGGGAGACATTCTGGGCCCAGGGAGACTTGGTCAACATCTTGTGGACGTCCTTGGGCTTCCACTGCTTGTATTCCTTTTTTTCCCAGAAATCAGCGGCCCAGAGCCCGGCGCTGCCCAAAAGGGCCAGAAGGGCCAGAAGGATGGATTTTTTCATGACCGACCTCGATTGTTCGGCGCATCGCAGCACGCGCCCTGAGACGAAATCCGGACTCCCTGCAATCTGAATCGGGCGACAGCGGCATCCCTCCCAGCCATCGGTCAAATTCGAACGGGGTCCTTGCCTGCAGCTATTCTAGCCCATCCGTCCGGGATTCTTCAAAGGTATCTTCCAGCCGGAACGGTGCTCCCTTGGAATCGGGAATCCGGTTCTGATAGGCTTTCCAAACGGCCGTCCCCAGTTCCAGAGGCCGGCCGAAAGAGCCGCTCGACCCATTGCGGCTGCCCGCAGACCGCTGGCCGGCTGCAGAAACCACCGAGGCGGGGAAGGCTTCCAAACCTCGGATCTCAATTGAGGAGAACCCGGCATGA
The DNA here is from genome assembly GCA_965198125.1 of Candidatus Versatilivorator sp. GTDB lineage: Bacteria > Acidobacteriota > Terriglobia > Versatilivoradales > Versatilivoraceae > Versatilivorator. The sequence continues at coordinate 1,751,008 of CBDAOQ010000003.1, read as the reverse complement.
GCCAACCACTGAACATCCTGCTTCTTCCCCACCCGGTCCGGGAGTCGTTGTTCCACCCCTGGGGCGAGGATGTGATGGCGGCCATCGGCGACCGCCATCGGTTGAAAGTGTACGATCCGGCCGTGGACCTGGCCCGCCAGTTCGAAGGGGTGGAGGTGGTGATCGACCAGAGCGGTTCGGCCGGAACCCGGGAGATGGCCGACCTGGCTGCCGCACGGTGCCGGTTGTGGCAGATTCTGGGAACGGGCATCGACAGTTTCGATCTGGATTACTGGCGGTCCAGAAACATTCCGGTGGCCAATACCCCCGGGCCTTTCAGCGGAGTGGCCCTGGCCGAATGCGCCATGATGTTCATCCTGATGCTGACCCGCAAGTATCCCGAGACGCAGACCCACATGCAGCAGGGGGCCTTTTACGAGCCGGTCGGCCTCGAATTGGTGGGACTGAAATTGGGGATCATCGGTTTTGGCGCCAGCGGCTCCGAGCTGGCCAGGCGGGCAGGGCCCTTCGGCCTCAAGATTCTGGCGGCCGACATTCGAGAGATCACCGGGGAGGAAGTCCGCCGGTTCGGCCTGGAGTTCGCCGGCAAGGCGGAAGACATCGATCGAATCGTGGCCGACTCCGACATCCTGTCGGTACACCTGCCCCTCACCCCGGAGACCCGCCACATCATCGATGAGCGGCGGCTGCGCCTGATGAAGCCGTCGGCCTTTCTGATCAACGTAGCCCGAGGGGCCCTGGTGGACGAGCAGGCCCTGAGCCGGGCACTGGTGGAGGGACGCATTGGGGGGGCGGGATTGGATGTGTTCGGAAAGGAGCCGCCCGATCCGGAAGACCCCATCTTCAAGCTGCCGACGGTCGTCACCACGCCCCATATTGCCGGAGTGACCGACGGCACCTCCCGGAAGCGAGCCCGGGTGGCGGCCGACAACGCCGACCGGGTGGCGGCCGGCCTGGAGCCCCTCTACCGCGTGGATCTGTAAGCAGTTATTAAATCAGTGCAGCCCCCGCCCTCGACGACGGGGCGGATCATTCGAGGAAGAAACTGCCGATCATTTTTGAAGACGAACCACCAATGGACACGAATGAACACGAATAGGGATGGACCACCTTCAATGACCAACCGCGCCCGAATGCATCTGCGATATCGTGACCTTGATATCCCGACGTCATGGGAGGAAGCCCACCCGGGAGCGCGGGCGTCCCGCCCGCACAACACTGGCAAAGCCTCGCCCATCTCCTCGACCCGGATCGACCGGCAAAGACGCCCGGGCTCTGCTTGGGCCGGGCCCATGCGGTTCCCACCGGCAGGGTGGGCGGGTGCGCCATCGCAGGGAAACTGAGCGGCACGCAACGGGATAGCATGCGGGCGGGACGCCCGCGCTCCCGGGTGGGCCGCTTTCGTCACGATTGCCCTTAAAGGGAGAGTCGGCGCAAACGAACTGGCTGGATGGTCGCCTTAAATCCCGATTTGACAATCCCTTGGTGGCCCTTCGTCGTTCTTCGTGGCCCTTCGTGGATAACTCTTTTTCTTTTGTCTTTTTTCTGTTGTTTCAGACAAGCCTCCCGACCGCAAGCCGGCCGTAACCGCCCGGACTGTATCCACCACCCAGGGCCCTTCGGAGCTCAACTGGATCTCCAGCCCGTCGGCGGCGCCGGCCAGCCGGTCCCGTTCTCCATCGAAAGCCAGGGTCACCGGCTCTCCCAGCTCCAGCGGCTTTTTCTCTCCCAGCGACAGGCGGTGCACCGCGCTGATGGAGATCTCCCGGAACAGTCCCGGCCCCAGTGGCGCCGTCACCCGCCTGCCGCCCGGACCGAAGACCAGGTGGAGTCCCCGGGGGCTTTCGGCGGTCACCGTTTCCACGAACCCCCCGATGGCCGACAGGCCGATGCTCCAGGGCTGGGCGCGGGTCAAGTAGAGCTCCTTCAGGTGATCCACCTCCCAAATGGCCCGGGCCCCGATGAAGGTCCGGGTGGAGACGGCCAGGTCCACCAGGGCCAGGTCCACAATGCCCGAAGGGTCGTGCAGCCAAAGCACCTTGGACTGCGTGCAGGCCACGTTCCGATCGGTCCGACCCGTTGCCAGCAGTCCGGCGGCAAGGCCCGCGGTGGTGCCTTCCTGAAACTCGGAAAAGACGTTGTTGGTCCCGGTGGAGATGGGCAGCAGCGGGACCTCACTGCCGCTGCCCTTGAATACCGCCCGATTGGTCCCGTCGCCTCCCAGGGTCACGATGCATGCGACCCCGGCCTCGACCATGGCCGCCGCCGCCCGGGTTGAATCCTCGGGATCGCCGGTGACCGGCATCTCCACCGGACACACCCGCAACCGGGTCGAACCCATTTTCCGGCAGGCCTTGGGGCAGATGCCGGCGGGCTCGGGCATGTAGAGCACCTGCTCCACGCCGGCCGCCTCCAGGCCTCGCAGCAGGCGAGCGGTGAGCGCTGATTTCTCCTGGTTGGAGACCACCCAGGCCTGGGCCACCAGGCGACGGATGTCTCTACCCGAGGCCGGATTGGCCACGATCCCGACTTTGCTCATGTAAAACCCGCATTTCTCACCAGGGGTTTCCCCTCTCTTCTCGTACCTGTTTAGCCGGGCCCCCGCCCTGCCGTACGGATCATTCGAGGAAAAACGGCTGATCGTCGATGAAGACGAACCACCAATGGACACGAATAAACACGAATAGACCAGAAGACAGATGGACCTGTTTCAACCACAAGCGGCGCCAAAATGCATCTGCAATTTTGTGCCCTTGGTGTGACGATGTCATGGGATGATGGCTTCCTGGGAGCGCGGGCGTCCCGCCCGCACCAAGCCTGGCACAGCCTCGGCATCTCCCCCACTTGGATCAACCGGGAACGGCACCATGGCTGTCCTTCGGCCTGGCCGATGCGGTTCCCGCCCACAGGGTGGCTGCCTGCAGCATCGCACTAAAGCTCAGCGCCGGCCAAAGGGACAGGATGCGGGCGGGACGCCCGCGCTCCCAGGGCAATCACTCCCCCCTTGAGGGGGAGTCGCAGAAGCCGAGCCGCCAGGCGAAGGCTGATGCGGTGGGGGGTGGGCGCCGGGCGACTTCTCAGAATGCCGACGTGCACCCTTTGGGAAACTCCCGTTTGCCCGCGAGCCCGCCCCCGCCCTGCCGTGCGGATCATTCGAGGAAAAACAGCCGATCGTTAATGAAGATGAACCACGAATGGACACCAAGGAACACGAAGAGACATGGACCTCCTTCAACCACAAGCGGCACCAAAATGCGTCTGCAATTTGGTGTCCTTGGTGTGACTTCGTGTCCTTGGCCCTATTCCATGGGCTTATGTCCACGGCACCATGCGGACGCCGCATTCGCGGCTTGATTCGAACCCCCGGGCTGGCGCCCGGGGATTATCTTTTTGAGAATCGTAGTCCCCACGCCATGTCGGCGTTATTGGAGAGCGGCTCAGCTGTGGTTGGCGTAGCTCACCCGACGAAATGTCTCCTGCAGGACTTCCTTCCGGTCAAAGGAATTCGGCCAGTTGCCGGGTGACCGGGCCGGGTTGCTCTACCGGAGCGGCATGCCCGCAATCGGACAGTTCGTGCAGTCGAGCTCCCCCAATAGCACCGGCCAACTGGCGGGCCAAATCCGGCGGGGTGAGGCTGTCTTCCGAACCCACCAGGACCTGGGTGGGGCATTTCAGGCTGCCCAGGCGAGGGCGCAGGTCGGCTTTGGCCACCATGCGGGTGGCAGCCACGATGCTGGCGGCGTCGCTGGAAAGGATGCTGCGGCGGATGGCCTCCACCACCTTGGGATTGGCTTCCCGAAAGGCGGGTCTGAAGGTCAGCTCGATGAGCTGGTCGGCAATGCCCTCCATGCCGCCGAAGGTGGCTGCCGATGCCAGCTCGAAGAGGGTGTTGCGAGTTTCCTGGGGGAAGGCGGCCGTGGTGGACAGCAGCGAGAGGGAGCGCACGCTCTCGGGCCGGGTGGCGGCCAGCTCGACGGCGATCATGGCCCCCAGGGAGTGCCCCACCAGGCTGGCTTGCTCAACCCCAAGGGTGTCCAGCAGGCCGGCCAGGTCGGCGGTGTGTTTCCGGAGGGTGTGGGCGCCCGGAGTCTGCTCGGAACGGCCGTGGCCGCGCAGGTCGTAGCTGATCAGGGTGCGGCCCTCCAAGCCGGCTTGATCCAGGCCGGTCCAAAGCTCCATGGAACTGCTCAGGCCGTGGATGAAGACCACGGCGGGCCCCTCGCCGTTGCGCTGCACGTTCAAACCGATGCCGTTGGCTTGCAGGATTTCGGCGCCGGGCCCCTCGACCGAACCCTGGGCCTGGGGTCTGACCACGGCCCCTTCGGCGGGCTCGATCCGACCCAGGACCGTTCCCACGTCCACCACCTCTCCCTCGGCCACCACCACGCTGACGACCCCGTCCACGTCGGCGGTCATTTCCGCCGTGGCCTTGTCCGTCTCCACCTCCAGAATGACCTGGCCGGACTCGACCGAGTCTCCATCCTGGACCTGCCAGCGGGACAGCTTGCCTTCGCTCATTCCCATACCCATCTTGGGCATGATCACGTCAATCGGCATCGGATCCTTCCTCGCTCCTTTTCGACCGGCAGCCGGCGGCTGCCCTCTCAAGATGCTTTTCCGCACACCTCTTTCACGGCGGCCACCACCTTTTGCGGACTCGGCAGGTAGGCGTCCTCCAGCACCGGGCTGAAGGGCACCGGGGAGTGAGGGGCCGTCACCATGCCCACCGGCGCCCGCAGCCAGTGGAACCCCCGGCTGGCCACCATGCCGGCGATGTGCGAGGCCAGTCCGCAGAGAGGATTGGCTTCGTCCACGATCACCAGGCGCCCGGTCTTTTCCACCGATGCCAGAATCGTCTCCTCGTCCAGCGGGGACACCGTGCGCAGGTCGATCACCTCGGCATCGATACCCTCTTTGGCCAGGGTCTCAGCGGCTGCCAGGGCGTGGACGGCGGTGAGGCTTACCCCCAGCAGCGTCACGTCGCTGCCCGGCCGGGAGACGGCTGCCTTGCCGATGGGCACGGCGTGTTCTCCCCCGGGCACCTCTCCCTTCATGGTGTACATGGTGATGTGCTCGCAGAAGATGACCGGGTCATCGTCTCGAATGGAAGTCGTCAGCAGGCCCTTGGCGTCGGCGGCGTTGGAGGGGGCCACCACCTTCAGGCCGGGAATGTTGGCGAACATGGGATAGAGGGTCTGGGCGTGTTGGGCGGCGGCTCGAAAGCCGCCTCCGATCATGGTGCGAATGGTGACCGGGACCATGGCCTTGCCGCCGAACATGTACCGCAGCTTGGAGCCCTGGTTGAGCAGGGAATCGAGGCAACTGCCCAGGAATCCGCAAAACATCAATTCGGCGATGGGCCGAAGCCCGGTGGCCGCGGCCCCAACGGCGGCTCCGATGAAAGCGGCCTCGGAAATGGGGGTGTCCAGAACCCGCTCGCGGCCGAATTCATGCACCAATCCCTTGGTCACACCCATGACGCCCCCCCAGGCTTCGTCATCCTCCAGGTGCTCCACCTGGGCTCCTCCGGCGATGTCTTCGCCCATGATGACGATTTTGGGATCGGAGCGCATCTCCAGCCGAATGGCCTCGTTGAGGGCCTCGGCGATAGTGATGGTTCTGGCGGCGGTGGCTACGGCCATTTCAAGACCTCCTTCGTCGAACGGTGTGTCTCAGTTGTCAACTAACGGTAACTGACATAGACGTCGCTGGTGACCTCTTCCACCCGGGGCAGGGGACTGGATTCTGCAAAGGCCAGCGCCTCTTCAACGGCTTCCCTGGCCTCCTGGTCGATGGCATCCAGCTCCTCCGCGCTCAGCCAGCCGTGCTGGGTGACCAAGGCTCGGAAATCCCGAATGGGATCCTTGCCCTGGGAGCCGCTCATGTATAGCTCATCCTTGTAGGTCTGCTGGTCCCCTTCGAAGTGGCCATGGTGGCGATAGGTCTTGCATTCCAGCAGGCTGGGGCCCTGTCCGGCCCGGGCTCGCCTCACCGCTTCCACGGCGGCTTCATGCACGGCGAAGACATCGGTGCCGTCGACCACGGCCCCCGGGATGCCGTACGCGGCCGCCCGCTCGGCGATGTTCTCGATGGCGCAGTGATAACTGGCCGGCGTGCTCTGGGCATAGCCGTTGTTCTCGGCCACAAAGACGACCGGAAGATTCCAGATGGCCGCCAGGTTGGCGCTCTCGTGAAAGCTTCCCTGTTCGCAGGCGCCGTCCCCGAAGAAGCAGGCGCAGACGTCCCCGCTGCCGGTCACCACCGAGGTCAGACCGGCGCCGCAGGCCAGGGGCGGCCCCCCGCCCACGATCCCGTTGGCCCCCAACATGCCCTTGCCAACGTCGGCGATGTGCATCGATCCTCCCTTGCCCTTGCACAACCCGGTGGCCTTCCCATAGATCTCCGCCATCATCGATTTCAGATCGCAGCCCTTGGCGATGCAGTGCCCGTGTCCCCGGTGGGTGCTGGTAATGGTATCGCTGGGCCGCAAGGCGGTGCAGACGCCGGTGGCAATGGCCTCCTCGCCCACGTAGAGGTGCACGAATCCGGGAATGTGGCCCTTGGCAAAGGCCTGCTTGACGGTTTCCTCGAAATTTCGGATGGACACCATGGTTCGGTACATGGACCGGAGCTGGTCCTGGCTGGGGTTCATAACCTGACTCCTCCCGTTTACTGGATCAGACACCTGGAGGGGACCACTCCGCATGGCAAAGAGCGGGTGCCGGACGGTCCCCATCGCAGACAAGGTAGAGGGAAACCATACGCGACCGGCCCCGCGACTTCAACCCTTATTTGCGGACTCTTGCCGGGGCTCAAGCCGGCTCCGGGGAGGCCGGCGTCTCCGACAGGAAAACGGTGGGCTGCAGGCCCGGAATCTCCGGGTCCAGCGGGAAGAAGGGACGTTTCATCCGACGGTAGGGAAGGTGGCGCACCGAGGCGGGCGTCGGGCCCGGAGTGTCCACCACCAGGGCCCCCTTGGACATTCCGGCATAGGCGAGGTTGAAGTTCATGGGGTTCTTGACGCCGATGAACTTGGCCTGGCCCGCCTCCAGGCCTGCGGCCTCGAATTGCTCGGTCTTCCATTCATAGGTGGGTCTGGAGGTCACCAGCACCTGGAAGGCCCCGATCCGCAGCACGGCCGACGGTCCCATGGAAGCCCGGGTGCCTCCGTAGATTCCTCCCGAATAGACGAAGCCCCCGTCCAGCAATCGGCCGACCTCGCCTTCGACCTGGAGGGGCTGTCCCCAGCGCAGGTCGAGATTGTAGCCCAGCGGCAGCCGGACCTTGCGCCCAACCCCGGCCTCAAAACAGGCGCTTGCCGCTTCCGGGTCCACCACCGTCAACAGGGTCGGTTCCCGGACGCCGACCCGGATCAGCTCTTTCAGCAGGGCGACGCTGTCCCCGGCAGCGCCCCCTCCGGTGCAGTCCGCCGTGTCGACGAGCAGCACCGGTCCCCCGGGAATGCCTCGCCCCCGCTCGACCGCCTCGGCAACCGTCATCACCCCGCACTCCAATCGGTGCCGGTTGTTCCAGAACTCTTCGGCCAGCGACCTGGCCAGACGCAGGGCCAGCTCGGGGTCATTGTCGCTGATCACCAAACCGCCCGAACCCAGCCCCTGCAGGTCGTTGTAGGGGTGCACCTGGAACACCGAGACGGACAGGATTCCAGGGTCCTTTTCCATTTCCCGGGCGCGGCGGGTCAGACGCGCCATGGGGGCATCGCCGAAGGTCATGCCGTGGATCCCGCTGGTCAGCATGGGAACCTTGGCCAGGGCGGCGACGGGCCTCTCCGGGCCGCGCAGCAGGCGGAACAGCAATTGGGCGGCCCGCTCCCCGGTGGTGAAGGCGTCGTCGTGGGGATAGTGGGTGAAGGCCAACAGACCGGAGGCCTGCCGGACCATGCGCCGGGTAACGTGGGCGTGCATGTCCAGGGTGGCCACGACGGGGACGCCGGGACCGACAATCCGACGGACGGCTTCCAGCAGGTCGCCTTCCGGGTCGTCCTCGGACATCGTGGTCATGGATCCGTGGAGCGCCAGCAGCACGCCGTCCACCGGAGCGGCTTCCCGCAGGGGGGAAAGGAGAGCCCGCTTGAGGGTCCGGTAGCAGCCGTCGGTGCTGGGTCCGCCGGAAACGCAGCGAGCGGCGAGCAGCGGGACCGCCCGAGCCCCCTCGGCCTCGCAGACCGAAAGCATGCCGGCGTTCTCGCAGTCGGTCCCGGCCAGTTGAAGCAGGTCGTCACCGTGGTGGATATAGGTGTTTTCCCAGAGGTCCAGGTCGGTTCGGGTGGTCAGGAACTGACTGGTCTCCTGAAAAATGCCGCCGATGGCGATGCGAAGGCCCGATGAGCGCGGCGTCACGAATCCTCCGTAGAGGTCCATCCCCTCCAGTATTCTTGGCTAACGGGCCGCGGGGATTCCGGCAGGATGAACTCAATAGGGTTCCCGGTGGACCCAGTATTCCTTCCCGAAGGACATGTCGGAGTAGGCCCCGCTGGGCAAGCGCTGGCTGGCCGGAAGCGTCCAGCGGCGAATGACCGCTTCGTTCAGGTCAACCCCCAGGCCGGGGGCCTTGGGAAGCCGGAAGCAGCCGTCTTCAATCCGGTGGGGCTCAACCAGCAGGTCGTCGATGAAGGGATTGCCGGTTCGGTCCACTTCCACCGTGATGCCGTTGGGGAGAGCGGCGATGACATGCATGTTGGCCGTCAAGGCCAGGGCGTCGCTCCAGGTGTGGGTGGCGACCCGGGCTCCGTGCTTCTCCGCCAACTGCCCGACCCGGAAGCACTCGCTGATGCCGCCGGCTCGACAGGCATCGGGCTGGACCACATCCAGGGCCCCGGCCCGGAGCATCTCCCGAAATCCCTGGAGTCCAAACTCGTTTTCCCCCGCGGCCACAGGGACCTTGCAATGCCGCCGCAAGGCGACATAGTTGTCGATGTCCTCGGGCTCGAAGGGCTCCTCATACCAGAAGACCCGGTTCTCCTCCAGAACCGCGGCCATCCTTCGCGCCACCTCCAGGCTGTAGCGCATCGAGGCATCCACGATCACGTCCACGGCGGGCCCCACCGCCTGACGGACGGCCCGAACGGCCGCCGCGTCGTAATCCTCGTCCTTACCCAGCCGCATCTTCACCCGGCGGTAACCCTGGTCCACGTAGCCGGCCGCCTCCCGGCCCAACGATTCCAGGCTGTCCCTCCACAGAAGCGCGCTGGCATAGGCGGGGACCCTCTCCCTGGATCCCCCCAGAAGCTCCTGCACCGTCTTGCCCAGGGCCTTCCCTCGCAGGTCCCAAAAGGCGATATCCAGGGCTCCCAGAGCCGACAGGGCCACTCCCTTTCGCCCGTACCAGCGGGTGGCCTGGTACATCTTGGACCACAGGGCTTCCACCTCTCTGGGATCGTCCCCCAGCAGCAGGGGCTTGAGGTGGTCCTCGATGACGATCCTCACCAGCTCCGGATGGCTGTAGGCTGAGCCCCAACCCACCTTTCCGTCACTGGCCGTGACCCGAACCAGTGAGGTCAGGCGGCCGGTCAGTTGTCCCCCGGCATAGGACATTCGCTGCTCTTCCGGGATCTCATAGCGGAGGTTGATGACCTCGATCCCGTCAATCTTCATGGGAGTCTCAGAAATAGCGATTTCAGGCAACGATGACTTGCGGGTGAGGAGGAGCGACGCCGAAGACGGCGCTCTCATAGCGCAGGTTGATGACTTCGATCCCGTCAATCTTCATGGGAGTCCTCGCCTCTCTCCGGGACTTCTGATCCTACCATATCACTCCCCTCCCAATAGCAGTCAGGGGAGCCGGGCCGCCGGGACGGCAATCCCCGGCGACCCGGTGACAAATACAGCTCGCCACGGGTTTTCCCCCGAATGTTGCACACCTGTTGCGGACTTGTTTCGGATCTGCGACGGGATGAGGTAATATAGCCTGCACCAATCGAGGGGTTACACCACGGGAGAGGTAATCTGTGCGCCGCCGCCCCGCTGACAGCACCTTCCGCGACCCTGCGTCAGCCACCGGCTTGCGGCTTTGCAACCATTTCCGTCAAGGATTTGATATAAGCAACCTGCCGGGTGTCACGGAAATAGAGCCGAGACGGAACCGATCAAAAAGGGACCACGATGCATATTCTCCTGTATGTACCTGACAATCAGGTGACCAACAACTTTGTTCCGCAACTTTGGCCCTTCGTCCTGCAGAGACTGACGCCAAAGGGACATCAGGTCAGCATTATCGACGGCAACGTGCGTCACCTGAGTGCCCGGGAGCTGGTCGACTTCATCGTTCAGAACGATGTAAATCTGGTGGGCATGGGCTTCATGACCCGTATGGCCCAAAAGGCTTATAGCATGGCGGCGGCCATTCGAAGGGAAACAAGCGTGCCGATCGTGATGGGAGGTCCCCACGTGACCGAAGTCCCAAACGAGCCCCTGGGCCTCACCGGTCATCCTCAATACGCCGACGCGGTGGTGTTGGGGGAAGCGGACGATACCTGGCGGCTGGTGGTGCGGGATGCGGCCGCCGGGGCTTTACAGCAGGTCTACCAGCCCGCCGTCATCGACGGGAAGGATATCAAGCCGAGTCTCAAGAACTATCCGCAGGTGAGGTGGGACCGGATCGACCTCTCGCTTTTCGATCTCATGCGATTCGTGCCGTCCACGGCCAAACGGATGCTCAAGCGGATAGGCCTGAAAATTGACGAGCTCTACGTGGTGCCCGTGGAATCCGGGCGGGGCTGCCCCTACGGCTGTGAATTCTGCACCGTGACCGGCTTCTTCGGAGACCAGATACGCTTCCGCGACAACCAGAACGTCATCGACGAGCTGCTCTGCCTGAAGGCCTTGGGCAAGGAAAGGAACGCACTGGTCAGTGTCTTCTTCATCGATGACAACTTCGCGATCAATCGCAAGCGCACCAAATCCCTGCTGCGCGACATGATCGCCCAGGATGCCTGTGTTCCCTGGATTGCTCAGATCAGCATGAACCTGTTGCGAGACGAAGAGCTGGTGCGACTCATCGCCGAGAGCGGCGGTCGCTGGATCTTCATGGGCCTGGAGTCCATCGATCCCGCCAGCCTCAAAGTCGCCCGCAAGGAGTTCAACAAGCCCGGCGAGTATGCGGACATCCTGAACCTGCTGGCCAAGTACGACCTTTATGCCATCACTTCTTTCATCTTCGGCATGGAGGGGGATCGTCAGGGCGTCTCGGAAAACACCTACCGCCAAGTCGACGGATGGCCTCCGGGACTGCCGGTCTTCGGGATACTCACCCCTTACCCGGCCACACCGCTGTACGACCGTTTGCGAAGTGAGGGACGGCTGACCCGGCCGGAACATTGGCTCGACTTCCAGGCCTTTAAAGCCGCCTATCTCCCCAAGGGCCTTTCGGCAGACCAGGCGGAAGAAGAGGTTCGCCGCGCCTGGGAACATTGCTACAGCCCAGGAGCTTTCCGCAGGTCTCAAGAGTGGCTGCGCCGCAACCGGAAACCCTACGGGTATCAGGTCATGCACTTTGTGACACGCATGCTCTTCCGAGGCATCTATTTCCCACAGTTGACTCGCTGGGCGTGGATCAAGCTCCTGGCCCGGAATTACAGAACGATTGGGAACCTGGTGTTACAGGGTCTCAGGAGCCAGCGTAGGGCTCGCCGAAAACCGTCGGATGCGGCGGCGCACGCACAGACTCCGGCGGGGGGTGCATCAGGGGTCTTGCATGAAAGTGACCTCAAGGGAATGGTCAGGCAAGCACCGGTCTGGACGGCTTCGGGGTCAACGGGGAAGGGGAGGAGCCGCGCCGAGAACCCATCCCCACTCCATCCAGGGTCACTTCAGTAGAAACTTCTGAACCCGCCAGCTGACCACTCCGGCCACGTAGAGTTCGCCGGCTTTGCCCAGAGCAAGGTGGTGAGGCACGGAGAACTGCCCCGGCCCCTTTCCCGGCTGCCCGAAAGCACCCAGTACACGTCCTTCCAGGTCGAGCTTCAGCACTCTGTTCTTGTATCCGTCGCACATGAACAGCTGGTGGTCCGGGGTGAAGTAGAGTCCCCAGGGGGACCCCAGGTGGGTCCACTGCTTCAGGAATCGCCCGTTCTCATCGAAGATCTGGACCCGGTGGTTTTCCCGGTCACCGACGTAGACACTGCCCTGATGGTCCACGGCAATGGTGTGGGGAGCGTTGAACTCGCCCGGGCCCGTTCCCTTTTTCCCCCAGGCCAGAAGATAGCGGCCCTCCTTGGAGTACTTGACCACTCGGGAGTTTCCATAGCCGTCGCTGATGTAGAGCTCTCCCGCTGGTCCGAAGGCGATGTGGGTGGGCCGGTTGAAGGTGTCCTCATCTTCCCCCGGCGTGTCCTTGCGGCCCAGGACCATGCGCACCCGGCCCCGGGGACTGAACTGGACCACCGTGTGGGATCCGATGTCGGTGACCCACACGTTATCCTCGGAATCCACCGCCAAGCCGTGCGGCGAGGTGAGGATGCCGTCTCCCCAGGAACGCAGGAATTTGCCGCTGGCATCGAAACACATGATCGTGTTGGGTCCCCGGTGATAGACGTACACGTTGTTTTTGGAATCCACCCCGACGCCGGTGGTCGGTCCGAAGTTCCACCCCTCGGGGAGTTGAGGCCAGTCGGCAACCAACTGATGGGGGAGGACGGGAACGTCGTCGGTCCGCGCCGCCTGGACCAGGGTGAACAGCACCACCAGTGAGGCTGCAAGTACGACGAAAGTGCGGGAGCTCATCGGCTTCTCCTTGTTGGCGTTCAACCCGTATTTCTCACCGGGTCGCTGGATACATCCTAGAAGCACCGTTTGTTTTCACCAACTTGTTGGTGCTATTTTGACGGCTTGCAGTGACACACGGCGCTGGGCGCGCCCTGGCTTGTCTTTTCGCCTTCAGCGCGCACATGCTCCCTCGCACGTAGTGACCGCTACGTTCTTCGGTCGCGAGCACGCGCTGAAGGCGAAAATCCGGCGCCATGATCGCACCCCCCGGTAAGAAATGCGGGTTAAGGTTGGAGGGTAATACTAACACAGGGCCTCGGCTGCGGCTTCCTGCCCTCTCCCGGCCCCTTTTTCGGGCGGGTTGCCGGCACCTCCTGCAGCCGAAAACGGAAACACACCCATGATGACCCGACCCACAACGGACCCCCGGCGGCGGACTCTGCTGATTTTCCTCTTCGTGATGGCCTTCCAGCAAGGGGTGACCATCAACCTGCTGCCGGTCCTCTTCACCAACTTTGCCGAAACCTTCCAGTTGGACCTTCAACAAAGGGGTCAGATCCAATCCTTCTTCTTCGTGGGAGCCATGGCGGCCCTGTTTGCCTCCGGGTTCGTGACCGAGCGCATTGCCGTGCGCCGGTCGGCACTGTTGGCCTTGGGGCTCTCCGGCCTGGGATCGATCCTGGTGGCCGTGGCCCCCGACTTCCTCCTGCTGCGGCTGGGGGCCATGGTGCTGGGAATGGGGACCCTTTGGGTGCTCTCGGTCACCAGCGCCACCATTGCCGCCCACTTTGCTCCGCAGAGTCAGCGGCTGTTCATGTGGACCATGGCCATATTTGCAGCCTCCGGGACCGGGGCCCCCTACGGCCTGGGGCATCTGGTGTCCTTTCTGGAGGCATGGCGGCCCATCCTGTTCGGGGTCGGCCTCTACCTGTGGGTGTCGGCGCTGGCCATCACCCTCCTCTTTTCCGGGAGCCTGCGGGATACGGGCCTCCGCTCCCGGCGGCACGGCCCGACGCCCGGCCCCCGGCCTGACGGAGATTCCCTCGGTTCCGGACCGCTACGGACCGCACCCGCCGGCTGGCTTGCCGGAATTGTCCGCCGCTACCGCGGCTCGCTCCTGGGGCAGGGAGCACTGCTTCTCATCGGCTTTCTGGTGGTTCTGGACAACCTCACCGCCGGCAACATCGTTGCCTGGACCCCCAATCTCTGTGAATTGCGCTTCGGTCGCAGCACCGCCCTGGCCGGAGAGATCATGGGCGCCAACTCGGTCGGCTACTTGGTGGGTCGCGTCATCCTGGGTCTGTTTCTGACAGGGGAGCCTTTTGCAAAATTCGGATCTGCACTTGGCCAGCCATGGGTTTCCCCCTGGGAGCGCGGGCGTCCCGCCCGCATTCTTGTAAAGGCGCTGCCCCGGCGCCAGTCGGCAGGTGAACCGACCAACCCTGTGAAGCCAATCGCCACGACCCTGCCAAGTCTTGTGCGGGCGGGACGCCCGCGCTCCCAGGGATCACAACCCTTCCCGGCAATAAATCCCACCTACTGGCGAATTTTGCAAAAGGCTCAGGGCGCTATTCGGACCGGGTCCTGTTGGGATTGTGCTATGCCGGCGGCATGCTGGCCTACAGCCTGCTGCTCTGGATCCCCGACCCGCGCATGGCCATCGCCATGATGGTGCTGCAAGGAGTATTTCTTTCGGCTCAGGCCCCCACGGTCTATTCCCTGGCCTCCTCCAAGTTTGCCGACCGGGCGGGGACCGCCGTGCCTCTGGTCGATGCTATCGGAACCATTGGAGCCATTCCCGCCCCCCCTCTGATGGGGTGGGTGGCTCAGCGGATGGGCGGCCTGGAACAGGCAGCCTGGCTTATCCCCCTGACGGGATGCCTGCTGGTGGCCATCAGCCTGGGCTGGGAGGTAAGGGACCGATCGGTAAAGCAGCGGCACGGGTAGACGATTGGCTCCAGGGAAGCACGGCCACGGCAAGTCTCCAAGTTGTGGTATAATTGAAAGTGCTAGTTGCAATTGGATCCAGACCGTTTCCTCGACTGCCTTGATCGAACGCGAGATTACACCTGTTCTGCTGAAGCTGTTCCAGCAGTACCCCTTTGTCACCCTGACCGGCCCCCGTCAGTCCGGCAAAACGACGCTCTGCCGCGCGGCCTTTCCTCAGCTCAAATATGTCAACCTGGAAGCACCCAACGAACGGGAATTTGCCGAATCCGATCCCCGGGGCTTTCTCTCGCGGCTTAACGGGGGCGCGGTCCTGGATGAGGTCCAACGCGTACCGGAGCTCATTTCCTACTTGCAGGTCCTGGCCGACCGGCAGGGAGGCAACGGTCTCTTTGTGCTGACGGGCAGCGAACAATTCAGACTCTCCCATGCCATCAGCCAGTCCCTGGCCGGACGCACGGCATTGCTCTGCCTGCTTCCCTTCACCCTGGCTGAACGGCAACGAACGGGGGCGAGCCACCGAGTGGAGGATATCCTGTACTCCGGTTGCTATCCTCGGATTCACGATCAGAAGCTCGAACCTCGGCAAGCTCTCGGCGACTATTTCGAAACCTATGTCGAGCGCGACGTGCGCCGCATCGGCGAGATCCGCAATCTCTCCAGCTTCCGTCGATTCGTCCGTCTGTGCGCCGGACGGGTCGGTCAGCTCGCCAATGTCTCCGCTTTGGGCGCGGACGCGGGAGTTTCTCACACCACGGCGCGACAGTGGCTGACAGTGCTGGAAGCCAGCTACGTGGTGTTCCAGCTCCCGCCGTTTTTTGCCAACATACGAAAACGCTTGGTCAAGTCACCCAAGCTCTATTTCTACGACGTGGGGCTGGCAAGCCACCTCATCGGCATCGAGCATGCTGCACAGTTGAGTACCCATCCGCTGCGGGGCCTGCTTTTCGAGAATGCGGTCGTGGTGGAGGCTCTCAAGCATCGTTTCAATCGGGGCCTCCGCTCCAATCTCTCATTTTTCCGCAGCACCCAGGGTTTGGAATGCGACCTCCTGGTCGAAACCGGCACCGGCATCGGCGCCATCGAAATCAAGGCCGGCGCTACCATTGGCTCTGACTACTTCCACGCTCTCAACCGGGTTGCCGAACTCATTCCACAAATCTCCACCCGGGCCGTGGTCTATGGGGGCACAGACCGGCAATCCCGAAGTGACGGTGAAGCGATACCCTTGGCTGATCTCGGTGAACTGCTCGATCGCCTGGAACGGGGGGAGCAAGCCTGACGGATTCCATGGGCTCACGCCCCCGCAGCGGCAAATGAGTACGCCCTCCCAGAAGGCACTGCCTGTCCAAAAGGACCCCAACCGGTCCCCGGGGTGTACCTAGCGTTTGCACCCCGCAGCCCCGTAGGCGCGACCCGGCGAATGGGTCGCCCGCAAGGGGAGCAGGTTCAAACAAGGGTCAGCGGAACTGGGGGGTCGGGAACCAACCTCAGAGGGAGAGTTTCGGCAGAGGCGGCGGTTTTGGAGGATTGCTTTGCGGCGTTGCGGCGCGTTTGGTCGCGGGGGCCGCAGGTTTGGGCGCCGGGGCCTCGGCGGCGGGTTTCACCATCTCGACACTGCCCTTGAGACGGGCGCCGTCGGCAATTGAGATCCGGCTGGAACGGATATTCCCCACCACCGAACCCCCCGGTCTGATTTCCACCCTGTCCTGGGCAAAGACGTCGCCAACCACGGAGCCAACAACGATGACGTTGGCGGCTTGAATATCGGCCTGAATTCGGGCCTTGGGACCAACCCGAAGCGTTTGGTTTGGAAGGTTGATCTTCCCTTCCACCCGCGAGTCGATGGTGGCGTCCTGGCTGCCCGATAATTCTCCGCTGATGACAAACGTGTTTCCCAGGTAGTTCTCTTTCCTGGGCGGTGAGGGAGCCGGCAACGGCTCAGGGGCCGCTGGTGCTTGAGGCTGCTCCGGCCGTGAGTTTTCCGCGGCAGCGGCGTCGGCGTGCTTCTGCCTTCCGGTGAGGATGCGGTCCGCCCAGCCCTTCAGCGGCCCGGTGCGTGTTACCTTGGAATCCTTGGAAATGTCCATTTTGAGATCCAATCAGACCGGCAGGAAAATAGTCCAGGCTTCCAGCTTTTTTTGACCTCACCTGCCGGCCGCAGACTGGAACGCATGCATTATAACCCGCCACAACCAGGATCGAAAGCCTGAAAACGTGTGACAGATGGGGAATTGGATCCACTCTCGCACTGCGCCCCGACCTCGCCTGGAACGGGTCCGCATTTCTCACCAGGGGGGCACTTTGAAAAGAGTGCAGAGAGCCTGGCCTGATTTTGGAGAGGTGGTGCGTTCCGGAAGGACGCACCTCATTCGCCGCCTACGCGGCTGCAATAATTCAATTGTAACACACTAATTATAAAAGGCTTAATGTGGATCAGCCCGCTTTATTCCCCTCATTAAATCCCTCTAATTGAACAGGAATCCATTAGACCATTCGGGACGTTGACGGACGTAACTGTTCGGTCAGGCCGTGATGGCTTGGACCCGGACGAGGTTGGAGGTGCCTGTAATCACAGGCGATCCGTCGGTTCTGCTCGCTGCGCCTCCGCCGGATGGCGGATGGACTCCACGGCTTGACCGAACGGTTACTGACGGACAGGTCAGCCGAGGATCAACCCTGAGTCCGAGGCCGTCAAGTGGAGTGGCAAGCTGCCTGTGCTGGGGATCGGAGATATTGGGTTGTGTGCATCCCCCACGCTTGCCTCTCTCGGCCTGAGGGCCGTTTGTGGTCCGCTGTTTTTCGCTGTCGGCTTCTTAGCCGACTCGACAGCCTTCCCACAGGGATCACTGTGGAGGGAGCGACCCCCAAATGGGGAGGGTAAAGGTGTCGTTTTGCCTGTCACCCTTTACCCTTCCCGGTGGCGCACCAGCGGCCAAAAAAGGGGGGGTCGCTCCCTCCACCAGCACCCCTCTCATGCGGCGCGCCGCCGCGCCGGGCGAGGGGGGGACACGCGAGGCGCAGCCTCGCTTCGCTTATCCGCAGCGGATGCGGGAAATCCGTGTTATCCCGCGTCCCATGCGGCGTTTCGGGAAAGTCCCGAAACACAACGGCGAGGGCTTTGCCCTCTGAGAGAAAAGTGTTGTGGCTGTTGAAAGCACGCGCCACCGGGGGTCTTTCGGTGGCGCGTTTGTACGACGACACCGCCTTGACCCCCAGAGGTGGAAGTCGTCGATCATTCCCCGGCGGTTTAACGCCGGCGTTTCCTGCTTCAGTTGGTTGATTTTCTTAAAGGGCGGCATCGAGGCCGCCCCAGCGTTCGACAGTTTCCCAGTCGGCGCTGGAGATGGCTTGGCGGAGAGCAAGAAGTTCTCTGTCGGCCTCAGTCATGTCTCCAGCTATCCAGGAATGCAGCACCCGTGCGGCGCGGTCCAGGAGCTCCTGCTCCCAGGCGACCGCAACCACCTCGACCCGCCGGCCGGACTCGCGGAGCATCTGCCAACGCGGTCGGTGGGCCGTTCCCCAGGAGCGCAATTCGCCAGGGGTTCCCATGCCGGGGTCGATGCAGGTGAAAACGGCCCGGTCCTGCTCGACGGCCACGAGCATCTTGATGTGGAAATAGCGGACGCGGCCATTGGCGCGGCCGGCGTAGATGGGTTTTGGGAGTAGCTAGGGGTCGATGCCGAACTGCTTGAGGCAGGCGACTCTCTCCTGCGGTGCCTCACGCGCCGGCAATTGTACATCACTAATTATAAGAGACTTACTATTGCTCCATCCAGCAATCCGCAACGCGGAATCTATTGCCGTTGAAGACGTTCCCGGACAGGACTCCGATCCTCCTGCAGTCAACCATTCCTTGCAGCGTACAAGGAGAACGAGACAAGAAAGATGCTCGATGCATGGAGTGGCGCAGGCTGCACTCAAGCGAGCTGTAGAGCTCGAACGGATCGTTGAGCGAAGACTCTCGCCCGCAAGGCCGGTAGCCATCACCGACACCGGTCGCAGGTCCGCTTCCAAGATCGGCTCCAACACCAGGCCAAAGCCGCCGTCTGCACTACTCGCAGCCCGTATGCAGGGAATGCCCCAAGGCCGGAACTTGCCGGGCTGTTTCTTCGGGATCAGCTCCTGACGCACCGGCTTCGCTACATAGGTCCGCTTCCCTCAGGTCCCGCGCCAGTTCCCCCAGCCAGCCCTCCGGCGCCTCATACTGCCTCGATGTCCTTGAAGCGCTCCCCAGTCGGCACCCCGGCAGTGCCGCCATTACGGCGAACCTGCACCCAGGCTTCGAGTGCAGAAAGTGCTTCTCGCCACAGCCTTGTCGCACAAAGCATGAAACCGCCGCTTGGGGTCCTCCTTCGCTTTCGCATGGTGCATCAGGTCTGGAATTTCCGAACCCCCGCTCTGACCCTCATAGACTCGGCGTCAGTGGTTCCACGCCTTGCCGTCCTTTCCATGCTGCTCTCAACTCAAGGCCCCTTCCACTCCACCGGCCTTACCCGGCTTCTCCGGTACTCACGGACCCATCCGCGCACCCGGTGACGGCGCCAGGATATTCTGCCCCTCGGCGGGGTCCCGGTTGACCTGTGAGCCGCATCTCCGCCAGGGCTTCCCGTGTTGCTGCCTTCTTCCCCCTTCCATGCGTGCCAGCGTCACTACCCCGACGGAAGCGGATCGGTGCCCGCGTCGCTCTCTTCGACTGCATCCGCCAACGGCCTTCCCTAAAACGTCAGGAGGGTCGGCTTCGGCGTATTGTCCGTTTCGCCTGCACCGATGCGCTCGACGTTCACTCAGCCGTTCCGGCCCGCAAGGTCGTTCATAGGCCACCCATGGCCGACGCTTTGACACCAGAGTCGCTTCAGACCATTTCGTTGCCTCCATGATCCGCCCTGGTCTGCTAGCCAACCGGAGCCGACAGTCCCAGCCCCCGGCGGGGTTCAGCACCCGCCAGAAGAAGGATTCGCAACTGTTCCACGGCGCACTGACTCTTTCGGGAGTAGGGACCGGCGGGATGTCCCGTTAGATCCCCTTTGTTGCATTAGCGAACATCGATAGACAGGATAAGAAGCTGCTGCACGCAAACGCAGGTCCCCGTTTCAGGTCAGCGGAACTGGGGGGTCGGGAACCAACCTCACTCGGAGGATTTCTGTTGAGTCGGCGCTTTTGGAGGACTTGCTTTGCCCGCCTGTTCCGGCGCGTCATTGGTCACGAAGGGGCTCGCAGGTTTGGGCACCGCCGGTAGCCGTAGCGGCTGCTGGTTTCACCATCTCTCGACACTGTCCCTCTCCCAACCGACCCAAGACGCCGTCGGCAATTGAGCCTTCGGCTGGCCACGGATATTCGGCACTACCGAACCCTTCCCGGATCTGGAACCGGCTCATCACCCACCACCCGGTGCAACTGACCGCTCGCCAAGTCCACTCCCTCCCAGCCGATCCAACGATGACGTTGGCGGCTTGAATATCGGCCTGCCAATGCGGGCCTTGGGATGCAACCCGAAGCGTTTGGTTTCCGCAAAGGTTGATCCCATCCCTTCCACCCGCGAGTCGATGGTGGCAGTCCTGGCTGCGCCGATAATTCTCCGCTCAGATAGACGTAACTGTGTTTCCGCATGCCGTACCGTTCTCTTTCCTCGCGGACGGTGAGGGAGCCGGCAACCCATTCAGGGGCCGCTGGTGCTTGAGGCTGCTCCGACCGTGAGTTTTCACCAGAGGCCAGCGGCAGTCGGTGTGCTTCTCCCTTCCGGTGAGGATGCGGTCCGCGCCAGTACCCCCTTCAGCGGCCCGGAATGCGTGTTCGCCCGGACCCCCCAGGAATCCTTGGAAATGTCCATCCCCCCGCCCTGTTCCAGCGGTTCAGACCGGCAACGAAAATAACCCGGCCCGTCCAGCCTTTTTGACACTCGCATCTACCGGCTTTCAGGCTGGAAAGCGTGCCATGCTGCAGCCCAACCCGCCACGCATCCAGGATCGAAAGCCTGAATCCGCCTCGCACACCCGGCGGCCCGCAATCGGGACACCCGTTGCCGGAACTCGATTGGTTGAGACATCTCCGAGGCTGCCATCAAGGCCGCCACGTGGCTGAAACGCGCCGCTCAACGCCTCCGAAAGTTGAGGCGTCACGCGTACAACTGCAATTGTCTGCTGGTATCGAACGCACTGCTTATGCCAAGGAGAAGGGCTCGAGTGACCGTGTCCCCGGCAAGGCCCACCTGCCGGGAGTTGGAAGTGCCCAGGGCAATACGCAGGTCCGCCGACCGTGCTGTTGATGTTTTTGAAGTTGGTTGACGGTTAGCGGCAGATTGAGTATGCCCTCGGCGATCAGCCCCAGGCAGTCCAGTTCTCGGTCCAAAAGGACCCCAACCCGGTTCAGTCGGAGTGTCGACGGAGAAGAAGTCGGGCCCGATGCCGGTGCACCCGGCCCAAACCCCGTAGGGGCGCGACCCGGCGTGTCGGTGTGGCGGTCGCCCAGGTTGTCATGGCCCGGAGTTGAGGTTCAAGGGAGCACCCGTCAGCGGGCACTCGTAATCGGGGGCGAGCACCGTGAAATCGCGGATCAGAGCGTGACCGAAGACCGCGGCCAGTGCCCGATCTCCAGGGCAGAGATCCACCGGCGGTGTAGGCGACGGAGTTGTGTTTCCGATGAAAGGAAGACAGCGACCACTCCGCCGCTGGCGTCCCACTGCAAGTGCGGCTGGAACGCCGGAGCCTCGGTAGTCGGTGTTCTCGTCCATGGTCTTGCTCCAGGTGTAGTGGGCCGAGAGGGTGGGCGCCGTCGGCAATTAAAGCGTTTCCGGAACTGGGCGACCAACGCGTGGTAGGAAGAATTGGCCCTCCTGCCGTAGATGTTGTCCTGCAGCACCAACGATTGATGAAAGCCCACGATCGGACGTCCCTGCTCGCAAAGTTCGTCGCCTGATAGACGTTCACGTCCAGCCAACACGGATGACGTTGGACGCCCCGGTTGAAATTGTATCCCAACGAGCCGGTGTAACCGTCGGCCACCTTGCGCTGGATCTCGAGACTGCCCTGCTGGGAATAGTTTGGGTTTACCGTGTCGATCGGTTGATCTTCCCGAACTGCACCCGCGAGTCGGAAGACCCGGTCCGGGATCGATGCCGTGGATGGCCAGGTCCTGAGGCCGTCAAGGTACGGGTCCCGAGGATGCCCCGTTGCATGGCGGTCTGGTAGATTTCAAACGCCGATGTGAGCCTCTGGCCGGTCAGCGCGCTGTTCTCTTCCCTGGGCAACCCGGTCAGCGGGATGAACACCTGGCAAGATCTGTCCCTGCTCAGGGGCCAGCAAATCCCTGATGTGGTTGCTTCTGGCCTGCGATCCGGCCGTAATAGAGTTCCGAAGCCCCCGCGTATGACCATCCCGGGGTCGGGACTCCAGGCGAAACCCAACCTGGGCGCAAAGTTGTTCTTCCGTCGGTCGGGAACCGCGTCTTGACCTCGAGCTCGTGCCGGCCGCCCAGCCCTTCAGCAGGAAATCCGGCCTCAGTCGCCAGTTAGGCTTCGGCAAAGAAGTTGGAAGAATGTCCATTTTGAGATCCAACCCAGTAAGGGCTGCCGAAGCCCTGCAGGTAAACGAGCGGCAGCCCCAGGGCATAGGCTTGCAAGGACGAAATCGGTTCGGCCACCGCTGCCGCAAGCTCGGGGCGGCCGACCAGGGATGGAGAGCGCCCTGCATTATAACCCGCCACGTGCCGGATCCGAAAGCGCTGTCGATCATAACCGTGTGAGGCACCGCCTCGCCGGAATTGAAAGCGCCCTCCGAAAAAGGTCTTCCGCTTCTACGCTGTGACGCGCGGCGACCGACGTCGACGCTGGAACTTGTAGGTATGCCGGGCCGGAAGTATGGGTGAAATTCTGCCGCACCAGGCCGGCACGTTCCACGATGCGGACCGGCAAAATCAGGTCCCGTCAGAGACAGGCCTGAACCCGTTGATGTCGATTGGACGAGGTGCCGTTGCGTTCCGAAAGGACGCACGCTCGAAGTTCGCCGCCTACGCGTAGCTCCCAGGAGGTCATCGCTGGCCCACTTCCGGGCTGATCAGCGAGCGTATTGCCCAATGCCATCCCGAAATCGTTGGTGTGCGAATTCCAGCCGCAGTCTGTACCCTGAAGAGCGATCCGAACTGCGTATTCTCGTTGTCCTGGCCGGTCCAGTTGAACCGCGTGAATCGGGTATGTCCATCCCGCACCGTGTGGTCAAGGCGCCCCAGGAACTCGATTGCGTTGACATTCCCCGAACGGCTGAACACCCCGAACTGTTCCGCTCGAACACGGAGACGACGTGCGGCTCTAGGTTCGCCCTGCGAGCCGCTGAACGTCAAAAATTGAGGCGCACCGACAACTGCAATTGTCTCGGATCGAATGCCGAGGTGAAGGAGAAGCGCTCGGTGACCGGACCCGGCGGCCCACCTGCCGGGAGGGAAGTTCATCAATACGCAGGTTACCAACCGTGCTGTTGATATGCTTGAAGTTGGTTCGGTTGGACAGATTGAACGCCTCGGCGATCAGCCCCAGAGTCCAGTTCTCGGTGAGCAGAATCTCCCGGTTCAGTCGGAGGTCGACTGAGAAAAAGTCGGGCCCGATGCCGGTGTTGCGGCCCAAACCCCAGGGGCGGTGGGTGTCGGTGTGGCGGTCGCCCACGTTCGTAATGGCGCGCGTTGAGGTTGAAGGGAGCACCCGAGCGTCCACTCAAAATGGTCGAGACCGTGAAGTCTCGGATCAAAGCGTGACCGAATCCGACGGCCAGTGCCCGCTTTGCAGGGGAGATCCACCACGGTATAGGCGACGAAGTTGTGTTTCGGGTGGAAGAAGACAGCGACCACTCCGCGTTGGCGTCCACTGGAAGTGGCGGTTGGAACGAGGAGTTGTAGTCGGTGTTCTCGAACATGGTCTTGCTCCAGGTGTAGTGGCCGAGAGGGTGAATCCATCGAAAAAGCGTTTCCGGTACTGGGCGACCACGCATGGTAGGAAGAATTGGCCCAACTGCCGTAGATGTTGTCCTGCAGCACCAACGGATTGTGAAAGCCCACGATCGGACGTCCCTGCTCGTTGGTTCCCGCCTGATAGACGTTCACGTCCAGGGGGCGGATAAGGTGGACGCCCCGGTTGAAATTGTATCCCAACGAGACGGTGTCACCGTCGGCCACCTCGCGCTGCATCTCGAGACTGCCCTGCTGGGAATAGGGGTTTACCGTGTCATCGGCCACGCCGAACTGCACCCGCAGCGGAAGACCCGGTCCCGGATCGATGCCGTGGATGGCCAGGTCCTGAGGCGTCAAGGTACGGGGTCCCGAGCATGCCCCGTTGCATGGCGGTCTGGTAGATTTCGGCCGATGTGAGCCTCTGGCCGGTCAGCGCGCTGTTGATTCCCGCAACCCGGTCAGCGGGTATGAACACCTGGAAGATCTGTCCCTGCTCTCCCAGCAAATCCCTGATGTAGTTGATCTGGCCTTCGATCCTGCCGTAATAGATTCCCGAAGCCCCCGCGTATGACCATCCCGGGGTCGGGACTCCAGGCGAAACCCAACCTGGGCGCAAAGTTGTTCTTGTCGGTCGGGAACCGCGTCTTGACCTCGAGCTCGTGCCGGCCGTCCAGCAGTCAGCCAGGAAATCCAGGCCTCAGTCGCCAGGCGGCTTCGGCATGGAAGTTGTAGGAATTCTTCGATGCGGACCCCAGAAGGGGCTGCCGAAGCCCTGCTGGTAAACGAGCGGCTGCGCCAGGGCATAGGCTTGCATGGACGAAATCGGTTCGATCACCGCTGACGCAAGCTCGGGGCGGCCGACCAGGCTGATAGAGCGCCCTGCAGCAACTGCGACTTGCCGGCGCCGAGGGCGCTGTCGATCATAGCCGAGAGAGTCACCGCCTCGCCGAACTGAAAGCGCCCTCCGAAAAAGGTTTCCGCGGTCTACGCTGTGACGCGCGGCGCCGACGTCGACGCTCGAACTTGTAGGTCTGCGGGCCGGACGTATGGGAAGAAATTCTGCCGCACCTGGCCGGCACGTTCGACGATGCGGACCGGCAAAATCAGGTCCTGTCCGAACAGGCCGAACCCGTTGATGTCGATCGACGGCCGTAACTGTCGGACGGATACTCGCCCAAGTCGTGAGAGGAAGCTCCCAGGAGGGTTTCGCTGGCCCACTCCGGGCTGATCAGCAGCGTATTGCCCAATGCCATCCCGAAATCGTTGGTGTGGGAATTCCGTCCGCGGCTGTAGGACGACCAGCGATCCGAACTGCGTATTCTCGTTGCCCTGGCCGGTCCAGTTGAACCGCGTCGAATACGGTATGCCCATCCCGCACCGTGTGGTCAAGGCGCCCCAGGAACTGCTGGCGTTCCTCCCCGAACGGGAACACCCCGCTGTTCCGTTCGAACAAGGAGACGACGTGCGGATAGTTGCCCGGCGTCAGCGCCGCAGCAAGCTGCACCACCAGCGGCGCCGGGACCAGTCCCGAAGCACTGAGGCCCGCCCTCAGGGCCTGCTGCGAGGGCGTCAGCTGGTACAGAAAGGAGTCGTCCTGAATCAGGGGGACGATGACGGATTCGTGGCGGTCGAGACGTTCGCTAAGCGCCGTAGATACACGGTCCCCTCCCGTCCGAGCGGTCCGCCGATCGACGCCCCGCTTTGCGCTCCTCGTAATAGGCGGACTTTTCCGGATCGAAGAAGTTCCGGGCCTGGAAGTGGCGGTTTGCGATGCAATCCGAACAGGCTTCCATGCAGTTGGCTGGTACCGCCCTTGGTGACGATGTTGATCGCACCGTGAGGCGCGCCTACCCAGCTCAGCCGAAGACACGTATTCCGGTTCACCTGAAACTCCTGCACCGCCGCCTGGGTGATGGTGGACCGAGCCGCGCCGGTGTCGAAGGAGTTATTCAAGCCGACCAGCATGAAGCACGTTGCTCCGCCCGGTGCCGCCGCCGATCCCCAGCCCGGATTGGGGCTTCGCCGCAATCCGGCTGTCCCGGTCATCGACCAGATAGCTGGTATTGACGACTCCCGGAGTCAGCAGAGCCAGATCCAGGTAGTCCCGGCGGTAAATGGGGAGGTTCTCGATGCGGACAGTGTCGATATGGTCGGCCTGCGCCGTCTGATGGGTATCGATCGCCGGTCGCGTGGCCACGGCTGAAACGACAATGCTCTTGGTGGCCGTGCCCAGCGTCAGCTCCGGCGAAAAGGCCGCGGTCTCTCCCACACGCACCTCGAAGTTGCTCGGCCACGTAGGGGAGAAATCCCCGCGCCTCGAAACGCACCCTGTACACGCCCGGAATAAGGTAGCTGAGGACATACTCGCCCAGCGGCGAGCTGACGGTTTTGCGCTCCACATCGCGTTCCTGATCCGTGGCCGTCACGGTAACGCCATGAACGACGGCCCGCGTGGGGTCGAATACGTAGCTCTGGACGTTGCCGCCTTTGGTCTGGGCGCCGCACAGGGGGGCGCCGGCCAGGATCAGAATCACGACCGCCGCCAATCGCCGGCCGCTACCATGTAGTGGTCCTGTCAATCGCAGCGTCTGGAATCCTTCGTTAGCAGAACACGGTTCTGACAAACAGGGTTTAATATGTCGAACATCAGAATACTTGACCCTACATTCTAAGGCCTAGGTCAAGCAGGGGGGCGGTTTTTCCACCGGAATTTCCCGATTATGGGCAATGTCCCGCATAATTGGCTTTCGAGTTCACTTATCACGGGTCGCACCCGCAAGGGCGAACGACCCATGATCCGCCAATGCCGCAAGACTTCCGCGAATTTGTTCCGGCCGCCGGCCCCGGCCCGCCTGGCGGCCGACTAATCGGAAGAAGGTCGGAGACACGGTCCCGGGCATGAACGAGACCGGCTCGACGGATGTCCTGGGACCGGCCGCCGGGCTTAATCCGTTGCCGGCTCAACCCAAAGCCGTAGCGTTGCTTTTCAAGCACGGACGATAAGGGATGCCAGCAAGGCGCACCCCGTGACCCGATACCGCCACCTGAGGGGACTGCTGCGTTGCGTTTCGGGCGTCTGCCTGGTACTGGCCTCCGCTACGGCGGCAACCGCACAAGTTGAATTCCACTACCAGTAGGGCCAGCTCGCGAACCCGTTCTCCGGCGCGCGGGAAGACATCTCCATTCTCACTGTCCAGCACGCGACGGGCTGGCGGTTCGGAGACAGTTTCTTTTTTCTCGACATCCTCGACGACGGCCATCGGGACGGTTTCAACGACAAGGACCTCTATGGCGAGTGGTACCCGACCTTGAGCCTCGGCAAGGTGTCGGGCAGGAAGTTCCAACTGGGGCCGATCCGGGACATTGCGGTCATCGGTGGCGTCAACTTTGGCGCCGACGCCAACGTCTTCAAATATCTGCCCGGCGTGCGAGCCTCCTGGAAGGTACCGGGCTTCGCCTTCCTCCAACACCGACCTGACGGCTTACATCGACGGCAACAGCGGCGCCGAGGGCGGCGGCGCTCCCCGGACCAGCAACAGCTTCATGTTCGACGTCAGTTGGGCGCTGCCTTTCCAACTGGGCGGCCAATCGTTCCTGATGGGCGGTCATGCCGAGTATATCGGAGGGAGCAGGAACGAGTTCGGCAATCGGGTCAAAGGCTGGGTTCTGGCGCAGCCCCAACTCACCTGGGACCTGGGCGCGATATTCGGAGCGGCCAACCACTTGCTGGTGGGAATTGAATACCAGTACTGGCGGAACAAGCTGGGCGCGGACGAAGATGAGAACGCCCCCCAACTGCTGGTGATCTGGCGGTTCTGACGAGCTCCTTCAATAACACTCCGGGTCTGTCAGAGGCTGCCAGAGTTGCTCTCACCAGGGCCGCGTTCCCGCAGTACCGGCAGGCCTCCTACTCCGGTGTAAAGGGTGCTCGATATGAATACCAAAGACACTGGCCGGAATGCCGGAGTGCGCTATGAACCCAACGAGAAGCCACCGGTATTGTTGTCCCTGGGCCTCGGACTGCAACTGGCGGTCCTCTGCGTTGCCGGCGTCGTGCTGACTCCAGCCATCGTGATTCGGGCTGCTGGAGGAACCGAAGCCTTCCTCTCCTGGGCCGTGTTCGCCGCGGTGGCGGTCAGCGGGATCAGCACACTTACCCAGGCCGTACGGTTCGGGGCGCATCGGCGCCGGCTACGTACTGCTGATGGGGACCTCGGGGGCGTTCATCGCGGTCTGCATCACGGCCATCGCCGAGGGCGGGCCGGCCATGCTGGCCACGCTGGTCGTCGCCTCCTCTCTTTTCCAGTTCGCGCTGGCGGCGCGGCTTTCGCTCTTCCGCCGGATCCTGACGCCGGCGGTGGCAGGCACCGTCATCATGCTGATTCCGGTGACGGTCATGCCCCTCATCTTCAACATGTTGAACGATGTGCCGGAAGGGACCCCCTGGAGTGCCTCCGGGTTCTCCGCCCTGGTCACACTCCTGGTCATCGCCGGCCTGGCTTTGAAGGCCCGGGGAGCGCTGCCGGCTATGGGCGCCGGTGGTCGGCGTCGTGGCCGGATCGGTGGTGGCCGGGCTTTTCGGAATCTACAACACCAGCCTCATCGCCGAAGCGGCCTGGATCGGACTTCCCGCGGGGGGATGGCCGGGTTTGGATCTGAGCTTCGGACCGGCTTTCTGGACCCTGCTGCCGGCATTTGTGTTCGTGACCCTGGTGGGGCGCCATAGAGACCATCGGGGACGCGGTCGCCATCCAGCGCGTCTCCCACCGGCGAACCCAGGCCATCGATTTTCGGGCCGTGCAGGGTGCGGTGGCGGCCGATGGAATGGGAAATCTGCTATCTTGGCCTGGCCGCCACCGTACCCAACACCACCTATTCGACCAGCATATCGGTGACCGAGCTCACCGGGGTCGGGGCGCGACGGGTCGGCATGGCGGTGGGCGCCGTGTTCATGGGGATGGCGTTTCTGCCCAAGGCGCTGGCCGTGCTGCTGGCGATCCCGGGGCCGGTGGCCGCCGCCTACATCACGGTTCTGATGGCGATGCTGTTCGTCATCGGCATGAAGATCGTCGTCCAGGACGGCATCGACTACCGCAAGGGGCTGGTGGCCGGGGTGGCCTTCTGGATCGGCGCGGGATTTCCAGAACGGCGGGATATTCCCCGAGTATTTCAACGACTTCGCGGGTGACCTGCTGCAGAACGGGATGACGGCCGGCGGTTTGGTGGCCATTCTCATGACGATGTTCTTGGAGTTGACCCGGCCCCGCCGCAGGCGGATGGAGACCGAATGCCATCTGTCGGCTCTGCCAAGGATCCAGGAGTTCCTCGGCTCTTTCGCCTCGGACAACGGCTGGGGGCAGGCGATGCGGAACCGGCTCGATACCGCCGTCGAGGAGACCCTGACGACGCTTTTCCACCGGGACCATGCCGGCGAAACGCAGGAACCCCGCCGCCTGCGGCTGGTGGCCTACAAGGAGGACGGCGGCGGCGTCCTGGAACTCATCGCCTCCAGCCAAGATGAGCAGAACCTCCAGGATCGGATCGCCCTGCTTGGCCAATACGCGGAAGGTCCGCCGGTCGAACGGGAAATCTCGCTACGGCTGCTGCGGCACGTCGCATCCTCCATCCGCCACCAGCAGTACCACGACACCGACATCGTCACCATCCGGGTAAAGGCCCCGGAGCCGGCCGTGCGCCAGCCTTCCGGAACCGGGTCCCGCAAGGCTGGATAGGGACTTCCCGCTCGGCTGGATTCCAGGGATTTCGCTGGGTCGATGTCTCGTTGCACCCGTCCCAGAAGGGCAATCCTTTCTGGGACGATTTCATGAGCAATCCCCCCATCGCCGCTTTCGCCGCCTACAGATGAAGTTTCGAGCCGCTTGATATGACAAACAGGGCGCCACGCCGACGCGCCGCTGCCGGTGCCGCTGATTCTCACTCACGGGGCGCACACGGGGTGCGGTGTTTGCCCCCCACCGGCTCGACTGCGGGCTCCGCCCTCTCGCCGACTCCCCCTCAAGGGGGGAGTGATGTTGAGACCTGCACAAGCCTCCGTGCCCGATCCCTTGGCAAGGTGTAAACCCTGTTCCCGGCTTATTGTGTAAAGGATGTTCCCGGTTCGTACCTCCCGATCACTCCCCCCTTGAGGGGGAAAAGTGATGTCATGAGATGACGACTTCCTGGGAGCGCGGGCGTCTCGCCCGCACAAGGCCGGCACAGCTTCGCCTATCTCTCCCACTTCGATCAACCGGGAGCGGCACCGTTCCCGGTTTATTGTGTAAAGGATGTTCCTGGTCTGTACCGCCCGATCACTCCCCCCTGGAGGGGGAGTCGCAGAAGCCGAGCCGCCAGGCGAAGGCTGATGCGGTGGGGGGTGGGGGGTGGAAGGCGGGCCGCCAGGAAGCGACCCCCCTACGGCGCCAGCTTCCTGAAGGAATAGGCCAGGCGGAAATAGAAATAGGCGCCGTTGAAGCCCCAGGGCGTGTATTCGCTGTACTGCTCGCCCACGCTGGTTGCATTGGGAGAGACGTCAGGAAAGGTGTTGAACGCGTTCCGCGCCCCGAATGCCAGCCTCGTGTCTTCGCGTACCGGCACGGCAACTTCCAGGTCGAAGACCGGCTTGCCGCTGAAGAGGGTCTGGGCGCTGTCCCAGTCGAACCAGGCGCCATAGTAGTTGACCCGCCCCAGAACATCCAGCGGGCCGATCCGCTGGCTGAGGCTGGCGTTCCAGCGGTTCCTGGGCAGGGCTTCCTGCAACTCCCGCAAACGGCGGGCCGCGTTGAGCAGCTCCGGATTGTAGTGGGTCACCTCGGTGTCGGTGTGGTTGAAAGCGGCGCTGAACACGGTGCCGCCCTTCATCCGGGAAGGCGCGTAGCTGAAGACCAGGTCGATTCCCTGGGTTGTGGTGGAGATATCGTTGGTGAAGAAGCGAAAGCTTGCCAGTCCGCGGGCGTTTTCGACCCCCGCTTCCAGGAGTTGATCGACCTCTGCCGACGTGAGGGTAAAGTCCTGGGTCACGGCCATCCGGTCGGCCAAATCGATGCGGAAATAGTCGGCCGTGAGGATCAACGTCCCTTTTTCAAGAACGGCCCCGGCGGTGGTGTTGACCGAGGTTTCGGGTTTGAGCGGCTCACCCCCTCGCAGTCGCGCCATGGGAAAGATCGACGGAACGGTGCCCCGTTCCACCAGGTCGCCCAAGGTGGGGTCGAAAACCGTCGCCAGGTTGAACCCGTTCTGCTGGCCCGGCGTCGGGGCGCGGAACC
Source organism: Candidatus Versatilivorator sp. (assembly GCA_965198125.1). GTDB lineage: Bacteria > Acidobacteriota > Terriglobia > Versatilivoradales > Versatilivoraceae > Versatilivorator. The sequence goes on along the minus strand of CBDAOQ010000003.1, from coordinate 1,720,143 downwards.
CGCTGCTCAGGCTGGCGCGAAGCGAAAAGGGATCCAGGAGGCGGTAGCGGCCCGACAGCTTGCCGTTGACCGTGGTGCCGAAATCCTCGAAGTTTTCGATGCGGGCCGCCGTGCCGATCGTCCACCGGTCCGCCGGCCCCGACAGTTCGACATCGCCGTAAGCCGCAAAGTTGCTGCGGTTCCACCGGCCGGCCGCTTGCGGGCTGTAGCCGCTGAAGCCATTGGAGCCTGCGCTGAAACCCTGAGCAGCGTAGGGACCGACTTCCCAGGACTCGCGCTGACCAATCCGCGTCTCATACTGCTCGTCCCGCCACTCGGCCCCACCGGCAAGGTTGAGCCAGTCGCTGACGGCATGGGAGACATCCAGGTTGAGGCTGATCTCCTGCTGCCGATTGCTGCCCAGGTCGAAGTCGGTGGGGGTGTCTGGACCGAGCGAGGCGTTGACCGTGTTGCTGATGAACAGATCGGTTTGATGGGATCCGACGCTGATGCTCCCGTCCCAGACGATGCCCTTGCCGGTGAACCCGCGTATCCCGGCGACCACCGAACGATCGGACACCGAGCCTCCGAAGTTGGGCGTGAACCCTCCCGGGAAGCGCTCCTGGAAGGAAAAGCAATCGGGGTCGGCGAACACCCTTTCCAGAGCCCTGTCGGGCACGTGATCGCTGATCGGCACCGTGGGACAGTTGGCGGAGGGGCCGCCCCGCGCGGCCGCAACGTCGCCGATGAGCAGGCTTCGACCGCCGTCGCCGGTGAAGACCCCGCCCCGAGTGTTGGGGTTGCGGAAGAAAAAACCGCCGGTCACTTCCTTGCCGGCATAGCCGGTGTGGCCGTAGAACTGGAGGCGATCGGTGAGAGGGTAGCCGAAATTGCCGAAGAGCTTGAGGTCGCCGTCAACCTCCGGAGAGCCCCAGATCTGGGCGGGATCCCGCACGTGGGTATTGCCGGCCGCCATGAGGGCCGCCACGTCGCTGCGCTGGATGCTGCGGTCGGTGGGCTCGGCGCCGCCGTACTCGAAGCTGAGGTTGGCGAAGCCGGTCGCGCCCAGCGGCAACCCGGCGTTGCCGGCCAGGCTGTAGGTGGCGCCGTCCCATCGCTCGCCGTAGATGCCGGTGTTGAACTCGAGACTGCCGCCCGAACGGCTATTCTTGGGCTGCAGATTGATGACTCCGGCAATGGCATCGGAGCCGTATTGGGCGGCAGCGCCGTCGCGCAGCACCTCGGCCTGCCGCAGGGCAATCGCCGGTATGCCCGAGATATCCGGTCCCTGGGACCCGAAGGCCACTCCGTTACCGCCATGCCAGTCGATGATCGAGGAGCGGTGGCGGCGCTTCCCGTTGACCAGGACCAGCGTGTGATCGGGCGCCAGGTTGCGCAGCATCATGGGCCGGACGATGGTGGACGCATCGCTGATGGGCTGAGTGTTGACGTTCAGGGAGGGAACCACCGTCCGCAACTGGCTCGCCAGGTCCCTGCTCCCCTGGCTGGCGAAATCCTCGGTGCGGATGACGTCCACCGGTACCGTCGACTCGGTCACCGACCGCGGCTCGGCCCGGCTGCCCACCACCACAATCGAGGTGGTAACCGCTCCCAATTCCAGCGAGAAGTTGCGCAGGACCGATTGGCCGGCCATCAGCTCGAGGTCACTGGCGGTGGCGGGCTCGAAGCCGGAGGCCTCCACCGTCACCGTGTAGACCCCGGGCTCCAGGGACAATTCGTAGCCGCCGACGGCATCCGTCGAGGCATTCACCTCGACTCCGGTGGCATTGTTGGTTGCCGTTACTTTCGCGGCAGGGATGAACGAGCCGTAATTGTCGTTCACCTCGCCTCTCAAGGTAGCGGTTCCCTGAGCGTAGGCGACGCCTGAAATCCGACCAGGAGCAGCACAAGCGTCAGCACAGCAAGTCTGTGGAGCATGGATCCCTTCTGCTGGAGTGATTCTTTACATTGAGCATTTTACGCTCTGCCTGGCGTATTCCTCAATGGGGGCTGCACTCGTTGAAAAGTCGGCGTCGCATCGTCTTCCCTTGTGCCGGCGGAGGAAGAGAGATCCTCTGTTTTCGGCATCGGTTCGGTGTAGCAGGCAGGGTCAGGCAGGGGTTCCCTCTTGGAAAAATCCTCACCGCGTCCGCTGCCCAGAGAGTTGTCCGACCACCTGCACCTGCCTCTTGGTCCCCTGCCGATCCGGGCCTTCTGATAGGCTACAGTTTCGACTACAGCTGGTGGAGTATCCGCTTGAATTGCAGAAGAGCCTCTTTGGCTCCGGACTCAACTTCAGTCGGAGACAAGCCGGTCGTCCCCCGGCGTGAGCGTGGCCGCGCAACGCCCATGTGGTACGTCGATGCGGTCGGTGTCTGGTGCGCGCTGGGATACGCCGCGCTGGCCGTGCTGGCGCGGCAGCCGGGCGAGCCGCCGCTGCCGGCTTTCTTCCTGCTGGTTGCCTGGACCGGCCTGCCGGTGTTGGGCCTCTACCTGCACGTTCGCCGGCGGGAGGAGCCCTTTCCGCTGGGCCGCCTGATTTTCTGGGCGATAGCCTTCCGCATCTGCGGGCTGGCGGGCGGCCCGTTCTACGAGGACGACTTCTATCGATACCTGTGGGACGGCTACCGCTTCGCCACCTCGGGCACCCCCTACGGCGCGGCGCCGGAGGCGTTCTTCATCGACCCCGGCGTGCCTCCGGCCATGCAGTCCGTCCTCCACGGCATCAACTATCCGGAGCTGCCGACCATCTACGCCCCGGTGACCCAGGCCATCTTCCTGCTTGGCTACTGGCTGCAGCCGGGCAGCGTCGCGGCGCTGCAGGCGATCCTGACCGCGTTGGATCTGGCTGCCGTGGCGCTGCTGCTGCGCCTGGCGCCGGCGCGGAACGTGCTGCTCTATGCCTGGTGTCCTCTGGTGATCAAGGAGATCGCCTTCACCGCGCACCCGGACGGGGCCGGCGCCTGCCTGCTGCTGGCGGCCGTGGTGCTGAGCCGGGACCGCCGCTGGCTGTTGGCCGCCCTCACGCTGGGGCTGGCCGCGGGCGCCAAGGCGTTCGGTCTGCTGCTGGCGCCCCTGGTGCTGGCCGGGGCCGGCATCCGGCACTGGTTGCTGTTCGCGGCCACGGTGGCGGCGGTCTATGCGCCCTTCGCTCTGAGAGGCGGGAGCGAGCTGGCTTCGCTGCAGGTGTTTGCACGGGAGTGGGAATTCAACTCGTTTCTGTTCGGGCTGCTGAAGACCTCGCTGCCGCCGTTCGGGGCCAGGCTTGCCCTGGGGTTTGCATTCGCGGCATTCTGGGGATGGTACCATGTCAAACATTTCCGGAGCCCTGCACGGGGCATTCCGCGCGGCGATTGGATCTTCGGCGCGCTGCTGGCGGCATCCCCGGTCATCAATCCCTGGTACCTGCTTTGGCTGTTGCCATTCGCCGCTGTTTTTCCGAGTATCTGGGCCTGGACGGCCTCGCTGGCCGTGCTGCTCGGCTACGTGACCGGGCTGAACCTGCAGGACTATGGGATGCACCCGTACGCGCAGCCGCCGTGGGCGCGCGGGCTGGAGTTCGGCCTGATTCTGTGCGGGCTCGGCTGCGACCTGATCCGGCGCCGGTGGTACGGCCGCAGCGGCCAGGCCGTCTCGGCTCGCCGCTGACCGCAGGCCATCGACGAAGGAATGAGCGCCGGCGCGCTGGTCCGGGCGCGCATCAAGAGGATGAACGACCATGAAACAAGACGGAATGGAAACGGTGCCGGCACGCACGAGGCAACTGCGCAACCTGGCCGCGAGCCTGCTCGCCGCGGCGATTCTGACCACGGCCTGCGGCCCGTCCCAGCCTGAACGAACCTCGGAATGGGATGCCAGCGACGAGTCCAATGTCGAGCCCATCGATCACCGCCCCTGGCAGGACATCCTGGACACCTACGTCGACCCCGATCCCTCGGGCGTCAATGTCCTCGACTATGCCGCGCTGTCCACCAGTCCCGATGACGCGGCCAGGCTGGCCGGTTACGTCGAGTACCTGGAAGGGATCGATCCCCGGGACTACTGCCGCGCGGAACAGATGGCCTACTGGATCAACTTCTACAACGCGCTCACCGTGAAGATCGTCTTGGACGCCTATCCCGTGAATTCGATCAGGGAGATCCACCAGGGCGTCGCCCCGCTGGCGGGCCCCTGGGACGACGTGTGCGCCAACGTCGCCGGCCAGGATCTGACCCTGAACCGGATGGAGCACGGCATTCTGCGCCCCATCTGGCGGGACAAGCGAATTCACTACGCGGTGAACTGTGCTGCCTACGGCTGCCCGGACCTGATGGAGACAGCCTTCACGGCCGCCAATACCGAGTCGCTGCTGGAAGCGGCTGCACGAGCCTACGTAAATTGTCCGCGGGGTGTCGACGTGGTCGACGATGACTTCATCGTCTTATCGAGTATTTATGAGTGGTATCCTGAGGACTTCGGCAGTACCGAGGAGTCGGTGATCAAGCACCTCACCCAATACGCCGACGGCGATTTGGCGGCGATTCTGGAAGGGTTCCAGGGCACGATCGACTACGACTACGACTGGAAATTGAACCAGCCCCAGCACTGAGGAACACACTTCATACATGCCGCCGGCGGACGCCAAAGGCCGCTCCACGGTTACTTCGCGAATTCTCGTCGGCTGCGATCCAAAGCGCGCGCTCGCACCTGATGACACGCCTGTTTGAAATCCGGCAAAATTATTTTTTCGGCAACCGTTCGGTTTTCGGTTCTGAAACGTGAGCCTTTTGCAAAATTCCGCAGGCAACGGGCTTATGGAGGCTCGGAACAGGTTTTGATTAACATGGATGCACAGGATGCACAGGATTTTTTCAGGAAACGGCTAGCTTGTAATCCTGAGCTTCCGCAAATCCGCACACGATCATTGCCGGAGCCGGCTTCTCGTGCAGCAGCGTCCCGTCCTGGATATCCTGTGCATCCTGTGCATCCATGTTTATTATGAGCCTTTTGCAACATTCGCAATCGGGAATGATATGGAGGCGGCAAAGGTGATGGGCTGCAGGCTCCGGCATTCACCACAAAAAGCACAAGAGACAACAGAAACCACAAAACGAGTTTCTTGATTTCGCGTCTTGCCGATCCGATGGTCCTTTTTGTGTTTTTGTGCCTTTTGTGGCCATTAAGCTTCAGACGGCAAACGGGTTCAGTGTCACCTCATCCTTGACCGACTGGGGAGGAAAAACCCTCGATCTGAATAAGGATCGCCCGACTCCGATTTTTGCAAAAGGCTCACGTCTTTAAGGGATTTGAACGGTATAAGGGGAGAGTAACGACATGAAGAGATTCCTATTTGCAACCATCGTCCTCGCCGCAGGCGTCGGGCTGTTCCAGCTCCGGGTCTCGGCCTCCGGCTCCATCGGACCGGGAGCCGGCAAGGTGAGCCCGCGTGCTGCATATTCGAAGGGCAAGGCTCTGACGTTCGACCTGCTGGTCTGCGATTCCTGCCCAGTAAAGAAGGGCGAGCTCGATCGCGACCGCGCGCGGAGCCTCACGGCCAGCCTCGAGGCAGTCTACAACGGCAAGAAGACGGGATCGCCGGACGACGAAGGGGTCACCGCGCTGTGCGGCAAAGGGGACGTGCAGGGCGAGGAATGCAAGATGAGAATGGAGGTGGTCCACTACTTCCTGACCCGGCTACTTCAAACTCTAGCCCGGTCTTCTCTGGAATCCATTCGGCGCAAAGGAAGGAAGGTACCCAATAGATGTTCCGCAACAGTCGTTCGTTCGTGACCGTTCTCGTCGGCTCGGCGCTTGGGTTGTGCCTGTCCGCCCCTCCCGCGTTTGGGCAGGGCACGCCCTGGCTGGCCGAACCGGGGACCGGCGCCGTCAATATTTCATAAGCCTCTTCATCCCGGCCGGCGACAGGGTGACGGTCGGCGCCGACTACCGCATGGTCAATGCCCTGTCCAGCATCGACATCGGCGGCGAAGGCTTTTCGCCGAGCCGGTTTCCGGGCTTGCAGGAAGACGCGCACATCGTAGGCGGGCGGCTGATGGCCGACGTCACCGACAACGTCAGCCTGAACGGGTTCGTCGGACGAGTGGTGGCGGGGCGGAACACGGCTGACTCGCTGCTCATCGGCGTCGGCCTCAGCTTCGCCTTCGGCGGGGGCGGCGTTGGGTTTTAGCGCAAGAGTCCGCGCCCCAGAGCCATTTTCGGGGACAGCCTTCCAAGACAAGGCTACTGTTTGTCTCGAATAGGGCCGAAGATCCTTCCTCAAGCGGCTTCGTCGCCGATTATAGGGATTGCATTCCACGTCCACCGGTAGTCCTCGGTAGCCTTCTAACTATTGGCCAATTGGCGGTTGCTCCTGTCCCTCCACCACCCGTCGTTGTAAACCACCTGCCCCAAGACCGGACCCGCGAGAAGCTTTACACGCTCACGGGGCCAGTCTCGGCAAATTATGCGGGTTAGCGGTAGATCGCGGGTCGTCGAGCCGAGCCGGATCCGCCTCGTGGACGACGGGGACCGGAAAACGCCGCCAAGTGCACCACAACCTTGTCCACCAGGAGAGCACCGGCCACCAGATTATCGGCCACGCAGCCGAGATCCCGGCCCAGCCCCAGGGCGGGGCGGTCATCGAACGACGCCTCGAGGATGCTGTCGAGGAAGGATCGCGCCTGGGACTCCCGCCCCGACACCTTTTGAGAGATGGGGCGTTCGATGACGTCGACGGCGTAACTGCGGACGAGCCTGGGAAGCATCGAGGCGAAGGTGGCAGGCTGGTCGAACAGATCCAGACCGAGACGCTCCTTCCCTACCATGAAGATGGCCCCCAACTGGCCGGGAAGCGAATTCACCGATCGGACGTATTGGTCGAGCGTCGCGGCATGGCGTTCAAAGATCGAGCTCATCGCTCCACTGGGCGATTCGGCGTCCATGGCGGCGGCCTTGGCCGCGATGGAGTGCCAGACCTGAGCCTGGTCGGAAACCCGTTCACCGGTCTCCGCCATCGAATGAAGCACGCTGGCGAGTCTCTCAGTCCTGCCCCGAGCGTACTGTACCCGCTCGGTCACGACAAAATCGTCTCTTTCGTAATCCCAACGGCCCTCCTCCACGCACGACACGGGAATGACCACGGTGTGGTGCGCCGGGACCAACATGGTGAGATTGGCGACGCGGTTCTGCTTGGCTCCCACCAATTCTTCGCCGTCGAGAATCAGCACGGCCAGCTTCGATTGGTTCTCCACCGCGAGATCCGGCACGCTTCCGGAGCTGGACACCTCCTTGACAGTGACCAGGCCGTCCCGCAGGCCGTCGGCCAGCATCAGGTAACGGAGGCTGCTGCGGAAACCCGACAGCAACGGAAACATCGTCAGGCCTTTCCAGGACTGGGGCTCTCCAAGCGTCAGACTGGAGACGGCGGTTTTCAGTGGATGCATTGGCGACTCCTTGATATGGTCAGCAAAAATCAGTAAAGTACATTATTCGGGCGCGACAGAACGTTGTCAACAGTAAAAACCATTAGTTATCATTAAAAGTCACTCACATGGCTTTTGACCGGGAAATGGACAGCTACACAGCCGCGGAACTGCAGCGCGAGACCGGGTTCGATCGCAGGACCATCGCCTACTACGTGCACGAAGGACTACTGCCCAAGGTGGGACGGCGCGGGTCGCGAACCCGCTACCCCAAGCTGGTCCGGGACCGGCTACTCTTCATTCGACAGGTTCGGGAGGCGGAGCAGAGAGGAACGGTGGCGCCGGTGGCGCTCCGAGACCTGCGCGAGATTTTCGAGCACACGCCGCCGGAGCTGATTTCGCGCGTCGCGGACGGGCGGATCTCGGTGACCCCGGAAGTCGTCTCCGGTACATCGCCCAGCTTCCGCCCGCTCGCCCGGCGGCGGGCAGCCATCGAGGAGCGATGGGGGCCCGTGCGGGAGGACCGAACCGAGCCTGGGTCGGCTCGGAGGTTGGCCGACTCAAGCTTCCATGAGCCAAGCCAGGTCAACCTCGAGTCGCCTGAGGCCCACGACTGGCCGGACAGCGGCCCAGAGGACGTAGCGAACCGCCGGGCCACTGTCGACGACGGATCGGATGTCTCATACCAGCGGAAGCAAGTTGGGGATTCCGAACCCAGCCAGGAATCGGAGCTCGGCGATCTACTGGCCGCCCTCCAGGAATTCGCGGACCACCGCGGGCATCCGTCGCCCGCAATGGACCGGTGGCTTCAAATAGAGGTTTCTCCGGATATCACACTCTCGGTCCGGGGGATAACCGACGAGGCCGCCCCTCTGCTGGAAAGAGCCGTCCAGTGCTTGCGACGCCTCATGCGCGGCCGCGCGGAATCGGGGGCGGATGAGGAGGAGTCATGAGGGGCACGAGCCGCGGATGCATGGGGCCCCGGGGCAGCCCAGCATCGCATAAACCCGCGTGTGATCCCGGGGATGGTTTGAGCCGCAACGCCCCGCACCTGCGAAGCAGCGAATGGGTCGCGATTCCGCACGGCACGTGGTCGCCATCCATGATCCTGACCTCCATGCCGTCGTCCACTTCTGGTACTGTGCCGCACCCGCCGTCTCCATCGCTCTTATCATCAGCGATGTCCTCAAGCTCTATGCACTATGTTGTATTTCAGCAGCAGTCAGGTCGCTACCCTTATTAGTAGAGAAAACACCTAGCCTCAAACCCCGAATGCTTTTGTGCTTACGCATGCAATAATATGTACCAATGGTTGTATTTGACGCGTCGCCTCTCATCCTGCTGGCCAAGGCGGAACTACTTGAGCGGTTCCTCGTCTCGTTTTCTGAGCCTGTCGTGATTCCACAGGTAGTAGAGGCTGAGTGCTGCGAGAACAAGGCTTTGTTTGATGCGCAGTTGATCGCGCGGCTGATAGCGGAAAAGCACATCGAGGTTCGCAAGCTAAGGGACCGCAAGGCTTCTGAGCAGCTCGGCAGGGAATTCAACCTGGGAGTCGGCGAGGCCCAAGCGATTGCTCTTGCACAAGCGTGCAACGCGCGCCTGATAGTGATTGAGGACCGCAACGCCGTCAATGCCTGCAAGATTCTCAAGCTGCCCTTCACAGGCGCGATCGGAATTTTACTGAGGATGCGGGAGAAAGAGCTGACCTCCGAAGTAGAAACTTTGAGAAAGCTTGAAATCCTGCGAAAGTACGGGCGCTACCGGGCAGAAATTGTTGACGACGTGAGGCGAAGGCTGGAGGCAAAGAAATGAACAAGACGATGAGTATAAGAATGGATGAAGAAAACTACGACTTCTTAAACAAGCTGTCCAAGGAAGGGCGCGGGGACATGTCCAAGGCGGTGCGGGAACTCGTCAACAAGGGCCGAATCATGCTGGCCGTAGAGCGTTACAAGAAAGGGAAGGCCTCCCTCGGCTTGGCCGCTGAACTTGCGGACCTGACGCTTGGGGAAATGATAAATACGCTAGCCGAGTATGGGGTGCAGAGCAATCTAGAAACTGAGGACTACCTCAAGGGGCTAGAGAATCTGAGGCAGGTGTGGTGAATCTGGCGTGAAATGAACTCAGTTGAACCTGTAGCTATTTCTCCAACAGCAAGGCGATGAACAAGCCCCGTCTTGCCATTTTCCGTACAGGGCGCAATTCGTGCGAACAGCGTGTCTTCATCGGTAAACCTTGATCCTCCACTGCCGACAGGCCGGATGCGAACTGTCGTGACGTCGCGGGTCTCAGCGGGCAACGATGCCATGGCAACAAACGGGGCAAGGGTTCCCCGGGTTATAGGGCGTCGCGGGTTTACTTCAACGGCGTCAGAGAACGCCATTTTCTGCCACAGGCTACTCATACTCCCAACTCCGCCAGAAACCGATTCATCCTCTCCTCGGCCGCTGTGGAGCTTCCGCACAGTCCTCGCAATCATCCTACTCGCCCGGGCGGAGACCTTCATCCTGTGCGCCTTGCGATACGGCACGGCTTCCACTTCCGCGTCCAGTGCTCCGCTGTCTGCACATGGCCGATACGAACGCTTTTGCAGACGTTCTCCGAAAATTCCGCTGCGGGGAATCCTCGCGCCAATCGCAACACCACACCCTCCCGCTGGCCGCCGAGCAGCGACGGCTCGCCGTGGGCACGCTCCACGAACGCGCGGATCTCGGCGACTGACCTGAAGTATCCCTCAAAAAGGATCGGAACAACCGGTATACCCCACTGCTTTACGTATGACTGCACGTCGGCGAAGGCCGCAAAAATGCCGTTGCCATCCCGGAGCGCAAAAGCATAGAACGTTTCCTTCTCCTGCACGGGGCCGTAGCTGATGCTGTGGAATCCGTAGATGTCCTCGCCGTAGAGATAGACATCGGGCTCGGTCACCTTCCAGGCGTGGTGCTTCTTGACCATCGCCATCCATTTGCCCTCGGAAGGCGCTGACACACTACGTCCGTAAACTTTGCCGGCATGCAGGAGTGTGTTGCTTCCGTCAAGCTTCTCCGTCACGACGACGGCCTGTCCCACGAATCGACCCGAATTCGTGTGCACATTGTCGTCCCGACCGATTGCCGGAGACCAAGGCCAATAAGGCGTGCCTGGATATTTGAGGCTTGAAGGCAGACTCTCCACGATCATTGCTGGCGTCGCCTGGTGTTGGAGGCGTACTGCGGACAGAGCTGCTTGACCTGAACTGCAAGGGTCTCGGTAAGAGCCTTGTGTTCAACCCAATCGCTGTCTGTCGCGTTCAGGACGACAGCATTCGCAACGACCGCAACCGCCAGGAACTTGCGGTCTGCCCGGTCCAGCGTATTTTCAGGCAGCTCCTCGAAGCCTCGTCTGTCGTCCGCCAAAGGCGTGATGGCAATTCTTCGTACTCGATCTTCGTGATACTGGAAATTGAACACGTGTTTGAAGAACATGTCACCCACACCCGGCATTCCTGGTTTGTTTGAGCAACAGAAGGAACTGAAGGAGGCTGCTCTTGCCCGCGCTGTTGGTGCCGAAGAAACCGGTCACCTTTCCAAAAGTCAAATCGGCTTTGCGCCAAGCCTTAAAGTTCTCGACTTTCATGCGGTTCAACATATCTATCGCCCCTGCCGAGTATTGTAAACTCTTGTGCCTGTTGTCGCATCCAGCCGAAGCGACAAATGTCGTCTTGACGCCATACCCCCGCTCGAAGGCCGTATCCACCGCGTGTCCCGCCAGATGCCTGCGCAGAGGCGCCGGCACGCCCTGATCGAACAGTATTCTCAAGCTACCGAGTCCTTCAGTTACCGGGTCTCGTGATCCAGAATGCTCTCGACCTGCCAGCGCTCCACCCCGGGGAACCAGTCCAAAAACTGGTCAACGGTGGCGCCGTCCCTGAGGTTCTCGAAAAGCGAGGCCACGGATATGCGCGTGCCGCAAAAAACCCAGGCCCCGCTGACCTTCTCCGGGTCCCGCTCGATCGCAGGGCAGTTCTTCCAAACGCTCATAGGCTCACCTCCTGCGCTATCACGCCATACGCTTGAGTAGCCGAGAGCTGAACATCGTTGGGGCGGGCCAACTCTTGGCGGGGCTTAAATGTGCGCTTGCTCCGCCGCACCTCTCAATGTTCCGGCACCTCCCCCGGCCGCGCTACGCCCGAGGGCTTGTAGGCCGGGTAGGGTGTGAGTCTGTCTATACCCGACATCAGCGGGCCTCGGTTTCTTCGTTGAGGACGGAAAGATACCGGTCATAGACGAACAGCCGGTTACGGCGTTTTCCGGTGATCTCGCGCGCAACCCCGTGACTGGCGAGCAATTCCATGGCCGAAGCGGTTGCCTGAAAGGAAAGCTTGGTATTTCGGCACGCCGCCGGCAGCGACAGGATCGGCCGCGCCTTGAGCGCGTCGTGTACGCGTAGCGCTGACCCGGTTTTCCGACCCCCAGCTACTTGAATGCGGTTGCGGTCATCCTGAAACATTCGGGACAAACTTCGTGCGGTCGAGACCGCACCCTCAGCCGTTCGTTTCACTCCTTCCAGGAAGAAGCCAAGCCACGCCTCCCAGTCGCCGGTGCGGCGCACGTGGTTCAGTAGCTCGTAGTAGTCACCGCGGTGTTGTTTGAAATACTGGCTCAGATAGAGCAGCGGCTCGCTTAGCAAACCGGCTGCGCACAGTAGCAGCGTAATGAGCAGCCGACCAACGCGGCCGTTGCCGTCGAGGAAGGGGTGAATGGTCTCGAACTGCACGTGCGCAAGCCCCGCCCTTAGTAGTACGGGCAACCCGTCGTCGGTGGCGTGGAGGAAGCTCTCCAACGCCGTCATGCAGTCGGGCACGGCGATGTGCGGCGGCGGCGCGAAATCGGCTCGTCCCGGCCGGCTGCCGCCGATCCAATTCTGCGAGCGGCGGAACTCACCGGGCGTTTGGGTCTGACCCCGCCCGCTCGACAACAACACGCCGTGGATCTCTCGGATCAGGCGATTCGACAGGGGAAAGTTCTGCCGCAGGCGGAGTAGACCGTGTTCGAGCGCCGCCACGTACTTGGAGACTTCGCTCACGTCATCAAGCGGAATCCCGGGTGCTTCCTCAATCTCGAAGAGCAGAAGATCCGACAAAGATGATTGCGTGCCCTCGATTTGAGAGGAGAGCACTGCTTCCTTGCGCACATAGGAGTACAGAAAAAGCGCGTTGTCCGGCAGGAGAGTAGAGACCGCATCGAGGCGGCCCAAGGCAAGTACAGCCGATTCCAGTGCCTGCTGCAGCGAGCCGTCCAAAATCAGGGCGGGTGTCGGCGGCAACGGTAGTGGCACAAAGGCCCGAACTCGGTCACCGCCAATGCTGGTTACTTCATAGCTGCCTATCTCGCCGCGCTGCATTATGGACAGTCCTTATTCACAGTTGCTCAATAAGACAGAGCCTTTTGCAAAATTCGTCAGGTAGCGGGATTTTTTACCAGGAAAGGTAAGGGGGCAGGTCAGTCGCGGGACAAGTCCGATCTCTGTTGTATCATGGAGATGAGCAATCGACATGATGAACGGAGGTGGAACTTGTCCCTTAAACAAACCCTATCACGACACTGGTTCAGGTTTCAACGGGAGCTGTTTCCGTGGCTGGAGGAGACCCTGGGTCCCCTGGGCGAGCGCTACGAGCGGCTCGTCCGGGTGCTGGAACTGGTGCGAGTGGAGGAGTGGCTGCCCTACAACAGGGGCTGGCGGGGCCGGCCGCTGAAGGATCGTGCCGCGCTGGCGCGGGCCTTTCTGGCGAAGGCGGTGCTGGACGTGCCCACCACCCGGGGGCTGGTGGAGCGGCTGAGGACGGAACCTACCCTGCGCCGCCTGTGCGGCTGGGAGGCGGCGGGTGGGGTGCCGAGCGAGGCAACCTTCTCTCGCGCGTTTGCGGAATTCGCCGCCAGCGACCTGCCGGGGCGCCTGCATGAGGCGCTGCTCGACAGAACGCTGAAGGGCCACTTGGCGGGCCACGTCTCGAGGGACTCGACCGCCATCCCGGGACGAGAATCGCCGGCGCCCAAGCCCGCAACGACGGCCAGGCCGAAGCGCCGACGGGGTCGGCCGCGCAAGGACGAGCTACGGGCGAAGGAGCCGCGCCGCCTGCAGCGGCAGGCGTCGATGACGCTGGAGGAGATGCTGGAGGACCTGCCGAAGGTCTGCGACATCGGCGTCAAGCGCAACGCCAAAGGGCATCAGGAGAGTTGGACCGGCTACAAGCTGCACATCGACGCCATCGACGGCGGCATTCCGGTCAGTTGCCTGCTGACGTCAGCCTCGGTGCATGACAGTCAGGCGGCGATCCCGCTGGCGAGGCTGACCGCGAGTCGGGTCGACAGCCTCTACGACCTGATGGACAGCGCCTATGACGCGCCTGAGATCCGGGCCTTCAGTGAGCAGCTGGGCCATGTGCCGATCATCGACCTCAATCCCCGCAGGCGGCCGCAGTTGAAAGCCGAGCGGAAGCGGGAGGCGCTGGCTCAGCGCCGCATCGGCCAAGTGCCTCCCGAGGTGAGGCGCTACCGGGAGCGCTCGACTGTGGAGCGGGTGAACGGACGGCTCAAGGACGAGTTTGGCGGGCGGTACCTGAGGGTTCGCGGCCCGGGCAAGGTGTGGTGCCACCTGATGTTCGGCATCCTCGCGCTGACGGTGGAACAGTTGATGCGCCTGACGCTCTGAAGACTTGGCCGCCACCCCGAACAGGACAGCAGGTTTGCCCGCCGTAGGGCAGGGAGAGGGCAAGCTGTGCCCGCGCACGGCGACCGCCTGCGATCCGGCCCTCAGATCCGGGCATTTCCGCTTGAAAGTGTCCTTGCTGTCGGGTAATCACAAGCGGAACATCACGTTAGCCAGCAAAATGTCATGCTCCACTGCGAATTTTGCAAAAGGCTCGACAATTTACTATTTTACTTTGGTGTCTAAATTACAATAGTGAAGACATCGATGCAAATCCAGTGGGGACAATCAGGAAAGGAAAAATGCTGGGCGCACGTCGTGAACCGCCGGGTGTTGGCGGCCGGCAGCTTGGGGATCAGGAAGTTGAGGAAGATCGAGAGCTTCTCCCAGGCGGCATTGGTGTAGGGGAGGACGCACGAGAGGAAGGCGTAGGTCCGCACGAACGCCTTGGCGCTGCCCTTGAACTCCACCTGACCGTCCTCGTCCAACTCCTCCTTTTCCCAGTCCTCCCACAATCTCTGCCAACAACCCCTCCGTCTCCCGCTCCAGTGCCAGGATGTCGGCCTACCACTTCTCCGTCAGCCGGCCGGACAGGTACTTGTGGATGACGCTGGACAAGAGTGTCTGATAAGGGATCCCTTCTTCCCTGGCCCTGGAGTGAGCAAGGTTGAAGTCACGCTCGGTTACCCGCAAATTCACTCGCTTGGTTTTGTTGAACGTATTGCGAGCCGACTGTCGGGCCATCTCAATTTCGCGTTCAGCATCAGGAGCGGAACGCAATTCGCCCCGTTCGAATCTATCGAGAATGTCACGCTCTTCCGCGCTCATTTCGTCGTTCACTATCGCTGCCTCCTCCGATAATCTCTCATCGCCTTCCGGCTGGGAATAATCGTCTTCAGAAAGCGAGTGCCGTCTGTTTGCGTCACGAAGGGCACAAGGTGAATGGTCTCGTCGATCTCCACAACGTAGATCAACTGTCCCGGGTAGCGGTCCTGGTTGGGGTGCTCCAGTACGTCCACCAAGCCGCCCTGCTCTATGGCGGATATGACGCTCTCGAATGAGATTCCCCGCTGCTGGATGAGCAGTTGGTTCTTCACCCCGCAAAAACTTCCTCCAGCGCAGCCCGCATGACCGAGCTGTCGGGGTGCTGGCCGGTCCAGAGGCGGAAGCTGATGACGCCCTGGTTGACCAGCATGCCCAGGCCGTCCAGAACGGTGCAGCCCCGGGCGGCGGCCTCCTGCAGCAAGCGGGTTTGAGGGGGGTTGGCGATGACGTCGGCCACCACCATTCCCGGGGTCAGGGCGTCGGTGCGGAGGGGGATGCGGGCGCCGACATCGGGGTGCATGCCGATGGGGGTGGCGTTGATGAGGATCTCGGTTCCTGCGGCCACCGCGTGGTCTCCCTCCCAGGGAAGGAAGCGGGCCTCCACCTCGGTTCTGGTCTGAAGCAGCTCCACCAGTTGCCGGCCCCGCTGGAGCTGGCGGTTGACGATGGTGATGCGGGAAGCTCCGGCCAGGGCGGTTTCGACGGCGATGGCCCTGGCGGCCCCGCCCGCACCCAGGATCACCACCCGCTTGCCCGCCGGGTCGGCCACCTCCCGCAGCGACTGCAGGAACCCCTTGCCGTCGGTGTTCTCACCCACCAGCGCCTCGCCGTCCACCACCACGCAGTTGACGGCCTCCATCAGGCCCGCCGATTGGGCCAGGCGGTCCAGGTGGGGGATCACGCTGACCTTGCAGGGCATGGTGCAGTTGCCGCCGCGGAAGCCCAGGACCCGTACCGCCCGCACGGCCTCGGCCAACCGCTGGTTGCCCAGTTCGAAGTTGACGTAGCGCCAGTTCATGCCGTGATGGCGAAAGGCCTTCTCCAGCATGTACTGGGTGGGATTCTCGGCCAGGCGGTGGCCGAAGCAAAACACCAGTTCCTGTCTGAAGTTCCACTGCTGAACCATGGGTTCCCCCGGTTGCGGAATGGTCGGGATCGAGACTGGGCAGGATTCTAATGGGGAAGCGGGACCGCGTCAATTTAGAGGCCTGTGCGCTGTTGGGAACCCCTTGAAGAGCAAGGGATTTCAAGGGGGGCAAAATAACTTTACCCCAAGGGCACCCAGGATTATCAAGGGTTTGGAAGAGCGTGGGAGGGGAAATGGCGGGATTTGACCCCAAGGGGCAGAGGGGCTTGTGCCCAAGGGAATGGAGGGGATGGGGAGGAGGCCAACAGAGGTCAAGCTGAGCCGCTGGGGGCGGAAAGGGCTGGCTTTTGGGGTCTCTATGTGATAGAATGCATGGAAGTTAACGTTGAGATCGGCGACCAGGAGGAAGCGACGTGGTGAACCGTAACCGTCCCTTGTTTTCGTGGAGCGATGTGGAACGCCGGCCGGAGTTGGAGCGTCTGGAGATGGTGCTGAAGGCCCTGCCGGACGAGGACCTGCTGAGGGCGTTGGAGCGGCGGCGGGGACGGGGACGGGACGACTATCCGATCCGGGCGATGTGGCGGGCGCTGGTGGCGGGGATCGTCTTCCAGCATGTCTCGGTGGAGTCGTTGCTGCGGGAACTGAGGCGCAATCCGGCGCTGTTGGATGTGTGCGGGTTTGATCCGATGGGACCGTGGCGTCGGGCGAAGGGGGGAGGCGTTGGGGGGTCGCGGGGAAAGAAGAGGGATGGAGTGCCGTCGGCCTGGAACTTCTCGCGGTTTCTCACTGCGGTGGTCAAGCTGGAGGAGAAGCAGGGAGGGATTGCAGCGATGATGCGGCAAGTGCGGGAGCAACTGATGGAGGAGGTGGAGGACTTCGGGGAGCATCTGGGCTACGACGGGAAGGCGATGGAGAGCCATTCGACGGGACAGGAGAACCGGAAGACGGGGAAGACCTCAGACCCGGAGGCGGACTGGGGGAAGCACGAGACGGGAGGGAAGGACCGCAGGACGGGGAAGCTGTGGAGGAAGGTCAAGACCTGGTTCGGCTATCGGGTGCA
Source organism: Candidatus Versatilivorator sp. (assembly GCA_965198125.1). Taxonomy (GTDB): domain Bacteria; phylum Acidobacteriota; class Terriglobia; order Versatilivoradales; family Versatilivoraceae; genus Versatilivorator. Next base: position 1,703,105 of record CBDAOQ010000003.1, on the reverse strand, counting down.
CCTGATTGCCGACACCCGCTACGAGATCCCGGTGGCCTGCGAGGTGACGCGGGCCTCGCGGTCGGAGGTGAAGCAGCTGGAGGCGATGACGGAGGCCTTGTTCGAGGAGACGCCGGAGCTGGGGAAGCGGTGCCGGGACTTCAGCGCGGACCGCGGCCTCGACAGTGGACCCCTCAAGGAGCGTTTATGGGAGGACTACGGCATCCGTCCCTTGATCGAACCCCGGGAGTTGTGGAAGGAGGAGAAGAAGGAGGGGGGCTACGACCCCGGCAAGGCAATCACGCGGCCGCTCTATCCGGACCGGGCCGACACCATCGTGCACACCGAAAAGGGGCAGGTGTGCTGCCTCTGCCCTGAAACCGGCCGGCAGCGACGGATGGCGTTCCAAGGCTTTGAGGCGGCGCGGGGAACGCTGAAGTACCGCTGCCCGGCGGCGGCTTACGGGTATGGCTGTGCCGGCCGGCAACGCTGTTACCGGGCCGCGGGCTCGCAGGCGGGGGCGTTCGGCCGCATCGTGCGCATTCCCCTGGCCGAGCAGGACCGGCGCATTTTTACCCCGACCCCGCACGGGAGCCCGTCCTGGAAGCGGGGCTACCGGCGTCGCCCTGCGCTGGAGCGGATCTACAGCCGACTGGACAACGACTTCGGGTTCGAGCGGCACTTTCTGCGCGGGCACAGCCGGGTGAGGGCCCGGGTCTCCCTCGCCCTGACGGTGATGATGGCCCTCGCTCTGGCCCAGGCCCGGGCGGGACACCGGGAAAGAATGCGCTCGCTGGTGGATGCGATCCCTTTCGCCGATACCGGCTAGTGACGGCTCTGCTCGACTCGGGTCATCGCCCCTGAGGCAATCGAGACGGTTGGAGAAACCGGAGGGTTTCCTGACGCCGAACGGTGTCGGTTGGGCCCACCGAACCCGTTTGTCCACGCCACGGCGCCAAGGAAAAGCCTCCCTGGTCGCTCCAGTGGCCCGCTCGCAGCCGACAGGGCCACCTCCGGGTCTCTACCAGCAGCCGCAAAGCGCCACAGCGCACGTGCCTCATTTAGGCTTGACCTTGCGGCAGGGATGGCGCTTAACTCTAGGGGTTCCGATTTCGCAAGCGTTTCGACCCGTGGACGGGACCGGACGACCGAAGTCCAAGGAGGTTCCGAAATGTTGACCTGCCGGTGGAAGGTTGCGGCCCTGGCAACGCTGGTTCTGCTGGCGGGATGCCGCACGGATGACGGCGGTAAGACCCCGGGCGACGGGACCCCTTCCCGGGGCACCATCGGCCTGTCGGTGATGACCCTGACCAATCCCTTCTTCAAGGTGATTGCCGACACCCTCACCGATGAAGCCCGCAAGTACGGCTACGAGGTGGTGGTGACCAGCGGCGAGTTCGACGTGGCCCGCCAGCGCAACCAGGTCAAGGACTTCATCGTGCGCAAGGTCAGCGCCATCGTGCTGTGCCCCACCGACTCCAAAGCCATCGGAACTGCCATCCAGGAGGCCAACCAGGCCGGCATCCCGGTCTTCACCGCCGATCTGGCCTGCCTGGCCCCGGGGGCCAAGGTGGTCTCGCACATCGCCACCGACAACTACGCCGGGGGCAAGGAAGCCGGCAAGGCCATGATCGAGGCCCTGGGCGAAGCCGGGGGCAAGGTGGTGGTGCTCCACTATGAGCAGGCGGAATCCTGCCTGCTGCGGGTGCAGGGGTTTAACGAGATCATCGAAGCCTACAATCGGGACCGCAGGGCGGGCAGAATCGACATCGTGGCCGTGCTGCCGGGGGGAGGAGCCAAGGACGCCGGCTACAAGGCCGCCGAGGACGCCATCCAGGCCCATCCCGACCTGGCCGGAATCTTCGCCATCAACGACCCCTCGGCGCTGGGGGCCCGGGCGGCGCTGGAGAAGGCCGGCAAGGCCGACCAGGTCAGGATCATCGGCTTCGACGGCCAACCCGAAGGCAAGCAGGCCATCAAGGACGGGCTGATCTATGCCGACCCTATCCAGTTTCCGGACCGCATCGGTCGGCAGACCATGCAGACCATCGCCCGGCACTTCGAGGGCGAGAAAGTGCCCGAGCAGATCCTGATCCCCACGGCCCTCTACCGCCAGGCCGATGGCGAAAAGGATCCGACCCTTCAATAGCCCGGGAGCCTGCGACTTCGCGGAGCCCCGGGCAGCCCGCCCCCCGAGCCTCCCGCCATCGGCAGCCCCGGACGCGGACGCCGTTGTCCTGAGGGGAATCCAGGGCTGTTCCCCCGCCTGAGACCCCGTTGCCGGAAGTGGACCCCATGGGCCATCCCCGCTTTGATCGGCTGTTGTCCCGCATCCTCTCCGACTACGGCATGGTGCTGGTACTGCTGCTGCTGGGGGCCTGCTTCAGCTACGTCACCTGGGACGAGCAGCATCCCACCGGGGTCGAGGCCGCCGAGCAGTTGACGGCCCGGATCACCCGGGAATTTCCCCCGGGGGCCGCCGTCTTGGTGGTGGCCCGGGAACACCGGGAGGACGCCGCTTTCGCCGACTCCCTGCAGCGCCAACTGAGCAGCGCCGGACTGAAGGTGCTGGGGGCCGTCAAGGGTCAGCCCTCCGACGCCCGGGAGCGCCTGGTGGCGCTCTCCCGGTCGGGTGCGGGCCTGGACGCGATCGCCTGCACCGACGTGACCGGACGCTGGGCCGTCTTCGACCGGCTGGGAGACAAGTTCCCGGGCTTGGCCGGGGCCAGGGTGCTGACGCCTCCGAGCTACCGCTGGCCCAACTTCCTCAAGCGCGACAACCTGCTGAACGTGGCCAACCAGATCGCGGTCATCGCCATTCTGGCGGTGGGGATGACCATGGTCATCATCACGGCAGGCATCGACCTCTCGGTGGGCAGCCTGATCGCCTTCTCGGCGGTGGTGTGCACCTGGCTGATCCGCGAGGCCGCCTCGGCCGAAGCCGCCGGCCCGCTGGACATGGTGCTCTGCTGCCTGGGGGCCATCCTGGTTTGCGGCCTGCTGGGGGCCTTCTCGGGCGTGATGGTCACCTGGTTCGCCATTCCCCCCTTTATCGCCACCCTGGGCATGATGCTGGTGGCCAGCGGGTTGGCCTACATCCTGGCCGAGGGCCAGTCGGTCTACCAAGTCCCCGACTCTTTCGTCTGGCTGGGCCGCGAGGCCGATCTGCTGAGGATCCCCAATGCGGTGGTGCTGATGGTGGCGCTATACTTGTCGGCGCACCTGTTGATGACGCGAACCGCCCTGGGGCGCTACATCTACGCCGTGGGCGGCAACCGCGAAGCCGCCCGGCTCTCGGGAGTTCCTGTCACGGCCGTGCTGATCTTCGTCTACACCCTGTGTGCGGTCCTGGCCGGACTGGGGGGCGTGGTCATGGCCTCCCAACTGAAGAGCGGCTCCCCGACCTACGGCCTGATGTACGAGCTCTACACCATCGCCGCGGTGGTGGTGGGCGGGGCCAGCCTGGCGGGAGGCGAGGGCAAGATCTTCGGGACGCTCATCGGGGCCTTCATCATCGCGGTGATCCAGAACGGCATGAACCTGACCGGGGTGGAAAGCTATACCCAGAAGGTTGTTCTGGGAGCGGTGATCCTGGGCGCCGTGCTGCTGGACATCGCCAAAAAGCGGGGCTAGGGAAGACTGCAGCGGGCCGGGCAGGTTTGAGCGGCCGCGGTCCCGGGATCGGCAGTGCTTTCAGGATCGGCCCCGTCCCGGCGGCCGGAGAAGGGAAATTTGCAGGGACCGGAAAGACAAGTCAATCGCAGGCTAACAAAAAAAGGAGGAGCTTCGACCATGAACAACAAGCCACTGGGCAGGGCAGCCATCGCCGGACTATTTCTGAGTGGAGTTCTGTTGGCTCTGACGGCCCCGGCCGCGGCCGGGGAGGCGGACGGCGCCAAGGAAGTGATCTTCTACTCGGACGGACGCCATTCCAGCGTCTACCTCTATGAGCCCCCCATGAGCGTTCGCCAGTACGTGGAGCCCATCGACGAGCTGCTGGATCTGGGCATCGATACCATCACCTATGCCGTGGGGGACTGCAGCGTGCTCCTCTACGACACCAAGGTCGGGGAACGCTGGGGGCACAACCTGGACCTGGTCAACCACATCGTCTGGTACCGGGCCGGCCAGAACGCCCATTCGCTCATCCAGCGGGGGATGGACCCCCTGGACGTGGTCACCAGGCACGCCCAGCGCCGGGGATTCAAGTTTCTTCCCAATATACTGCTCAACATGCTGCACTCACCGCCCAACAAGGTCACCAACAGCCGCGTGGCCGACTTCACCACCCAGCATCCCGAGTGGCAGGTGGGGCCGGAGCCCGACTACCCGGCGGCGGTGCACGACCTGCCCCACCGGCTCTCCTACGCCCGGCCGGAGATCCGGGCAGACCGCCTGGCGGTGATCAAGGAGCTGGTGAGCCGATACCCCACCGACGGCATCGAGATCAATTTCGATGACTACGCTCCCTTTATCGCCCGGCGGGAGGTCGCCGAGCACACCGAGACCATGACCGGTTGGCTCCGGAAAATTCGCCAGGCTTGCGACCTGGCGGCCAAGGAGCAGGGCAGGGCCAAGCGGCTGGTGATTCGCATTGCGGGTTCTCTGGAGGGCAACCGCTCCCTGGGAATGGACCTGGAAAGCTGGATCCGGGAAGAGCTGGTGGACTCGGTGATCGCCATGCCGGTGACCCATGGATACGAAGCCGGAGCCCCCGAGTTGCGAAAGGTGGTCGAGGCCACCAAGGGCACCCGGGTCAAGGTGCTTGCCGGGATCAACAACGCCAGCAACCCCCAGGATACCCGCGAGGTCTTTGCCGCGGCCGTGGCCAATGCCTACGCGGCCGGAGCGGAAGGCGTGCTCTTCCACACCTACTACCCCGACCCCGACCGCTATCCCTACGACGACTCGGCCATGGAATCCATGCGCTTCATGGGCTACCCGGACGTGCTGGCCCACAGGGACAAGCGCTTCCGTATCGGCAGCAATCCCAAGCCGGACACCCCTCCCAAGTACGGGGTCCCCTGGCAGCTCCCCCTGGAGCTGGTCCCCGGAGAGAAGGGAAAGGAGATCCACCTGGAGGTGGCCGACGACCTGGCGGCCAAGGCAAGCGAGGGCGAGCTGTGGCGCTGCGAGCTGCAGGTCATGGTGCAGCACATGATGCATACCGACAAGGTCAAGCTGTGGTGGAACGGGAAGGAGATCCCGGCAGACAGGTGGCGGAAGGCCGACTGGACCTATCAGATGAGGCCGCGGCCCAAGAGATACCGGGGCTACCGCCTGCACGTGGACCTGCGCGGCGAGGACCTGCCCAAGATGGGCCGCAACACCATTCGGGTCGATGTCCTCAAGAAGGACAGCAAGCTGGTCTTCCCCATTGTGATCAGCGACGTGGAGCTGGTGGTGGAGTACCTGCCCGGCCGGAACGGACTGCGTCCGGGAGAAGGCGGGCCCGGATAGTTACTGAAGCCCCTTTAAGAATTTTCCTGCTTTAGAGGCACAGAAGGCGGGCTGTTCCTCGCACAAGAGATCTCAGTCGATCAAGTACGGTGCTGGACCGGGCTGGCGTGGCCGGGCTTCGCCGCCCAGGGGTCCGCAGTCCACCCCCCACCGCATCAGCCTTCGCCTGCGGCTCGGCTTCTGCGACTCCCCCTCAAGGGGGGAGTGATACTCGAGCGTTTTGTGCTGGCCTCAGGAATCACTCCCCCCTTGAGGGGGAGTCGGCAAGACAAGGGCGAAGCCCGCAGTCGAGCCGGTGGGGGGTAAGCTCCCCGCTGGCTAGAAGAAGAGCCGCTCGACCATCCAGTAGGCGCCCATGGCGGCGATGGCCAGGGACCCCGGGATGACCACGGCCTTGCGGTAGCGGTCCGGATCGCGCAGCCAGATCGTCAGCGCCAGGCCGGCGGCGATCACGGCCAACTGGCCCAGCTCCACCCCCAGGTTGAACCCCAGCAGACCCACCAGCAGGGCCGATGCCGGCAGGTCCAACTGGCTCAGGGCTCCCGCAAAACCCAGCCCGTGCACCAGGCCGAAGACAAAGACCACCGCCAACCGCCAGGGGCTGTACCTGGGATAGAAAACGTTTTCCAGGGCGATCACCACGATGCTTCCGGCAATGACCGGCTCCACCACCGCGGCGGAGATTTGCACCATCCCGGCGGCGGCCAGCCCCAGGGTGAGGGTGTGGGCCAGGGTGAAGGCGGTCACCTGCAGCAACAGGGGCTTCCAGCGCCGGCTGAGCAGAAACAGGCCCAGCACGAAGAGGATGTGGTCCATGCCCCGGGGCACCACGTGAACGAAGCCCGAGCGAATGAAGCTGGTGAAGGTGGCCCAGCTTCCGGGGGAGGTGAGACCTTCGATCAGGCTCTGGTCGGAGTCTCCGGTTTCCGCCTCCGCCAGACTGGAGAGGTCGAGGACCCGGCTGGTTTCACCGGGAAACAGCACCTGGATTCCCCGCAGGATCTCTCCCTGGTAGTAGTTGAGAAACAGCAGGCTCAATTCGGCCTCGGGCAGGGAGCGGGCCTGATAGCCCGTCAGGCTCGAGAGGTCCTTCAGACGCCAGGACCCGGTCAGCACCACCGGATCGTCGGCTCTTGTGAGGGGCTGGGACCGAAAGGTGGTGAATTCAAATTCCCATTGGGGCTGGGCCGCGCCCCCGGGCTCGAACGAGAGCTGAAGGACCTTGCCGGCGTACTCTAGCGCCTGGGCCCGCAACCGGTCCCGCTCCGCCTCACTCAGCAGCAGGTACTCCTCCAGGAACAGGTAGGGCTCGCCTACCGGATCCTGGCTGAAGCAGCGGGTTTCCAGCTCGATCTTGATGACGGCCGAGCCGTCGGCTTCGAAGAAGGACCTCAGGGGCACATCGGGTATGGGATGGGCAAGGGCGGCGGGAGCCAGGGCCAGCAGCAGCCAGACCCCCAGAGCCATTCGTTCCAGCGCGGCCGCAGCAGGGCTGCGGCCGGGCTTCGGGCTGCGGCTAAGCTCCAGGGTGCGGCCAGGCTTCCGGCTGCGGCAACTTGGGTGTTGTCTCATGGGTGCCCCTTATGCTTTACTATGAAGTGTGATGTCTCAATACAATACGTCTGCAGCCTGACCGCTGCTGTTAGTAAACAAGGAGAAACCCATGAGATTCGTCGTTTCGATGATCCTGGCCTCCGTTCTTGCCTTTGGCGTGAGCCTGGGTTCGGCCTACGCCGGCTGCGGCAAGAAGGTGACCAACAAGGGCACCCTGAAGAGCCTGGATGCCGACAAGAAGACCATCGTAGTCGCCAGCAAGGGTGAAGAGACCAAGCTGTCGCTGACCGCCAGCACCAAAGCCATCGGTGCGGACAAGATTGCCGACATGGTCGGCAAGAATGTCAAGGTGATCAGCGAGCACAGCAAGGTGGATTCAGTCGCCCTGGCCAAAAGCTATTAGCCGGCAGCAGCTATCAGAGCCGGCTAGTAGTTGAAACCCAACTAGCAACACCAGGTGCGGATGAAGTCGGCGTAGGTGTCCGCACCTCGGTGTAGCTGCTCCACCGTAATCCACTCGTCGAAGGTATGGGCCTGCTCGACGTCTCCCGGTCCGATCAGGACCCGGTTCTTGAGGTCGGTGTAGACCGAGGCCTCGCTTCCGTAGCCCACCGTTCGGGCTCCCTCCCTCCCCGCAACCTCCAGCACTTCCTGCATGAAGGACGACTTGGGGTCGACGTGAAAGGCTCCATGGCCCCGGTCGACCTTCAGCTCCACTCCGCACTCCCGGGCCGCCTGGGTCACCCGCTCGATCAACCGGTCGGTCCTGGTGCTGGGCATGGGTCGGAAGCCGATACGGCAGATGCTGACCGGTTTCTTGACGTTCATGGCCTCGGGGTAGTCTTCGATTCCGATGTTCCCTCCTAGAGTCGGAGGATCGAACTCCGGGTCCTGCCACTCGGGACTGCTCTGAGTTTCGTCGTAGAGCTCCTTCATCCGGACCAGGAAGGGAATCATGATCCAGTTGGCGTTCAACCCCACCTTGGTGCTGGAGTGGGCCGACTCTCCCCGCGCCGTGGCCTCGAATGAGCATCCGCCCTTGTGGGAGTAGACGACGTCCAGCAGGGTGGGCTCCCCCACGATGGTCCTGGTCTGGGCTTCGACCATCTCCCGATAGAACCTGGAGTTCTCCTTGACCTGGATGGCGCCACCGTAACCGATCTCTTCATCGGCGGTGCAGGCGATGTAGACGGGTTGCTTGAGCTCGCGGGCGTCGAAGCGCTCGGCGGCGGCCAACATGCTGGCCACCGACCCTTTCATGTCGCAGGCCCCCCTGCCATAGAGCCGGTCGTCCCGAACGGCGGGAGCAAAGGGTCCGTGTTCCCGGGTGAACCAGTTGACGGCCGGCACCACGTCGGTGTGTCCGAAGTAGGCCATTCCGCCCCGTCCTTCTCCCTTTTTCCCCACCACGCTGGCCTTGCGAACCCCGTTCTCGTCATCGTACTCCAGGCGTTCGGTCTGACAACCCATCTGCCTGAGCCGATCCTCCACATAGTCGGTCAGGGCCGCGTTGCTGAGGCTGCTGGTGGTGTCGAAGGCAATGATGTCTTTGGCGTATTGGAGGGCGTCCACGAATCGGTCCTTTCTGTTGACAAGGGGAGCGGCGTCCCTGCTGACCTTCCGGGAAGAGTTAGTTTACAACCGGCGGATGGCGGCCTCAATCCCTATTCCGTCTTCCTGCTGCACGCCGGGCAACCCGGGCGGGCGGGATTAGCCCGCGTTTCTCACCGGGGGCAGGCCGCATCGGTTCTCAGACTCTGGCACGATACTCTTACTAAGGAAGTTAATCAGGATCCAGGAGGAGAACCGATACCCACAGGATGTAACACTGAACCGCTGGAGTTTGAGAGCCATTGTTCCCGCCGCCGCCGCTTGGTGCCGAAAAAAACATTTTTCTTTTAGTTTTTCTTCGTGTCCCTTCGTGGTCCTTCGTGCCCCTTCGTGGAAATCTTTTTGTCCTTCCTGCCCCTTCGTGGATTGAGAGCCGACGTTTCCTGCCATTGGTGAGAAATGCGCGATTAGTTCTGGCTCAGCGGTCGCTGACCTGGAGGCTGACCTCCTCCAGCACCGGAGTGCTTCCCCCGTCGGGTGTGGTGAGCACCGCCCGGTACTGAAGCCAGCGGTGACCCGGCGGATAGGCGGGAAGGGTGGAGGGTTGCCGGAAAAAGGTGCCGCTGCCGCCGGGCCCTTCCCAGGCGGCGGCGCTCAGGGCCCGAGGCGTCTGTCCGCCACGCAGTTGAAACTTCACCGCCGTCCCGTGGGGCGTTCGAGCCTGCCAGTCCAGCCGGGAGGGGCGTTTGCCCGCGGGAAGGCTCAGCAGGGGCGAATGGTACTCCTCTTCCAGTCTTCGGTGATAGATGTTGCCGACGTCGTGGCGGACGCTGAAGTGCGGCCCGAAGGTCTGGATCCACTGCCGCCTGGAGAAGGAATACCCCTGGGGGGATCCCCAGAAGATATGGGTGCCGACCCCGTGGTCGCCGTGGCGCAGGTGGTTGAAGGGGACGATATCCATCCATCCGTCCCGATTCAGATCGGCCACGGTGAGGGCCAGGGTCGATTCTCCGGGCAGGCCCGTCCGGCGGGACTCGCTGTAGCCCTCCGGGCCTCCCCAGTAGATAAAACAGGGCAGCTCGCGGGTGGTGTAGGCGTGATAGTTGGTCATGACGATGTCCAGATAGCCGTCCTTGTTGAGGTCGGCCACCGACTGCTCTTCCGACTCGTAGGCTTCCAGTCTCAAGCTGCGCGAAGGGTCGAACCCTTGCGCTCCCCCCCAGAGAAGGGTGGCATGGCGCATGGGGCGGCCATGCCTGGCCATGTCGTAGACACCGCCCAGAACCAGGTCCAGCCAGCCGTCGGCGTTGAGATCGGCGATCTCCACCGTGGAAGCCGAATGGATCTTGAGCAGGCTGTGATTGTCCCGGCTGAAGTCGCCGCTGGAGCTGCCCCAGAAGATGTCCACATTCTCCCGGTCCACGTCGGGGAAAATCAGATCCAGGAAGCCGTCCTTGTTGAAGTCGGCGATGCCGGCGCTCTGGCTGATGTTGGTGTTCAGGCTCAGCTCGGTGCGCCGCTGGCTGCGGAATCCGCCCTCTCCGCCCCACAGGAGGATGCCCTTGGATGAAATTTCCGAACTGTAGGCCGAGCCGGCGGGAATGACCAGGTCCAGGTAGCCGTCGCGATTGAGATCGGCCACCGAAGCCCCGTGCCCCCCCTCCAGATTCAGCTCCTGGCGCCGCTGGGCCCCAAAGCCCTCGGCGTGTCCCCAGTAGATCCAGCCGTTGGGGAAGGCGATGTCCGTCCGGCCGTCCCGATTCAGGTCGGCGATGGCCGGCACCGCGCCAATGGCTCCGGGCACCCTCGACACCGAAGCGGCCGAGTAGTGGTGGCGTGGATTCCCCCAGTAGATCAGGGAATCGATGGCCTCGCGCGAGCCGCTGTTGCGGCTGACCAGCACCAGGTCGGCCCAACCGTCCCGGTCCAGGTCGCCGCCCTGGAGACTCACGGGACCGAATCCCTGCAGGTGGCTGCGGTGGGCCGGGTCGAAGCCCAAGGGACCGTTCCAGTAAATGTAGGAGGGCACGTCGTGGGTCCGGGAATCGCCTTCGTTGGCAAAGGCGACGTCGGTCCAGCCGTCCCGGTTGAAGTCGGCCGCGACGGCGTCGCTGGCGTCCAGGGTGGGCAGGTCGGTCCGCCGCCGGCTCTCGAATCCCCGGGGACCTCCCCAGTAGATGGTGGAGGGCTGGTCGCCCCGGTTGGCCAGGATCAGGTCCGGAAAGCCGTCACGGTTCAACTCGGCCACTGCACATCGAACGGCTCCCGCGGTGGGCAGCTCCGCCCAGGGCTCCCCGGCGAAGCCCTGGGGCCCGCCCTTGAAGAGTTGGGCCCGGTTGTCGCGATGAGTGATTACCAGGTCCGGAGTGTCGTCCCGGTCCAGGTCCGCCAGACGCAGCCCCACCGGGTCCCCGCCCTTCATCCGCTCGCGCCGCTCGGCGGAAAAGCCGTCGGGGCCACCCCAGTAGAGAAAAACGCTCTTCTCCTCAAAGTTGTTATTCACGAACAGCAACTCGGGGAAGCCGTCCCGGTTGAGGTCTCCGGCGGCCACGTCCAGGGCGCTGACCGAGGGCAGGACGTCCCGTCTCCCGCTGCTGAAGCCGGTCGGACCGTTCCAGTAGATGTAGGATTCCAGGTGCCGGGCGGTCCCGAAGCGTTTCCAGCCCTCGATGCCGTGGTTGGCGATGGCCAGGTCCACGAATCCATCCCGATTGAAATCGGCCGCCGCCACCGCGCTTCCCAGCAAGGTGGGCAACAGCGTCCGCCGGTCGGGCCGGAACCCCTCCCGGGATCCCCAATAGATCATGGCATTGGTCTCAACCCCGTAGTTGTGGATGAAGTTGCAGAAGACGAGATCCAGGTAGCCGTCCTGATTGAGATCCACCAGCAGGGAACGCCCGCCGCCCTTGCTGGGAAGCCGGGTCACCCCGGCCTCCCGCTTGCGAATCTGGCTCAGGAGCCTGCCCAACGGCTGGTGCTCGGGCAGGTCGGGGAGGAGGGAGCGGAACCCCCGGGGTCCTCCCCGGTAGATGAGAACGTCCTCGCTCTCGACCTGGTTGTGGTCCTGTCCCACGAACAGATCCAGGAAACCGTCGTTGTTCAGGTCCCAGCGGTGAATCATCTCGACGGTTCCGGCCCGGCTGACGTAGAGATTGGCGCCCCCGTCGGCCAGTGTTCCCCGCGAGAAGTCCTCAAAGCTGGAATGGTGGATCCAGGGCTGGTGGGGAGCCTGACCCGAGGCGGCCGACAGCAGCAGCCCCGTGCCCAGGCACCCCGCGATGAAAGAGGTTCGGGTCATGGTTGGGATGGGGCGGGCGGCGGCCCCTCGAACTGCAAAGCACCGTAGACCTCGTACTCGTGAAAGCCGCCTTTGTCGGTCACGGGGGCGGTGGCGGTATTGAGCGGCCGTTCCCAGCGCCCGTCATAGTCATAGCGGCAGACTGCCGCCTTCCAGGCCTCCCCCTGCTTCGGAATGGAATTCCCGGCGTGATGCAGATCGGCCAGCGGAAGGGCGAGCTCCACGGACCAGCCCCGGTCGTCGTCCTCCGGATTGTTGAGGGTGCCGTCCACGGCCACCGCCACCCGGAGCCCGCTGTTCCAGGGCGTGGCCTCGTCCAGGGGGGTGCCGCGCTTGACAAAGTAGGCGTCGAAGATCTGGTTGGTGGCGCTGAACTCGAACTCGTAGTAGAGAAGGGAGGACTCCAGCGGCTTGATGAAAAGCTCCAGCACATCCTCCTCCCACAAGCGGGCGTCGCGGCCGTTCAGGGTCGAGCCGACATCCCGATCCTGGGCCGTAATGGCCACGTAGAGATCCTTACCGTCCCAGAGAAACCTGGCGGAGGCCCGCGTCGGGGACACCGGGTTGCCCTGGCCGTCGAACCGCAGCGGGATCTCGGGGGCCTGCTGCCAGGCCGCCTCGTCCGGACGCCCGTCGATCTCGATGGGATCGCTGGTCAGATAGCAGGGAATCGGGTCGGCCTGAGCCGGCGGCGGGGGACTGCTCTCGGGAGCCGGACTGACCTCCGGAGCCGGAGAGCAGGAAGCGAAGAGCAGAACCACAGCCAGCGGGATAAGGATTCGGGTGTTGCCTTGCATGAATTCGGCCTCTTCAACGACCGGACGGTCGGTTTGAGTTTCCCGGGCGGCGAAAGCGGCTCCCGGGCCCTGAAACGGTTTCGGACTCCATCGACGGTTCCCCCATTGTCTCCAAAACCGCACCGTTCCGCCAGCGGGGAATAGGGCCTGGGCTTTTTTTGGGCCGGTGCCCAAGGTTGCACGCTGCCGCCGCGTAGACCCCTGCTGAGTGCGCAAGCCCACGAAATGCTCCACGACACTTCTGTTACAGATGGGCTACCGTCGCAGGTCGGATTCGTGCTCGAATGGATTCAGGAGATCTACCCCGAGTTGGTCAAAATCGCGCACGTTCCGGGTCACGATCGTCAGCCGATGTACGACGGCCGTCGCCGCGATCATGGCGTCCTCCAACAGCGTGTCGGAACGACGATGCTTGAGCCGCGCCCATTCCCGGAATGTGGCTGCATTCATTGGGAGGACGTCAAAGGAGACCAGCACCGCGCTGAGCCACGCTTCCAGTTCCTCCGCCTTGGCGACGTCCTGCTCACGGGTGAGTTCGATGCCGGCTTGGATCTCCCCGACCGTCACTGCCGACAGAAACAGTTCATCGGCGGGCACCTCTTCAATCCACCGGACAACGGTTGGATGAGGATGAGGACGGCGCAGTTCCGATACGACATTGGTGTCGAGCAGATACATGGTCTTACTCGAAGCGCGGAGACACGCGGCGGCGATGCTGCGGCCGTGGCGGCGTCAGAGCATCGGTGCGCGCCTCCGGAGCGAGCAGCAGTTCCTTGAGATCCGGCCGGGCTCGCTTCTCCAATCGTCGCCACTCGTCGATGGGCAGCAGCACGGCTGTCTCCACACCCCGTTTGGTCACGATCTGGGGGCCTTCGGCCAAGCTCTTCTCAAGCAACTCGCTGAAGCGCGCCTTGGCATCCTGCACTTGCCATGTCTTGCTCATACAGTATTACCTCCGTCAGGAAATGACTAGGTATAAAACTAGTCTGGTGCATTGGTAAAAGCAACAAGAAACGACCGGGTGACCCCATTTCATAAAGCCTCACTCCGGCGCGTCTGCACGGCTATCCGTGGGCCTTTATCGGAGGAGCCTTTTGCAAAATTCGTCGTGCAGCGCTGGGGACGTTGTTGAATTACTGGAATAACTTGTAAAGAGCGCGTAGGTGACGTTATTGAATAAAAGCAATTCAGGAGCGGCTGATCGTAGTTATTCCAGTAATTCAACAACGTCCCCTACTCTCCTGGCGTTAAAGACAGTGACAAGCCGTTCGCAATAATCCTCCCTCGCAATCGCTCGCTCGAGAACTCTGAGCGGTGTCGAGGCCGCGCCATCCTTGTATCTCCCTGGACCAGCGAAGAGGTCTACATATGCAAGCTGCTGTGGCGTCGATGGGTGAGCCTTCTGGGCGGCAATGATTATCGCCGCCCATGCGTCGAAGTACTCTTCGACTATTGTGGCCTTGATTAGCGACTGCTCCCGCGACTCATTGAAGAAAGTATTGATCGGCATCCTGTAGCGATACGGCACTTCGTGGAAGAGTCTCTGACGCTAGGTTGGGTGGGAGTCTGCGGGTATCGTAGGAACTCTCAAGGGGTCGATAGTCGTCGACTTGTAAGACATCGTAGAAGTCATTTCATTCAGTAATCGTCGTCGATGTTCTTGAGTTGGTGGCTTCGCTCGTACAATGGTCGGAAACTCATCGAACGTTCTACCGTTAAGGCTCCGGCCTGTACTGCTCTTTTTGATTCCTCCCCATTGTTTGAAGAAAAACGGAACACCTGCTGCCTGGCACTGTTTCTGTATGGACTCAACCCAATCCGGTTGAATCGGGCGAGCCCCGCGGCCACTCTCGCCTCCTACAATCACCCAGTCGACAATACTCAGGTCCAGCTTTCCGAGGTGCTCAAGCAGCGGCTCCACCGACAAGAAACGGACTTTGGCTCTGGAGCGGCTGAGTTCTCTGAGGCGTGGCAATCCAGTGCGACGATTCTCAACGCTGACTCCCCACCAGATGTGGCTGGCTCCAGCAACATCACAAAGCTTCGAGTTCAGTAAGCGTCGCATGCGATGGGAGCGCTTCGTAAGTACCTGGTAGGTATGCCAGTCAGCCTCTTGCATCACCCGTACGACATCCTCGATGTAGGCGTCTGGAACTCCCTCATGGAAGAGGTCGCTCATCGAATTGACAAAGATCATCCGAGGTCTTTGCCACCGCAGAGGCTCCACAAGTTTTTCCGGTACGAGCCGAAGGTCAAAGCCCTGCTCATAAGGATGCCCAGGCACTCCTCGGAAACGCTCTGCGAAGGTCTCCGCGTAACAGTGGGCGCAACCGGGACTAATCTTGGAGCACCCGCGCACGGGATTCCACGTCGCATCCGTCCATTCGATCTCGGATTTGCCACTCATCTACAAATAGCCTAACGGATTCAGACAGTAAGAAGCAAACAAAAAGCGAATATTTAAGGATGGGAATTAGCCTCTGTTCCCTAAGACACTATCCCGCCAAACCGGCCTCTTTCATGGCGGCCTCGGCCCGCTTCGCAAGCTCCTCCTCGGAAACGTCCTCGACGTGGGTGCTGATCGTCCACACGTGGCCAAAGGGATCGGTCAGCGTTCCGGAACGGTCTCCGTAGAACTGATTCTGCAGCGGGCGCACTTCCTTGCCCCCGGCTACGATTGCCTGCGGGTAGATCTTGTCGACATCATCGACGTAAATCATCAGGCTGACGGGGGTTCCCCCAAGGGACTCAGGACCCTTGAAACCCATGTCGGGATATTCATCGGCGAGCATGACAGGGGAGTCCCCGATCTTGATCTCCGCGTGCCCGATCTTGCCGCCGGGAGCCGCCATACGCAACAGCTCGACAGCACCAAAAGCCTCTTTGTAAAACTCGATTGCGGCGGCCGCGTTCTTCATGACCAGATACGGGGTGACCGAGTGGTACCCCTCGGGAATCGGTGACACTGGCATGGTGCTTGTCCTCCTTGGCTGGGTTCCCTGACGGCAAATGGCGCCACCGTAGAATTGGGGAAATGGTGCCTCTTGGCGACGAATTGTAATTGGCGTGGCTTATATTTGGACAGTTTTTCCGGGAACGCACGACCTTTCCGGAGCCGCGCCGACCTGCCTCCATGGATACCCGCTGCCGCCTCCGCAACGGCACTTCAAATTCCAGTGATGTCTACCGTCGTCCAGTAGGGTCTATAACTGTGTTATTTATGAGTGTCTTATATAAGTTCTGCTGTGGCTTGACCTGCTACGAACATCCCTTGCAATCCACTACCATCCCTCATATAATAGGGGGATGGATGCTGTAACGGACTTCGCGCCTGTCCGACCTAAAACCAAGCCCACCGGCCGCCACCCCAGCAACGCCCTTTCGGCCGCCTTCCTGCGCTCCGCTCCGCCCGGAAGACACGCCGATGGAAACGGATTGTACCTCTTCGTCCAGCCCAGCGGAACCAGGAGCTGGATTCAACGCCTCGTCGTCCGTGGCCGTCGCCGCGAGCTCGGACTCGGCAGCCTCGCCCTGGTCCCCCTGGCCGAGGCCCGCGAGAAGGCGCTGGCCAACCGCAAGCTCGCCCGCCAGGGCGGAGACCCACTGGCGGAGAAGCGACGCACCGAGGGCATCCCCACCTTCGCCGAAGCCGCCATGCGTGTGCTGGAACAGAAGCGGGACGGCTGGCGCGGCCGGCGTCACCACCGCGAGTGGATGTCCAGCCTGAGGCGGTTTGCCTTCCCCCGCATCGGCAAGATGCCGGTCTCTGACGTTACGAGCGCCGACGTGCTTGAGATCCTCACCCCTATCTGGCACCGGAAGGCCTCCAGCGCCCGGCGGGTGCGCCAGCGCCTGCGTGCGGTCCTGGAATGGGCCGTAGCGATGGAGTTCAGGATCGACAACCCCTGCGACCGGATCGGCCCGGTGCTGGGTCCCCAACAGGACGTTACCGAGCACATGCAGGCCTTGCCCCATGGGGAGGTGGCTGCGGCGATCCGGACGGTGCAGGCAGCGACGGTGCCGGAGGTGGCCAAGCTGGCCTTCGAGTTCCTGGTGCTGACGGCGGCCAGGTGGAGCGAGGTGCGGTGGGCCGAGTGGGAGGAGATCGATCGGGACGCTGGTGTATGGACCGTCCCGGCCAGGCGGATGAAGGCGAACCGCCAGCATCGGGTGCCGCTGTGTGGCCGGGCCCTGGAGATTCTCGAGGCGGCACGGACCCTGGGCGAAGGAACCGGTCCGCTGGTGTTCACCCGCCGGGGAGGGAAGCCGCTCAATGACAAGCAGCTGCGGTGGCTGGTCTGCGAGCAGGGGATCGCGGCGGTGCCGCACGGGTTCCGCCCCAGCTTCCGGGACTGGGCAGCCGAAGAGACCGATCACCCCCGGGAAGTGATCGAGGCGGCCTTGGCGCATGTGGTCCGCAACCGGGTCGAGGCAGCCTATGCCCGCTCCGACCTGTTCGAACGCCGGCGCCGGCTCATGAACGATTGGTCAAGCTACCTGACTGGCGGGAGCCGAAAGCTGGAGGCTGGCCTTGTCGGTAGATCTGCCGCGCCCTCAGCGGCGCTCAGTGGCCTTCCCGCCAGGAACTGATGGATCGGGAGCGCCCCCCGGAGGCGGGGTTAATCATGCGCCACTGCGTGCGCCGGTTAACCTCGTCTCGTGCCGCACCAGCGGACAAAAAAGGGGAGGGCTCCCTCCACTCGCGAAGACTCCCTTTCCCTGCAACACGACGTGTGTCTTTCCAGGGGCATCGTTCCATCAAGGACAATTGAAATCGTCGCACCGGTAGAAAAGTTTCTATTGACAGCTACTACATATGAGGGTATAAATATGAAATAACTATAGATTAAGCTCCTTGTTCTGAAAACCGGTTTTCTCTTCAGTCGATGTTGGGACTACGGATCACTTTCTATCGGGAACGTTAGAGCCTTTGGAGGTGAAACGATGAATAGAAAGACAAAAAGCCGATTGCTGCCGGTTTGCGTCACACTTGCTTTCGGGTTGACCGTTCCCCTGATGCTGCAAGGACAGTGGCTTCCCGTAACAGCTCAATTCAAAGAGCTTACTTATCGAACGCTGCCGGATGGTTCGGAGGAACTGCTGGAAGAGTCCAACGGTGTGCTGTTTCGTGCTTCGTCAGGTTCGGAGATGAGGACCCGGATCAGTGTCGAGGATGGGCAGCCCAAGGGACGAGCGCATTTCAAGGATGCCGCCACGGGCAACGTGTATCTCATCAATCATGATCGGAAGACCGCACGGCTCATGAGACAGTTGCCGCTTCCGCTCCTGCCCTCTCCCTTCAGGGTTCCACCAGAATCAGAAACCTTGGGCAGACGAGTCATCAATGGTGTGGAGTGCGTGGGCAAACGGGTCTTCGTGAATGGCCAATTGTCCCCCGGTGGGTCCTGGTTTTCCGAGGACCTGCAAATTATCGTCAAGTCTGACTTCACCTTTCCTGGTGGAACCCGACGGATCAGGGAATTCTTTGACTTCCGGCAGGGGGAACCGAGTGCGTCGGTCTTTGCGATTCCGGAAGACTACACGATCACCAATACGAGTCCTGTTCTCAGCGATAAAAGGTGAAGGAGGTGTTTTCTTGACACAGAGGAACAATATCAAACTCTCGCCTCTTGAGCTCAAGGCGATGGAAGCTCTCTGGAAACTCGGCAGGGCGTCCATCAGAGAAATACTGGAGCAACTCCCTGTGAGGAAGACTCTCGCCTATACGACGGTCCAGACCCTGGTCTTTCGCCTGGAGGCAAAGGGGGCCCTGCGGAAACAGCGAAAGATCGGGAACGCCTATGTTTTTGTCCCCGTCATTACACGCACGCAGGCCTACCGCCGTCTGGTGAACGATTTTCTGGAGTTGTTTAGCGGTTCACCCCAGCCTGTGATGTCCCATCTGGCGGATACAGGCAAACTGACCCTGGAAGACCTGCGGGACCTGGAAAGG
The DNA here is from genome assembly GCA_965198125.1 of Candidatus Versatilivorator sp. Taxonomy (GTDB): domain Bacteria; phylum Acidobacteriota; class Terriglobia; order Versatilivoradales; family Versatilivoraceae; genus Versatilivorator. Next base: position 1,684,513 of record CBDAOQ010000003.1, on the reverse strand, counting down.
ATCCTCCAGAAAAGAAAGACCCGTCGTGACAGCACCACTGCTGTGGATCCAAAATCCGAGTGAATCCCGAATAGGAGTCAGCGGCCAGGAAAGGAGGACAATTTCTCATGAACATACATTCATGGCTGTCAGAGTGGTCTTCTTGGCTATGGCCCAACCTTGTGGTGCATCTTTGGGAGGCAGCGCTCTTTATTGGATTGCTGGCTTTGGGTATCCAATTACTGAAGCGGGCGCCGGCCAGCACCCGTTACTGGTTCTGGCTCTTGGCCGCGGTCAAGCTGCTCGTTCCCTCCGTCCTGTTGGTATGGCTCGTATCGGAAATTCCTGGTGAAGCACCAGCATTAACTTCTCCGCCCCTGGAACAATCAAACCACGGGGCGTTAACTTCCGCCCCGGCAAGACCCGTCTATGAAATCCTTCAGCCCTTGCTTCTGAGTCCCCCACCCGTGGCTCCGCCTGTGTCCGCTGTCGCCCACAATGAACTCTACTGCGCGCTGACGCTGACCTGGCTCTCGGGTTTTCTCTTCTTTGTGGTTCGCTGGGCCAAAGGCTCTTTGAGCTTGGCCCGGGCCGTCAGGACCAGCCACAGGAGCGCCTCTTCGAGAGAAGCGGAGATCCTGAAGCGGGTCCGCTCCCAGCTTCAGTTGAGACAGGAGGTTGTCATCCTCGTTTCAGACAAAGTCACCGAAGCAGGTCTTTGGGGTATTTGGAGACCCACGGTTTTATTACCTGAAGGAGCCGCAAGCCGCTTAAGCGACGAAGAACTCGAAGCGGTCATACTCCACGAGCTGCTTCATGTAAAGCGCAGGGACAACCTCGCCGCCGTGCTGCAAAAAGCCCTCTTTGCTCTGCTGTGGTTTTATCCCCCGGTATGGCTCATCGACAGGAAGTTGTTCGAGGAACGGGAGCGGGCCTGCGATGAAGAAGTCTTGCGCATCAGGCAATCCCCCGAGACTTACATCTCGGGAATTTTGAAGGTTGTCAGGGCCTGTGTGGAGCAGCGGCTGGTTGGAACGTCTTCCATTGGCGGTTCAAGCCTCAAGAGACGGATGGTCTACCTCCTGTCCACCGGGCTGCCACGCAAGCTCGGCATCATGGAATGCACCTTGATTATTGGATTCGTGGCGGGTTTGTCCCTCTTCTCCGTGGGCGCAGGCTTGATGAACCGTGATGTTTACGCTGCTTGGAGCACGCCGGCCGGTCTGGAGACTGAGGACCGAAACCCCGGTGGGATCCAAGGACAGGTCCTCGCTGAAGACGGTGGCCATCCGTTGGCCAAAGCCACACTCTCGCTCCGTTCGAAGACCGCACGCCCTCACGACCCGCCCCGAACCGTACGGACCGATAGCAGCGGCCAATACGCATTCAAAGACCTTGACCCGGGTCAGTACACCCTGAGGGCAACCCGACACGGCTACCTTCCCCGCAACTACGGCCAAAAGACCGCCTATAGCTTGAGAATAGACAGTGTCGGTACCGCGCTGACGATCGGTCCCGGACAAGTCCTGGAGAACATTGACTTCCGTCTCATCCGAGGCGGCGTCGTGGAAGGCAGGGTGGTGGACCAGGACAAGGAACCTGTGGAGCGGGTTGCCGTCCGTTTGAGGGTTTTGCGGAGCCTGGGAGGCGAGGGTCGCTTGCTGCCTCTCAGACACGACGAGACCGATGACCGGGGGTACTTTCGCATCTTCGGTGTCCCTCCTGGCAACTACTATCTGCGAGTGTCCCCTCGTCCCCTATTTGGCGACTCGCGAAGCCCGAGGCGGTGGTTCGCGCCGACCTACTACCCCGGAGTCCTGAGCGTCGAGGACGCGGCCACCATCAAGATGACTGCAGGAGAGGAAGCGGGAGGCTTCAATATCACCGTGATCGAGGGTTCCAGTTTCAGCGTCAGCGGTCGGGTGCTGACACCGGACGGCAAGCCGGCTCACTCGGTGTGGATCGTATCCATGAAGCAGTCGGGCAAGGAACTCACCACCGGGATGGGACAGCACACGAACACCGACCTGCAGGGTGAATTCAAGGTTTCGGGTATTCTTCCTGGAAGATATCGTCTCTACGCCCGTGCGGGGGGCGGTGAGAACGAGCAGATGGCCACTGCGGACGTGGAGGTGGTGGACCAGGATCTGAGCGGATTGACCTTGATGCTTGCCAAGGGGGCCGACATCACCGGCAGAATCCTGGTGGACGGTGAGGGGGCCGACCTGGATTGGCGCCGGATCACGTTAGGTATGTCCCCATCGAGGGACAACCTCAATCGACTGTCCTTCGGTAGCATCAGGGCCTCAATCGAAAAGGATCTCACCTTTAAGATTGCGAACCATCCCGAGGGCTCCTATCACTTGATGGTCATGCTCCCTCCGGGCAATCACTATATCTCCGCCATCCGTGTCGACGGTCAGGACATAACGGATCGTCCGATGGAGCTGAAAAGCAATGACCGCCTGGATGGGATGGAGATTCGCATTTCCTCCCAGGGTGCCCGGATCAGTGGTCATGTCGAACAGGCGGAAGAGCGGGAAGTGGCGACTGGGGCGACAGTCCTGGTCTTTTCCGCCGACCCTCAGCGCAGGGATTACCCCTCGCGCTTCACCCGGACAACTCAGACGGACCAGAGCGGATATTATTCTTTGGAAGGACTGGTACCGGGGAAATACCTGGTGTGCGCCCTGGTCGATCACCAAAGCGGCAATGAATGGGATCCTGACTACCTGAGAAGCCTGGAAAAGGATTCGAAGCGGATCGATCTTTCACCGGGTCGGACGGTGCAGGAATCCCTGGTGACGTTGTCGGCGGCGAACGGATGATGAATTGACCTTAAGCTGAACTAACTCGAAAATTTCCAGGATACTAGGGGTTGTCAGACCCTGAGAAAGTCCAGCAGGGCGACCTCCCCCGGAGCAGGCCAGGGTGAGAGCCAGGCTCGAAGTCCGGCGGCAGTCAAAGCTAGGTTGAGCACTACAACTGCGGTCCAGGTCTTCAGCGTTTCAGCCTTCCCGCAGGGAATGCCTCTTCAGAATGGACTGATCTTCCAACCAAGTCCCATAGTGTACATAACTAACTTATCTACAGTCTGTTATGAGCATGATTGAGCATCCATCCATTCCCATAGCGTCCCGCACCATACTCTTGCATCCCACCTATTTCGGGGAGTATAATGGTGGGTGTGACGCTTTCCAAACGCCCTCCGCAACGCAAGCCCCCCGGCCAGCATCCCGACAACGCCCTCACGCCCCTCTTTGTCCGTAGCGTGAGCCGCGCCGGACGCTATTGTGACGGCCAGGGCCTCTATCTCGAGGTGCGTCCCTCAGGCAGCCGGGGCTGGATCCAGCGCCTCACCATCCGAGGCCGCCGCGCCGAGCTCGGACTGGGCGGATTCCCCCTGGTCTCGCTGAAGGAAGCCCGGGAGAAGGCCTTCGCCAACCGGAAGCTGGCCCGGGAGGGCGGCGATCCCCTCTCGGAGAAGCGGCGGTCCGAGTCGACGCCCACCTTCGCCGAGGCGACCTACCAGGTCTACAACCAGCTGCGGCCGGGTTGGCGCTCCCCTCAGCATGCCCAACTCTGGCTCAGCAGCCTGGAGCGCTACGCCCTGCCTCGCATCGGCGGGATGCCGGTTTCGGAGGTGACCAGTGCAGACGTGGTGGGGATTCTCGCTCCGATCTGGCACGACACGGCCCCCACGGCCCGGAAGCTGCGCCAGCGCATCCGCGCGGTCATGGAGTGGGCGGTGGCGATGGACCTGCGGCCCGACAACCCCTGCGACCGGATCGGCCCGGTGCTGGGCGCACAGGGCAACGGCGTGCGCCACAGGCGGGCCTTGCCGCATCGGGAGGTGGCCGCGGCGATCGAGACGGTGCGGGCGTCGAGGGCGAGGCCGGCGGTGAAGCTGGCCTTCGAGTTCCTGGTGCTCACGGCGGCACGCTCCGGCGAGGTTAGCGGGGCGGTCTGGACCGAGATGGACTGCGACCAGGGCGTGTGGAGCATCCCGGCCCCGCGCACGAAGGGGAATCGCGAGCACCGGGTCCCGCTGTGCCGTCGTGCCCTGGAGATCCTCAAGGAGGCGCGGGGGATCTCTCGCAGCAGTCCGCTGGTGTTTCCCAGCGTTAGGGGCAAGCCGTTCGCGACCACGACGCTGTCGGAACTGCTCAGGGAGTTGAACGTCGCGGCGGTGCCGCACGGCTTCCGGTCGAGCTTTAGGGACTGGGCGGCCGAAGAAACGGATCATCCTCGCGAGGTGGCGGAGGCTGCCCTGGCGCACAAGGTCCGCAGCCAGATCGAGGCAGCCTACGCCCGCTCGGACCTGTTCGAGCGCCGGCGCCGGCTCATGGATGACTGGGCCGGCTACCTGGCCGGCCCGAGCCGAGGGCCGCAGGCCGAAGCAGCGCTCGATGGCCGTGCGAGGCGGGGACAGCGGGGCCGGCGGCGCACCGCGTAGTGCCGGGGAGCCAGCCTACCCAATGTAATACATTGGGGCTGGCGAGGGGCTCCGGCCCCTTCGAACCCCCGACCGGGGGGAACTCTCCCCTGTCCCCCCATCACCCCCGCCGCTCCCTTCTCCCTCTCCCATGACGGAGGCCTCGATGGCGCGAGAAGCGACGGGGAAGCGTTCGACGGTGTCCTGCCCCCCCTGAATCCGCGAGCTTTGCCGGGCAGGCTGGACTTTCTCACTCCCTGGCATAGCAGAACACCCCGAAACGCCTCCTGGACCGATTCCCCTCTCAGCAGGGACCGCAGGTCTCGGCGCCTGTGGGGAAACCGGACCGGCCGGTTGATCCGCCCTAACCTCGGCAGCGCTCGATGGCCTTCCCGCCAGGGATCACGGTGGAGTGAGCGACCCCCAAAAAGGGGAGGAGGAAGTGGACCACTCAGTGGACCACTTCCCCCTCCCCGGTGCCGCACCAGCGCTCAAAAAGGGGGGGTCGCTCACTCCACCAGCACCCCTCTCGTGCGGCGCGCCGCCGCGCCGGGCGCGAGGGGAACACGCGAGGCTGGCGCCGCACGGGGCTTTACCCCAGAGGACTCGGGCAATCCGTGCCAACCCGCTTCCAATGCGGATTCCGGGGAACAACCTGGACCACAACGGCGAGGACTTCGCCCTCTGAGAGAGAAGCGTTGTGGTTGCTCGAAAAGTGGACCACTCAGGTGGACCACTACCCCTTTGTAAGTGGTCCACCCGTACGACGGCATCCGAGTAACCTCCAAAGGCGGAAATCGTCGATCATTTGGCGGCCGTTGGAGGCCGGGTTTTCCTGCTCCCATTGGACGATCTTCTCCTTGACGACATCGACGCCGCCATGGCGTTCGACGGTGTCCTGCACCCTGAATCCGCGAGCTTTGCCGGGCAGGCTGCGATTTCCAGGGCCTTGGCATGCCAGAACACCCCGGAACGCCTCCTGCACCGATTTCCCTCTCAGAGACCGCAGGTCTCGCCGCCTGTGGGGAAACCGGAATGGTCGGCTCGCTCAGCGGTCCTGTGGTCGCAATTCGGTCCCGGCCAAACGTCCCGATAGTAACCGTTCGGCCAAGCCGTGGAGTCCATCCGCCGTCCGGGGGAGGCGCAGCGAGCAGAACCGACGGATCGCCTGTGATTGCAGGCACCTCCAACCTCGTCCGGGTCCAAGCCATCACGGCTTGGCCGAACAGTTACTCCCGATACGGCCACGAAGAGTCAGGTAACTGATCGGGCTCAGGTGGGTTGCAATGAGCGAAATGCCCACCGCCCACCAGGGGACATTGCCGCCGGCATGAAAATACTCTTTGAGGCTCTTCTGCCGGCCCGAGAAGAGGATGCCCATGACCACCATGGAGGCCAGGTGGACCCCGATGACCAGGTAGTCGAAGATGGAGAATTTGGCCATGGGCGGAAGCATACAACACTTCATCGACCCCGAACGGCCTTCCTGACCGATGGTCGCACCGATCCGGCGCCGGCGGTTCGAGACGGGTGGGGACGCGGATGAGCCCGCTACCCTATCAATAGCCGCCCGACTCCGGCGACGGACAGAGTGAAAGGTGAGAATTTCCTTGACACTCGGAATTCTCCTATGAACCGCTTCGCGCCCGTTGCACCCTCCTTCAACCAGCCAGGAGGATCCATGCTGATTTCTTACTGCACAATTCAAGTTCCAACACTAGAGGTGACGTCCCATAGATGACAAAGCGATCTTGTCTGATTCTCTTGTCCTTAGTCGGAGCGGTGTTCGCCGTCAGCTTCGTTCTTCTCGGTCCCGGTCCTTCCGGGATCGTCCTGGGAGAAGATTCGGAGGAGGCCGACGAGACTGTCAACCAAGGCCAGGCCAGTGCCCAAGCGGCCTTGGAGGCTCACCGCTCAGCCCATCGCAGTAGCTTTGCCCGCGTGGTCCAGTTCATGCCCCTCTACTCGATCGCCTCCGGCGACCGGACCTCCGTTTTCCTGCTCAACATGTTCGCAGACACCATCCCAGTCACTTTGACGGCCTATGACGCCTACGGAAATCCCTACACGCTGTTCGAGCATCAGGTCGAACCCCGAACCCACCTGGAGCTGTCGCTGAACCAGGCCCTGGCCTCTGCCGGTTCCAGGTATCTTGAAGGGAGCCTGAGCATCGAGTACCAGGGCGAAGCCTCCACCGTGTCGGCCTGGGCGGTTCTCCAAAGAGGCAGCCATGCCACCGAGATTCCCTTCAGTGTGGCCAGCCAGTTCCAATCCACCACCTTGAGAGCCTTTTGGGATACCCAGCCTCTGAGCCACATGGCCAACGGTGTCCCCACCTATGCCGTGATGAACACGGCCAGCAGTCCTCTCACTTTCTCAGTGACGATACAGGCGGGGCGTGAAACAAGCGTGTCGAACCATCGCCTGCAACCCCGAGCCAGGAGGGTCTTCACCATGCCGCAGGATTCCGAAAGCGGTTCTCTGGTCATCGAGCATCAGGGAGTGCCCGGGGATCTGGTGGGTGCAGGACTGCTGGAGGGGAACGGGCTGCTGGCCCCCTTGCCGGTGGTGGTCCCGGCGGCGCTCGAATCCTCCAAACATCACGCCCTCAGAGTGCCTACCACCGGATGGCTGCGAACCTGGCTCACCCTGGCTAATCCGAGTGTCAGGAGCCAAACGGCTACGCTGTCGGCCTATGACCCGGTCAGTGGCGCAAGACTGGCCCGGATCACCCAGACGGTTGAGGCGGAGACGGTGCAAACGGTGAGTCTGGTGACCTTGCTTGGTAGTCTCGGCTCCACCCGGCCGCAAGAAGTCCGCATCACCGTCGATCATTCAGGAAGGCCCTCTTCCCTGCTGGTCTCGGGAGCCAAGCTGAGCCGCTCCGGACAGGTCCAAAGCATTCCCTTCTTCCAGGACGGTCAGGCTCACCACAACGGGACCTACCCCTTGTTGAATGGGAGCCGAGGGAGCGTGTCGACCACTTGGCTGAACCTGGGGGAGGCGCCGGCCAAGGTGGTGGCTCAGTTGGACTGGGAGGGCGGAACCTATGCGCTTCCCGAAATCACCATTGCTGCAGGGGCTTCCCATCGTCTGGACTTTGCCGAGCTGATCCGGCAAGCCAAGCCGGACCTGTTGGAAAGAGAGCTGAACAGCTCTTACCGAAAAGGATTCTTCCGCTGGTCGGCCCGAGGGGGAAGCCGCAAACTGCTGGCCCGAACCGAGGTCGAACCTGCGGAAGGAGGCCGGTTCGGATTCAATTGCGCCGGTTGCTGCGTGGAGTTTCCTTACGGAGCCATTGAGCCGGGAAGCGTGACCTTTCCGGTGGGCTCGACGGCATCGTTTGTGGCCGGTGAGTATCGCAACACCTGTTCTGGGGATTTGTTGGGACCCTATCATGCCACTTCTCCTGTGCTTACAGTTCCCTCCCCCTTCAGTTGGAACGGGTTCACTCTCAGTGCCTCAGGGCCAGGGTCGGGGACCCTCTCCTTCACCGCAACAGCCACTCGCTATGAGGTGATCAGCGGCATCTGCATGACGTTCACCGATATCGTTGCCGATTCCGCGTCCTCAACATCAACTAAAGTCGAAATAATCAGTGCAGACGTGACCACCAATCAGATCAAGGTGAAACTTTCCCCGTCGGGCTTGTCCGGGAACTTCACCCTCAAACTGACGGACCCGAACAGCCACACGCTTCTCAATGCAGTCACCAGGGTTTCCGGCACACACACGGAAAGCTTCAATAACTCTAGTCTGCCGAACGGAGAATATAAGAAGGTTCAGGCTAGCTGGACGGCAAATGATGCCACTGTGTCTGCAGTTCGTAACTATCACATCAAAGTGTTGGGGACCTATTCCCACACTCGATATAACTCTCCCATAGAGGCTCAATGTTCGGGGAGCAGTACGAGGCAGTTCCAGTACAATGATGATGGAGATTGTGCGGGCATTAGCTGTGGCACGGTGACCTGGACTTTAGACACCGCTAAGCCCTTATGGGTGACCGAAGTTGGTGAGAACGGGAGTGGGGTGCACAGCCAAGCCGGCTTGTTATCCCAGGAATGGTATTGCCCAGAACCCAGTCTCCAGGGTGGCGGCGACCCGACTGGCGTCATAATGAGAAAAGTCTCACAACCCTGCGGTTCGTGTAGTCGCCGCACTTTGGTTGCCCACAAGACAGTCGCGATAAACGTCGAAAATATGCAGTTGTCATGCGGAGACAAGGTGTGGGTTCATGGATTGAATAATGGGGCGAAAGGTGTTGTCACGGTTGTCGATTCTGGAGATTTGTCTTTAACCCAGTTGGACCATTATTATGGGAAAACTGCTTGTAACAATGCTCCCTCGATTGGGAACGCAAAAACGATCAAGCTATTCTAGTGTCAAGTCACACTTGAAGTGTCGTAATTAAGATCGTACACTTCTCCAGAAGGAGGAGTGCGATGCCAGCAATCAAGTATAAGGTGACGTTAACGGGTGGAGAGAGACAATTGCTGGAGGAGATCGCGACGCGGGGCCGGCACAGCAGCCAGAAGATGCTGAATGCGCTGATCCTGCTCCGATGCGACGAGGGGCCCGACCAGAAGCGGAAGATGACGAACCAGGCGATTGCGGACGTATTGCCGGTCAGCATGAAGAAGATCGACCGGGTGAAGCGCCGATTCGTGGAGGAAGGTCTGGAGGCGGCGTTGGACAAGCGCAAAGCGGAACGGAGCCATAGGCGGAAGGCGGATGGGGATTTTGAGGCGCATCTGGTGGCGCTGAGTTGCAGCCCGCCGCCAGCGGGACATGCCCGCTGGTCGTTGCGTTTGCTGGCCGACCAAATGGTGGAACTGCACTATGTGGACGCCATTTCCCATGAGACTGTCCGTCGGGTACTAAAAAAAACGAGTTAAAGCCGTGGAAGAAGCAGCAGTGGGTGATAGCGCCGGGTGGAAGCGACGAGTTTGTGGCCCGGATGGAACAGGTGCTCGACATCTACAAGCGGCCCTATGACGCACAGTACCCCGTCGTCTGCATGGATGAATCGCCGCGCCAACTCATCCGGGAGAGGCGGACCCCGGTACCGGCCGGTCCCGGCCGCGTCGCGCGCCATGACTACGAATATGAACGTTGTGGCGTCTGCAGCCTGTTCATGGCCCTGGAACCACTCAGCGGTCAGCGCACGGTCCGGGTGACCGAACGCCGCACTCGAACCGACTGGGCCCACTTTCTCAACAACATCGCCCGGCTCTGGCAGCGGGCTGAGAAGATCACGCTCGTCATGGACAATCTGAACACGCATGGACCGGGATCGCTGTATGACACCTTTGAGCCCGGCACAGCAAAGGCGCTCTGGGATCGTTTCGAGTTCGTCTACACCCCCAAACACGGCAGTTGGCTGAACATGGCTGAAATCGAACTGAACGTCCTGATCCGCCAATGCCTGGACCGGAGAATCGATACCATCGGGGAAATGCGGCACGAGGTTACGGCTTGGCAAGAACGGAGAAACAACGCCAACGCCACAATCGACTGGCAGTTCACGGCCGCGAATGCCCGCACCAAACTGAAGCGTCTATATCCGACACTTCAGACGTGACTTGACACTAGCGTGCCAATTACTCCACATAAGGATAGTAGGAGGCACAAAAAATGTCGTTATCCAGGTTGAAGTCCCCAATGAATGTAGCCACTCTATGGTTTGCACTGCTTCTGGCTGCTCTTCCTGCCGGCGCAACCCAACTCGGCGGCGAATCAGAGAACTATTCAGCCTCCGCCCGGCTGGAGGATGGTGTGTTGCATATCGCCATTGTCAATAAAGCGTCGGGGCGCAAGGTTTCCAATCGGGTCCCGACCAGGGCCACCAAGCTCACCGAGATTCGCGTTCGAGACAGCGAGGGAAAGGTCATCGTTCATGGGAAAGTCGGAAGCCGAGGAGATATTCGGTTTGAATTCTTTGTCAACGACGCCTCCTACTTTGACAGAATCCTTGGATTGAGAAGCGAATCGGAGAACTATGCAATCTCCATCCGGTTGATGAAAGCAGATCCGCCGGAGGTGGAATATACAAGTTGGGTTCTGGATATCACTATTTTCGATAAGGTCTCCAGGACGAAAGTTTCTCGTCGCACTCAGACCAGCACGGCCAAGCTCACTGAACTGTATATTCTGGAGGCCGAGCAGCGGCTCATCGTTCACGGGCAACTAGGCAGAAGAGGGGATATTGTGAGCGTCGTCAATCTCAAGGATGCGTCCGTTCTGGACACAATCTGGGGCTGGCAAGCCTCATTTTCGCCCAACAAGACAAGGGTTGTCTATCGCTTTAGATACCCCCCACACGCTATGCACCGAGCCAGGACCGCGGTCTTGCTGATTTATGACTTCTCTGCCACACCCCGGCAAAACTCCTTTCGGGAAGAGGACATGGCCGACCCCACCACCCGAGGCTACGTGATTTATCCCGAAAGAAACAGGAAGCTGGGTAAGCACTTCATTCCCGCCATGAGCGAAGAGGACAAAATAAAATTTTTGTCACCCATAGCCTGGAGCCACGGTGGGACACAGGTGGTGCTTTTGGAAGGCTTTCAAGAAAACACTTATCTGCTGCTGGCCGACCTTGCCAAAGGGCTGGAGGCTCCTGAAGTCACGCGACTCATGTTGGAGAAGGAGAGTTACTACAAACAACCGATCGATATCTATTGGAGGAAGGAATACGAAGGTGCCTTGATCTTCGCGAAGACTCTCAGATTCAACAAGGACGACCAGTCTGTTATATTCACGACTTTTGATCATGGTCCTTTCGCAGAGCAGCAGGCAGTGATCGAGCTGGATTGAGCCTCCGCGAGGCAGAAGCCAATGGCCTGCCCATCTTCCGTACCTGCCGGTCCCCAACCTTCCATCCCTACCCTTGCAAAGTGCGTAACCGGTTCCGCGTCAGAACTGGCACATCTGCCCACTCGACACCAATCCCGCATCGATTTCCTGCTGGTCGGTTCCCTTCCGCCGCCTTCTGCGCCTCGCCTTGACGGGTAACATCCAGATTGCGGGTGACCTATTCCCCGAAAAACGGTCCTCTTCGAGAGTGAGGATTCTGGTAAAAGGAGCCAGGAGCGTCCTCACCATGCCGCAGAATGCCGAAAGCGGTTCTCTGGTCATCGAGCATCAGGGCGTGCCGGGGGATCTGGTGGGTGCAGGATGGCTGGCGGGCAGTGGGCTGGCGGCCCCCTTGCCGTTGCTGGATTCAACGACACTCCAATCCAGCAAACATCACGCCCTGCGAGTGCCCACCAGCGGATGGCTGCGAACCTGGCTGACCCTCGCCAATCCGACCGTCAGGAGTCAAACGGCCACGCTGTCAGCCTTTGACCTCGTCAGTGGCGCAAGACTGGCCCGGATCACCCAGACGATTGAGGCGGAGACGGTGAAGACGGTGAGTCTGGTGACCTTGTTAGGCAGTCGCAGGCCCACCCTTCCGAAAGAGGTCCGCATCACTGTCGACCATCCGATTCCCCTCTCAAGGACCGCAGGTCCCGCCGCCTGTGGGGAAACCGGAATGGTCGGCTCGCTCAGTGGTCGCTATTCGGTCCGGGCCAACCGTCCCGATGTAACTGTTCGGTCAGGCCGTGATGGCTTGGACCCGGACGAGGTTGGAGGTGCCTGCAATCACAGGCGATCCGTCGGTTTTGCTCGCCCCGCCTCCCCCGGACGGCGGATGGACTCCACGGCTTGACCGAACGGTTACGTCCCGATAGGGCCACCAAGGGCCAGGGAAATCTGTTTTTTTCTGGGGGGCATAATGGGGGGCAGGACACCGTCTGGAAATCCATAAGTCCTTTGTATAAAATGCTTTGCATCACTCAAAGATAAATTCCGCAGGGATCACTGTGGAGGGAGCGACCCCCCGAGGCGGGGGTTAATCGTGCGCCACTGCGTGCGCCGGTTAACACTCGCCGGTGACGCACCAGCGTCAAAAAAGGGGGGGTCGCTCCCTCCACCAGAACCTCTCTCGTGCGGCGCGCCGCCGCGCCGGGCGAGGGGGGGACACGCGAGGCGCAGCCTCGCTTCTTTTTTCCGCAGCGGATGCGGGAAATCCGTGTTATCCCGCGTCCCATGCGGCGTTTCGGAAGAGTCCCGAACGACAACTGGGAGGGCTCCGCCCTCTGAGAGAGAAGCGTTGTAGTTGTCGAAAACATGAAACGGGTGGGTGAACATCGCCAGGTTGTAGCCGTTTCACCCATACGACGGCATCTCCTTGACCCCCGGAGATGGAAATCGTCGATCATTCCCAGACCCGGCAGCGGCTAGGACAGAAGCGGCGGGGCTCCCCTTGTCCAGGCCTGGAGAACGCGCTGGGTGCGGTCAAGATGTTGCTGGTCCCACTCACCTGTTTGCTCCTCTCATACACTCGGGTGCCTCAGGGTTTCAGTCGATGACAGGAGGGTCTGAGCGTGCTGCCATGTGTCAGGTCTTCCCGGAGGGGCGCACTCCTGTATGGTTGCCGTCCCACCAATCGGTCTTGTGATTGAGCTTTACTGTCGGGGTTCGGCGGGGGCTTCCGATTGCTATTTTCCGCTCTTTTTTTTGCCTGTGGAAAACAAACCGGTTTCCGCGCGCCCGTATATTAGGAGCAGAATGAGGAACCGGCTGGTTTTCCACAGGACAAACCTTTTGTTTTCTATCAACTAACCCGCTTCCCGGGGTTTTTGATTCTTGGGAACCGGTTTTGAGGGGCTTTACTCCCCTTTGCATTCGCTCTTGATTTCCGTCTCCGGCAAGGCTCCACAGCACCTTCTGTTTGCCCTTCCTGCGCCCTGCCAGACGTCCCATCCTCCAGCGTTTGGTTCAAGACGCCAGCGATGGTGTCGTTTTGGACCTCGATGTTTTCTCACAGCTCCCGGGTCGTGATCTCTTGGAGGTGAACCTCTCAACTGAATCGGCTTCGGGGCCATTTCAGTGTGACATTCCTGCAGGCAGTGACTTGAGATACACTACGAGAGGAGGATTGGTGGCCCTCCAAGATAGGGCCATCAGAAGGTGATTATCAAGTGGAGGCAGTTCGTATTGTCGCTCGCCTTTCCTGCTTCAAACCGCTAATCTGTAACCACTGCTCATACTTCTGATACGATCCCGGAGACCTCTAAAATCCCAGGTACTATGGGTCATCAGACCCAAAGAAAACGCAGCCTGCCCAGCAATGCTCAAGGATTTACCGGGAATCTGGTGGCGGGCCGGAGTACAAAAGCGGTTCCTGGAACACCACAAGCGGACTGCAAGCGGACTAGGTGAGCGTCTACATGTAATGGTTCTTGGGAGGTCCGGACTGCGGCGGTTGGTAAGTCCTTTAGAATAAGTAAAAGCAACTTCCGATAATATTGGGATATGTCAACTTTCGAGCAGCAGTTAGAACGACAGATGGAACGCCTGGAGCTCTAACACGAGGATCCTTGCACTTAGGCCAGGCCGCAGGCCGACGCCCTGCGGCGGCGAGACCTGGACGCCATTGACTGGGACAACGTCATCGAGGAGATTGCCAGCGTTGCCTGCCGGCAAAGCTCATGGGTTTAGGGGGTGTCTGATGGAAATCGTGACCAACCGAAACGACTGCAGAGGGAAGCTGATATTTTTCCTCGTTGCCTTGGCCGTTGTAGCCGGCTGTCATGCTGGTCTCGTCGATAACCAAGACATAGAGAAACACGGCAAGGCCGATGGGCAGAAACTCGCCGAAGCGCATGACATTGAGCGACCACGCGAGGGTGCCGAACAAGGAGACGCCGAGACGTGGGAACTCATAGGGGTCCGCCAAGCCGCCGATCAAGGAGACCCCAAGGCTCAATTTTACCTTAGCGGGATGTACAGCCACGGCTGGGGAGTGCCGAAGGACGAACGCGAGGGCGTCAAGTGGTGCCGGAAAGCGGCAAACCAAGGGCTCGCCACCGCGCAACGCCACATGGGCACAGCGTACCGCCAAGGCTGGGGAGTGCCCCAAGACATTCAAGAGGCGATAAGGTGGTTTCGCAAGGCCGCCGAGCAGGGAAACGGCGCGGCCTTTGCCAACCTTGTCGGCCTATACTCCCGCAACGGCGCTCGCTACGGAGTGCCCCAAGACTACCGGGAGGCGGCCAAGTGGTGCCTGAAAGCCGCCCGCCATGGGATAACCTGGGCGGAAGTGCGCATGGGCCTGATGTTCCGCCAGGGCCAGGGAGTGCCCCAGGACTACCGGGAGGCGGCCAAGTGGTTTCGCAAGGCGGCCGACAAAGACGACTATCCCAACCACGACGCTCAAATCCACCTTGCCGAACTCTACGCCAGCGGCCAGGGAGTGCCCCGAGACTACCGCGAGGCGGCCAAGTGGCTTCACAAGGCGGCCATCGCAGAACGCCCTAAAGCTCAGTTCAGACTTGCCGACCTCTACGCCAGCGGCCAGGGAATGCCGCCCGATTACGTCAAAGCCTTTGCCTGGTACAGCGTTGTAGGCCAACTGAAAATCCGAAGTGCCCCGCAGGCCATCGACAAGCGAGACGCGCTCAGGCGAAAAATGACCCCCGATCAAGTACGGGACGCGCAGGACCTCGCCGCAAAACTCCGCCACGAGATCGAATCGCGCGGCTGTTGCTGAAGCCGTAATAGTTACTGGACGCTGGCCCCCTCGCCCTGGCCGCGTTCAGCCCTCAACCCAACCCAGGAGAAACCCCAATGGCCGAAGAACAAGCCGAACGCCTGATAGCCCTCCTGGAGCAAATCGGCACCCGGCTCGAAACCATCGAAGCGGCCGTAACGCGAATAGCCATAAACATTCCTTGACTCCGGGGAAGATTGAGGCGACCCGCCTTCCAAGCGTATATATGTCAACTTTCCCAGGGAAGTTAACTCCCTCCTTTTCAAGCACTTGATCTAAGAGAGGCCGGACCACAAGATATTGGGGTCGGGACCCCAGCTCGGGAGGGCCCTGGCCGGAGAAGCCGAGCCGTTGTGGGGTGCAGTTGCCGGCGGTGAGGTGCGATCGGCGGCGGCGTATTTGGGAGGGAGACCGAAAAGGGCCTAGTCCCGGTCGCGATCAAGAGAGCGGTCGAGCTTGTCGAGCAGGGCGGCGGGGAGATACTACTTTTTCATGAAGCCGCCGAGGACCATGAGGCGGCGCGTGCGGGGCCGTGCCACAGAGGGCGACGGAAGCGGAAGTGATGGGACCGGCGTCGAACGCCATGGCGGCCTCGGCCGGAGCAGGATGGATCGACAATTTCCGCCTCTGGGGGTCAAGGCCGTGCCGTCGTATCAACGCGCCACTGACAAAGGCCTGGTGGCGTACAAAGGTGGCGCGTGACTTCAACAACCCCAACGCTCCACTCTCAGAGGGCGCAGTCCTCGCCGCTGTGGTGGGGGCTTTACCTGGAAAGCCGTATTGGACGCGGGTTGGAACAGATTCCCCGCGTCCTCTGCGACAAACGTAGCGGGGCTGAGCCCCGCGTGTCCCCGCCTCGCCCGGCGCGCCGCACGAGACGGGTGATGGTGGAGGGAGCGACCCCCCCTTTTTGGCCGCTGGTGCGGCACCGGCGAGTGTTCACCGGCGCACACAGTGGCGCACGATAAACACTCCCCTTGAGGGGGGGGGCGCTCCCTCCACAGTGATCCCTGCGGGAAGGTCGTCGAGTCGGCCAGGAAGCCAACTCGAAGAACAGCAGACCACAGATGGCCCCAGGCCGAGAAGAGGCAAGCCTGGAGAATGCACACAACCCGATATCTCCGATCCGGAGCACGGGTAGCTTGCCAGGGCCATTCTTTGTTTGGCCCTGGAAGGCGAGGACAGAAGAGGGGCGAGGGCTGATCCTGTGGTCATGGTCGGTTGAGGAGCGATCCGCAGAGCGGTTGGACCGGATGATGGGGAGGCGAAGGGGTGGATTCGAGGATTGTTGAGAGGATGTCGAGACGAGGGGCAGGAAGCGGGCAGCCGGGGGCGGCCCGGTGGCGAGGGCAGGAGGCTGGCCGGTGGGTTGAGGGGGGCTTCAGACCCTCAGAGGGTTGAGCACCGCCTCGAGGGCGGCGTGGGGTTGACCCGCATAGTAGCGATGGGCCTGGGGCAGGTAAGAGAACCGGCCCTGACAGCGGACGATGGAGATGGCGGCATTGGTCATGGCGGCGAGGTTGCGGGGCAGGTGGCCGACATGAGCGCGGCAGCGGTCTTCGTCCCAGGAGAGGTCGCGGACGTGATGGAGTCGATTCTCGATTTCCCAGTGTCCTCGGACCAGAGCCATCAAGCGTTGGGAGTCGGCCTCTGCGGGGGGCAGCGAGGTCAGGCCGTAAGCGACTTCGGTGCTGGTGGCGCCGGTCTTCAGACGGGTGCGCTGGCGCTGGATGCGGAAGGCCTGACGGCGATAGGGCAGGTGGGCATAGCCGTTCCACTGCTTACCGGTCAGGTCGAGGCGGCGGCAGCGGCGGGTTTCGATGCGCCCGTGGGCCTTGTCGAGGGTTTCCTGCTGGGAGGCGACGCACTCGGGCGCCTCCCAGTCGATGGCCTTGAGGTCCTCCAGCAGGGTGGGCTGGTTGTTCTTCACCGCCGTGGTCACGTAATGGGCCTGACCCTGTTCGACCAGCAGGCGCAGTGTGTCTGCCTGCACGTGCAGCGCATCCAGGCTGACGGTCCGACCAGCCAGCCTCAGTTGGCCGACCAGGGTGCGCACAGCGGGGATCTCGTTGCTCTTGTCCCGGACCGCTTCCTGGCCCAGCACCAGGCCCGACCCATGCTCGAGGGCGGCGACCAGCAGCGTGCGGCCTTGGGGGTTGTGGCGGGAGGCGCCGCGCACCTGCTTGCCGTCGACGGCGACCGGGGCCGGGTCGCGGCTCATCCGGGCGGCCCAGAGCCGCAAGGCCCGGTCGAGGGTGTCGGGAGGCAGGCGGGCCAGCACGTTGTGGAAGGTGGTGACGGTCGGGGCCGTGTAGCGGTTCAGCTTCTCGCTGTAGTAGGCGCGCAAGGCGGCCAACTGCGTCTGGGTAAGGCGGGAAGCAAACTCGGCGAAGGCGGTCACGCCGCGGTAGCCGGCGAGGCGTGCCGCCACCGCCATCGCCAGCAGGGTGGCCAGCGGGTAGCGCTTGCCCCGCGGCTTGCGGAACTCCTCAACCGTGCGCAGGTACTCGAACAGAGAGCGCAGGCGGTCCTCGCCCAGTGGCTTCGAGTCGCCCTGGCTGGACCAATCGGGGGCGTCATCCAGTCGACTCAGTTGCTGACAGGCATCCGGTTGCAGGGGGTACACGAAGATCTCCTTGGGTTGACCGTGCGGGTGCCAGCGCGGGCTGCCGCCGGACTGGCGTCGATAGCCGCGGGTCCTCCCCAGTCCCAGCCAGTTGGAAGCCCGGTAGCAGGTGCCGGCAAAGCGGCTGGGGTCGACGAAGGTCTCGGCCACCAGCACCGGATGCCCATGCAACTGGCGCATGTCGCTCGACAACCGCCGCAGGCTCAATCCCAGCACCCGCGAGGCCAGATTGGGCCGATGGGGGCCGGGCAACAGCACGAAGCGGGTGTTGTTCGCAATCAGATGCAGCCGCCGGAACTGCTGCTCCGGGATCCATCCGATCCACCGGTCCCGCGCCTTCAGCTTGAAGGCGCCCGCCTGCCAGCCCACCAGCGCCACCCACTGCCCGTCGAGTTCCGCCACGTGACGCAAGCCGCACCCCACCAGACCCTGAAACGGCAAGTAGTGATGTTGCTTGACCAGTTGGTCCCAGCGGCGACGCTCCTCCAGCCCCCGGGTGGGACGCACCCGGACCGCTCGCAACGGCCGCTCTTTCAGCAGGGAGACAGGGGAGGGATCCATCGGCATCCCACCCATCATCGCAGATCAGAACCGGAGGGTCCAGAACAAATCCTCCTCCAATGGCATCAGACAACTATCGCTCAACAAAAAATGGCCCTGGGTAGCTTGCCACTCTACTTGACAGCCTCGGACTCAGGGTTGATACTCGGCTGACCTGTCCGCCAGTAACTGTTCGGTCAGGCCGTGATGGCTTGGACCCGGACGAGGTTGGAGGTGCCTGCAATCACAGGCGATCCGCCGGTTCTGCTCGCTACGCCTCCCCTGGACGGCGGATGGACTCCACGGCTTGACCGAACGGTTACCCCGCCAACGTCCTGAATGGTCCAGTAGATTCCTGTTCAATTAGAGGGATTTATTGAGGGGATGAAAGCGGGTTGATCTACCTTAAGTTTTTTATAAATAGTGTGTTACAAGTGATCGATTGTAGTCGCCGCCTTCGCGGCTAAACTCTAACGCCGTGTTTTCCATGGGCTTACGCCTCCGCCTACACGAGAACGCCGCCTTCGTGGCTAAACTCGACCCGCCCCGGGCTGGCGCCCGGGGGATTATTCTTTGGAAAGCGCTGATTTCACGACGTGTCTGGACCGGAAGAACCCACCCCAGCCTTCGCTTCGCCCGGCCACCCCTCCAAGGAGGGGATTTCCACCTGCCAATGGCTGCGCGCCTACACCCTCCGGCTACGGCCGCCCCCGCCCTTTCGCTTCATGCTAGGAGCGGTGCAGCACCGTATCTCGCAGAGGCAGGCTGGGACCCAGGTCGGGGTCCTCGTTGCGGTGGTGGTTCCTGCCCATCAGATAGCGGATTTCCATCTCCACGTCGTGCAGCAGAATCTCGGGCATGATGGTGGGATCCCGATGCTCCAGCAGGATCTCCACTTCGTTGTTTCCCTTCCGAGGCCAATGGGAGGGATCCAGCCGATAGACGAACCAGTAGCCGAATCCCGAGCCCCGGTTGGGTGTGCTCATGCGATAGAGCTGGTTGATCTTGCGCAGGCTCGAATCGGGCAGGGTCTGGCCGTTCAGGCGGAAGACCAACCTGTCCAGCTGATTGGTGTTCATCACCCGAAACCTCAGCAGCACCTCATGAACCCGGCCGGCCCGGCTCCAGAAGGGCAGGTCGTCGCTGACGGGGAGCTCCAGGCGCAGCGGCTCGCCTTGGACCAGCTTGCGGGGCAAGGGCATCCCGGGTTCCCAGGGAGGGGACTGGTAGCTGCCCTCGGTCGGGATGAGATAGAGCTTGTCCTTAGGGGCCATGATGTCCGGATGGGGGATTTCCCGAAGCTGTTCGTAGAAGGCCGCCCGATAGGGCCAGTTGGCCCCCTGAAACCACTGGTTCAGGTAGATGCCGTGGACCCCTTGATCCCAGTAGTTGCAGGCCGCCGCCCGGATGACTTCGATGGATCCGTTGGAGAGCCGGTCGGAGTCCACCATGCTGTTGAGCACGGCGAAAATGCGGGTTTGGGTGCCCTTGGCTGCTTCCAGCAGGGGCCGAAAGTCGGCCGAATGGTCCACCCGCCCCCAGTAAACCCCGAAGGTTTCGCCGATGATCACGTCCACGATCCCCTGCCGCATCCACTCCCTCACGTCCAGACCCAGCCCCAGACAGGTCTTGAGGTCTCCCGGAACCCGGATGGCCAGCTCGCGGTCCTGACCGGTCTCCTTCATGGTCCGGTGGATCCTCTCGATCCAGGCGGTCATGATGGGACGGCCGGCCTCGACTTCATCGGGATGGAAGAAGTGGGGCGAGGGGCTCTGGTAGGCCAGTGTCAACTCGAATCCATCCACCGGATAATTCCGGAGAACCTCTTCGATCAGGGCGAACCGCTCCTCCCGGACCTCCGGATGCTTGAAGTCCAAACAGGTGAGTCCGGGGAACTCCGGGTCCAGATCGCCGCGGGCGCCGATCTCCAGCTGCTGGTTGTCCAGGCGGAACAGGGAGCTGCGCACGTCCTCCTCCCGGGGCCCGCGCCTGCCCTGGTTCACCAGCAGGGCGGGATAGAGCAGCATCCCTTTTTCGTGGGCCCGATCACAGAGCACCTTCAATGGGTCCAGCCCGGCGTCCAGCAGCGACCTGGCATTCTGGTGGGCCCGCTGGAAAACCACGTGGGGCCACTTGCGGACGTGGTGGCCAAACACCTCTCCCACCCGGGTGTCGTGAAAGACGGTGCGGCCGTCCGCCAGGCAGAAATTGAGCACTTCCACCGAGGTTTCCACCAGCTCGTCCACGGCAGCTTCCACCTCCTGTTTCTGGATGGGGGGCTCGTACATGTACATGAGGGGGTGGCGGCTGTCGTGGAAGAACATGATGCTCGGCTTTTTCCGGGCGGCGCCGGACCGCGGCCGGGCCGGCTCCGCCGATGCCGGTGGGGCCAGCAGGCCCGGAGCCAGGCCGGCGGCCAGGGCAGTTCTCACGAAATCGCGTCGTTTCATCGAGGCCTCCTTGAAGGGTGGTTGTAATGAGCGTCGGTCAGGTCCATTTCTATCAGAGGGCCGACCCGGAGAAAAGTATTGGGTTGGGCAGGAGCAGAGGCATAACCTGGCGGGCTTCCCCCGGGACCGTGACGGCAGCCCGCCAGCGCCGCTGTCGCTCAATGGGTGCAAGCCGTTCCCCGAGGCGCTATACTTGACTCTCTGCACCAACTCTGGAGAGACGATGGCCTGGTGCCCCCGGCGCCATGCCCTTCGCAAGCCGGGCGATTCCATGAAGTGCTGCAGCCGGGCTCTGGCTCGTAACATTGCGATTGCCCTCGCCGGAACGGTTCTGATCTGGTGGATCCTGAACCCCTCGGACTGGCGCCGGCTTTCGGCCGGACTGCAGGCCGCCAGGGAAGCCCTGGGGGCCGAGGCAGGGTTGCGCCCCCGTTCCGATTACCCGCCGGAGGAGGTGGTGCGCATCCAGATCCGGGCCCTGGGCGATAACAATCGGCCCCACCCGGATGCCGGGATCGAAGTCTCCTTCCGGTTTGCGTCACCGGCCAACAGGAAGGTCACCGGCCCCCTGCCGCGGTTTATCGAAATGGTGCACAATCCGGCCTACCGGCCCATGCTGAATCATCGCGGGGCCCGCTATGGTAAACTCAAGCGGGAGGGAAATCACGTCTCTCAGACGGTGATCCTGAAGACCAGAGACGGCAGCCGGGTGGGCTACCTCTTCCAGTTGTCCCGGCAGACCGAAGCTCCCTTCAAGGACTGCTGGATGACCGACAGCGTGATGCGCTTCGAGGTTCGGGAGGATTTCCAACAGGTCTGAAACCGACATCGGCTCCGGCAGCGGCATGGCGGCCGGCCGGCGATCGATGCCGGAGAACACGCAAATGCAATTGAGATCCCTTTCAATTCTGGCTTTACTTACCGGGCTCTTGTGTCCTGGAACCGCCGGCCTTGCCCAGGGTAAGCCTTTCCTGTACGAGTCCGTGCAGGCCATCCTGGCCGAGAATTGCCTGAGCTGCCACGGGGCCGCCCAAATGTCGGGCCTGGACTTGAGGCAGCGGGAAGCCCTGCTGAAGGGAGGCACGCGAGGACCGGCACTGGTCCCCGGCAAGGCCGAAGACAGCCTCCTGTTCCAGGCCGCCGCCCATATCGGGGAACTCCAAATGCCCCCCGAGTCGCCCCGCCTGCCCCGGGAAAAGCTGGACCTCATCCGCCGATGGATCGACGCGGGCGCTGTCTGGGAGGAAAACACCGGCGCCGCCGACCCGGCCGCAGCAGAGCCCGACTGGTGGTCGTTCCGCAGGCCGCGGCGCCCCCCCTCGCCGCTGGTGGACGGGAAGGAGTGGCAGGGGAACCCGATCGACGCCTTCGTGCTGGCCAAGCTGCGGGAGAAAGGGCTACCCGCGGCGCCGCCCGCCGACAAGCGGACCTTGATTCGGCGGGCCTATTTCGACCTGATCGGCCTCCCCCCCACGCCGGAGCAGGTGGAGCGGTTCCTCAAGGACAGCTCGCCCCGGGCCTTTCAGTCGGTGGTGAACGAGTTGCTGGCCTCTCCCCACTACGGGGAACGCTGGGGACGGCACTGGCTGGACGTGGTTCGCTACGCCGACTCGGCCGGGTTCGAAACCGACGCCTTCTTCCCCCATGCCTGGCGCTACCGGGATTACGTCATCAAGTCCTTCAACGAAGACAAGCCCTTCGACCGCTTCCTTCAGGAGCAGATCGCAGCCGACGAGCTCTGGCCCAACAACCTGGACCTGGAAGGGAGCTACGCCATCCCGGTCGAGAAGCTCCGTCAACTGGAAGCCCGGGTGGGGACGGGGCTCTACGGGCTGGTGCCGCAGACCGGCGAGTCCAAGATGGACGCCAGCAGGGAGCTCAATGAAATCCTGACCGACTGGGTGGATACCACCGCCTCGGCATTCATGGGGCTCACTCTGGGCTGCTCACGCTGCCACGACCACAAGTTCGATCCCCTCTCCCAGCGGGACTACTACCGCTTCCAGGCCATCTTCGCCGCCAGCGACGCGGTGGAAATTCCGGTGGTGACCAAGCTTTCCATGTTTCACCGGTCCGAATCCTACTCCGGCTTCCTGACCCTGGCCGAGCTCCGCTGGACGCACCGCCGGTTGGAGAAGAAAGTCAGCCGGCGCGTGTTCGAAGCCAAAAAGGCGGAGTTTCCGGCGGAGGCGGTGCAAGCCTACGAAATCCCCGACGACGATCGCACAGCGGAGCAGGAAAAGCTGGCCGCCCCCCTGGCCGAGGCCTTGAAGCTGTTGGGAAACCCGCTCGGCATGACCCTTCTGGATCTGGAAAAGCACCTGACCCCGCAGGAAAAGATCCGGCGGGAGGATCTCGTGCAAAAGTTGGGGCACGCCGTGCTGAAGGTGCCGACCACCGAAGCCTCCCACCAGACCCATTACGACGCCTTGTTCGACATTCCCAAGGCGGTGGTCATGGGCCACCGCCAGGCCGAGCTGGTTCCGGCGATCCACGTCCTGGACCGGGGCGACCTGGGGAAGAACCTTGAGAAGGTGGAACCGGGGCTTCCTCGCATTCTGGCCAACGGAATGGATCTGGGCCAGCCTTCTTCGGAGCTGGCGGTCCCCCGTTCCCGGGCCAAGCTGGCCCTGTGGCTGAGCCGCCCCGACCATCCGCTGACCGCGCGAGTGCTGGCCAACCGCCTCTGGCAGTGGCATTTCGGGTCGGGCATCGTGATCACCCCCAACGACTTCGGGCGGATGGGCGCCCAGCCCACCCATCCGCAACTTCTGGACTGGCTGGCGACCGAGCTGGTGCGCAGGGGCTGGAGCCTCAAGTCGATGCACCGCCTCATCATGGCCTCCGACGCCTATCGGAGGACCAGCCAATATCCCGACCCGGCCGCGGCCGAAGCCGATCCCAACAATCTCTACCTGTGGCGCATGAACCGGCGCCGCCTGGAGGCCGAGGCCCTGTGGGACGCCCTCCATGCCTCCGCCGGAACCCTCAACCGGAAGTTGGGGGGGCGGTCCTTTTGCCCGACGCCGGAGGAAGGGGACCTTTCGGGCAAGAACTGGATCCGGGTCTATGCCGATCCCGAGGAGCAAAATCGGCGGGCGGTCTACATCCTGGTGCAGCGGAATTTCGGATTTCCCATGTTCGAGACCTTCGACACGCCCGATCCGGCCGTGAGCTGTTCAGTGCGCGAAGTCACCACCGTCCCCCCCCAGGCCCTCTTTTTCCTGAACGACAAGATGGTCTTCGGCCAGGCCCAGGCCTTTGCGGCCCGCCTGGTCCGCGAGGTCGGAGACGATCCGTCCGGCTGGATCCGCCAGGCCTGGCGCGTTGCCCTGGGTCGGGCACCCACCGCCAAGGAGCAGGAAGAGGCCGGCACCCTGCTGGAGTCGCTGACCCAATCGGAGGTCGAAGCCGGAAAGCCCGACTCGCTGGCCGAGACAGGACAGGCCCGAACCCGGGCCCTCACCCAGCTGTGCCTGGCGCTCTTCAATTTGAGCGAGTTTTCCTACGTGGACTGACAGGCCTTGTTAAATCCGGCCTCGGGCTGTTACCATCACGGGTTCAAGGAGCCAACGCCCATGGATCACACCTGTTGCAACCGGCAGATGACCGCCAGGTCGCGGAGGGAGTTTCTGACCGCCTCCGGATTCGGCTTTGGCGGCCTGGCCCTGGGCTACCTGCTGAATCGTGAGCACGCCCTGGGTAACGTGGTGTCGCCCGCCCCCGTCGATCCACTGGCCGCCCGGACGCCGCACTTCCCGGCCAAGGCCAGGAGCGTCATCTGCCTGTACATGAAGGGCGGCCCCAGCCAGATGGACAGCTTCGACCCCAAGCCCCTGCTCAGCCGGCTGGACGGCCAGCCCATCCCGCCCAGCTTCGCCACCAAGGACCTGGACCTGCAGTTCGTCAAGGTCGAGGACATGAAGCTGATGGGGTCCCGGCGGACCTTCCGCAAATATGGCCAGTCGGGCTTGGAGATCTCGGACCTTTTCAGCCGCCTGGGTCAACACGCCGACGATCTGGCGGTGATCCGCTCCTGCTACCACGACTCCTTTATCCACGGGCCCGCCATGAGCGTCATGCTGACGGGATCGGTCCGGCTGGGGCATCCCAGTGTGGGAGCCTGGGTGGTGTACGGCCTGGGCAGCGAGACCGAGAACCTGCCCGCCTACGTGGCCATGTCGGAGGGAACCGGCGTGTCCACCAAGGCGGTCTACGGAGCGGGGTTTCTTCCGGCAGCCTATCAGGGCACCTTCATGCGGACCGCGGGAACTCCCCTGCGGAATCTGGCGCCCCCCATCGATCCCGGCAACCAGCGAAAGATCCTGGACCAGGTGGGCCGCTGGAACCAGAGGCATCTGGACCAGCAACGGCAGGACGACTCCCGCCTGGCCGCCCGCCTGACCAACTACGAACTGGCCTTCCGCATGCAGACGGCAGCCCCCGAGCTGATCGACGTCTCCAGAGAACCGGAGCACGTCCGGCAGTTGTACGGGCTGAATTCCGAAAACACGGCCAAGTTCGGGCGGATGTGCCTGCTGGCGCGGCGGATGGTTGAGCGGGGAGTCCGCTTTATCCAGCTCTACAAGAGCGGCTGGGACGGCCATACCGAGAACGATCAGCTCCACGTGGGCAGCGCCGCCAAGATCGACCAGCCCATCGCCGGCCTGATCGCCGACCTGAAGCAGCGGGGCCTGCTGGACAGCACCCTGCTGGTCTGGACTGGCGAGTTCGGCCGCACTCCCATCAACCAGGGAAAGATGGGCCGGGACCATAACCCCTACGGCTTCACCACCTGGATGGCCGGGGGCGGGATCCGCGGCGGCAAGGCCATCGGGGCCACCGACGAGCTGGGCTTCAGGGCCGTCGAGGACCGGGTGCACGTCAACGATCTGCATGCCACCATCCTCTCACTGCTGGGTCTGGACCACGAGAAGCTGACCTATTTCTTCGAAGGCCGCAACCGCCGGTTGACCGACGTCGGCGGGCAGAACGACCTGGCCTCAAGACTGGTCGTCGGTTGAGTCCGGCGGCGCACCGGGTCGAAGGCCGACCAAGCGCCCGCCACCCATTGCCCCTGCCCCCAGGGCTCCCTTGAGACCGCCTTCCAACCGCGTTCCCGGCCGGGATCTTCAGGTGCAAGCGAGGGGCGCCGGGACACTGCCCCTTTTTGAGGCTGCCGCCATGCTGGTGACGGTATTTCTGCTTCTCTTGATCTTTCCCTTGGGCGCCCCGGCCCAGGAGGCCCCGCCCACATACAAGGGAAGCGTCCGCCTGCCTCTGGAACTGCAGACCCGGCAGGGTCAACGGCTGGAAAAGGGGAAAGTGGACCTCGAGGTAAGACTCGAGCAGAAGGCTTGGCTACTGTTCTCCCAAGGGGAGCAGGCGCTGGCCCGGGTGGAGGGGAGGGTCTTGGAAGGTAAGGCGCAAGGTTTGCCGGGCGCGGTTCCCCTGGTCGGCACCATATTCCTGCAGTCCTCGGCCGTACCCCTTCGCAGCGACTTCGATCGGCGCTACAGCCAGACCGGAAAGCCGCAGTATCGGGAAGAGAGCTACGACTGGAGAGGCACCCTGCGGGTGCACCGCTCCCAGAGTGCGCAGAACCGGGAGGTCTACTTCATCTTTCACGAACGCGGCCAGGACGAAAAACACAGGCGCATTCAGTTCACCTTGTTGCGAGGGGGGAGCAAGGAATGAGGAATGCGGAGGGAGGAGTGAGTCGGGAGCATTCACCCCGGCGCGAAGGTTACGCGTCCAGTCCGCCGCTGCCATTCCGTTTCTTCCCGGATCGGCAACTGCAAGGGTCCATTTCCCCCGAACCCTGTTGGGCTGCGAGCATAGACGGGGCAGTCAGCTAACGGCGTTCTTCAACCTCGAATACGACGATTCCCCCACGCTTTCCCTTCTTGACCCCGACACGCAGCGAGTCAATCCGACCGAGTGACCACACCGCCTGAAAATCCCTCTTCAGAGCGCTAGGGTCAAACCTGTCTCCGGGCCTGGTCTCGATTTTCGAGCCGATAAGTTTCTTCAAAGGCTTGGGATCGCCGGCAAAGGTCCCGCAGATCTCGATACTCTCGACGACCATCTCGTCCAGCGGGTCGCCCGGCTCGAGGTTTGGGCGGGACTGGCACGGTTCCGATACCGGGGCCGAGGCCAGCACCGTCATCAGGAACAGGGGAAACGACAGAAAGGCAACCAGACTTCTTGGCAGCAGGTGACGGACCATCGTGAAAGCTCCTTGTTGACAAGGTTTCCGGGTAGGGTACAACCGGCACGCACTATGGCGAAAGGCACGAAAAAAAAAGAGCACACCTTGGGGCCCGGCTCGACCTGCTGTGGCGCGGTGAGCGATCCCGTACTTGGGGTAGTTGGCGGATGCGGTAGGAGCGACGTCTTGGCAGACCAGGGCTACCATTTTCTAAACGTGTTAAACAGCTCTTCCACAAAGCGCTGGAAAGATTTATCCGCTCGTGCAGCGCGGTGGATGTCCATATGGAGCAGAATGTCTTTAGCGTACTCAATGCCGCCCAGGGTTGGCAAGTGGCCCGTGCCACGAATGGCCTCAATGAGAAGTTGCTTGTAACGGCCTCGATCGCATTTCTGATCCGGCGCCTCGCACCCCTTGCCGAAAACAGCCTTAAAAGCAGAGCCGTCAAGGAGCAACCAGCGTTCGATGTGCGGGTCGGGAGTAGCAAGCAACATCGGGGCAGGCGCATCTGCAATACTCATTTCCCTCCCGCGCTCGTTCAGGCCTTTGCAGTTGGCGTCGGCGGCAACGATAATCAGGTCAGGCCAAGGACCGCCTTGGAGCCTCAGATCACGCAAGTAGTTTTTCAACTGCGCGACAACTTCGCCGTGGCCTCTGACTGCATTCCGCCAGTCGAGTCGTACTCTGATATTGCACTCGTCGGCAATCCTCTCAACAAGCGCACCGATAACCTGTACATGCGCATAGTCTTCGACGAAGAGTGCAACCTCACGCATCGAAGTCCCCTCTCAGGATGCGCTCCGATAGGGGAAGTCCTTCCTGTTTGTCAGTGAGGACCTGTTCGATATCGCCGCGTCGCGCCAATGGACCCCATGTGCTAAACGGACGGATGCTTGTTTTGCGGTCAAGTCTGTTCACCACGAACAGGGAGTTGTCACCCAGCATATCGGTCAGTAACGGCGAGTGGGTTGTGACGATGTACTGGGTCTGTTTCAGGCTTTCTCTTGTTTTGAGCAATTCCGCTATCAACTGAATACGGCGCGGGTGAACACCGTTTTCCGGTTCCTCGAAACCGACCAATGCAGGAACTTCGTTGACTCCGGTCAGGGCCAGGAGTCCGAGCATCCGAAGAGTTCCTTCGGAGAGGACGCGGGCCGGAATGGCGACGCCTCCTTCCTTGAGGTGAAGTTCGACCTCTCCGAGATCGCTCACCTCGACCTCGATGCCCTCAATGTCCGGCATCAGGATGTGCAATGATTTTTCGATTCCCCTGAACCCATTGGGATCGGTGGCCTTCATGGTATTGAGGAAGGCGGCAAGTTCTTCACCCATCAATCCGATATGGCGTACTTCCTTGACAGGGGTAACGGCACGCATGTGTTCCCGCGGCTCGAAGTAGAAAAACTGCCAGCTTTCCAACTCGCGCCGCGCGGCCTCCAGGTGGGGATAGTGGGGAGGATAATGGGGCATGGACAGGATGCTGTGGTCCAAATATCGGTCGTAGTAGATGGGGTGTGCCTGACCCTCGTGCCTCAGATGAATTCTCTCATCCTGGCGTTCAAGAAAGGGTTTGCGTTTACCCGTGGGATCGCCCTTGCTGTTCAGAGCGGCCAGGTATTCGTCCGCAACGCGCAGAACGCCCGATTTGGGCAGCATCTCGACTTCGATGCGATAGCGTAAGTTTCGCTCGCGGACACGGGCAGGAATTTTGCTTGTCTCTTTGGATCCGGACTCTCCATTGGGAGGACGCATCTCCCGTATACGTCGATTGACTGCCTCAACCACCGTATCCGACAAGCTCAGGTCGGCCTCGATAGAAAACGACAGCCTCTGATGGCTGAGCAAACCCCTGATGCCTTTGTCACCGAGGGTAAAGGAATCGAGCGGCTTGCCACGATAGGGTGGATCAAAGGCTTCTTTGAGCGTCCGGCTGGCCCCCAGCTTCGACAGTAGTTGCAGACCATCGAGCAAATTACTCTTCCCGGCGGAGTTTGGTCCGAAAAGAACCACAAGTTGAGGGAGGCTCACCTCGACGTCTTCAAGGGATTTGTACCCTCGGATATGTATACGCTTCAGCATGTGACCTTCTCCACTACCTGCACCTTCCAATCAATAAGCATTGCGTAGAGATATTCTCGCAGGGAATGTCCACATCCTGTGAAATTTGTCATTGAGTCAATTGTCAAATCCCTGACTCGATGCACAAATTCCAATCCCCCACGCTATGTCCAGGTTCAAGGCCTTCACACACGGTCGGGGAGTTCCGACCAAATCGACGGTTCCTTCCAGTTCCCGCAATGCGGCTTCTGTCTTGCCGATTGTCTCGGCGCACGGGCGGCTGCGTTTCCCCGCTCGGACAGGGGTGCCAGCCAGCTTACCTGAAGGCAAAAGCTGTTTCCCAATCGCTGCTGCTTCGGTGCCCGCAGGCAAGAATGGTGCTCCGGATTAACATTCGAGCCTTTTGCAAAATTCGGAGTCGGGCATGAGATGGGGGCAGAATGCTCCTGCAAAATAACGCCCTCGAAAGGGATCTGCACCTGGCTAGCCATGGGTTTCCCCCTGGGAGCGCGGGCGTCCCGCCCGCATACTTGTCAAGGCGCTGCTCCAGCGTCAGTCGGCGGGTGAACCGACCAACCCTGTGAAGCCAATCGCCACGACCCTGCCAGGTCTTGTGTGGGCGGGACGCCCGAGCTCCCAGGGACAACAACTCTTCCCGACAATAAATCCCGCTTCCTAGCGAATTTTGCAAAAGGCTCATTCATCATTCCGTGCCGAGGTCAAAGGCGACGATCTTTTTTCTGCTGCGGACGTAGAGAGTGGAGCCGACCAGGGAGGGCACCGTCCAGCAGTTGTACCCCAGCGGCTGAGCCTGGGCCAGAACTTGAATTCCCTTGTCGTCCGGCGCGGCCAGGGCCAGGGTGCCGTCCTCGTCCAGGATGATAAACTTCCGGTCGGCATACAGCAGGGTTCCCTTGGCGAATCCCCGATGCCGCCAGATCACCTCGCCGTCGGAGACCCGGATGGCGGTGAGAAAGGCCGGTCCGAAGTCGCCGCTGAAGCCGTAAGCCAAGCCGTCCAGGCGAACGACGTTGCCATGGTGCACCCGCATCCGCTTGGTGAACCACAGTTCCTCCACCGAGGTCTTCCCCTGGCTGCGGCTGAGCTTGAGGGCCCGGCTCCCCCCCGAGTAGGCCGTGGAGAGGAACAGCCGGTTGTCCTCTCCCCAGACCGGGGTGCTGACCGTCAGGCCTCCAGCCAAACCGTGGGTGTGGCTCCAGAGCAAGTCTCCAGTCTCGGGATCGACGCCGACCACCTCCTGCTCCATCATGCCCACCAACTGATCCTGTCCGTCGACGTTGATCAGGACGGGCGAGGAATGGGAGCGCGTGAAGTCATGCCGCGCCCAGACCACCCGTCCGTCTCTGGCGTTGAAGGCCATCAGGCCGTGACCGGGCCCGCCCACCAGGCACAGGACCAGGTCCCTGTAGGCAATGGGGCTGGAGGAAAAACCCCGGCTCAAGGGGACACTCCCGAAATCCGGAGCCAGCTGGTGCGACCAGAGGACCTCCCCGGTATCCTTCTTCAGGCAGTGCAGGCTGCCGTTCCAGCCGATGGTCACCAGCCCTTCCCGGGTCAGCAGGGGAGTTGCCTGCGGCCCCACGCCATATCTACGATGGGTGCTGTCCTGCTCCCTCTCAATGGGCGCCGGGTAACGGTGCTCCCAGAGAGTGCGGCCGGTTCCCGGCTCCAGGGCAACCACGACTTCGGTGCTTTCCTGCCGGTACAGGGTATAGAGGCGTTTTTGGTCCGCCAGGATCCCCGAATACCCGTCTCCCACCTCGCGGCTCCAGAGTTGAGGAGGCCCCTCGGAGGGCCATGAGTCGGCAAGCCCGTTCGCCCGTATCTTGAAGTCGCCGCCAGGTCCGCCCCAACCGGGCCATCCCCAGGACGGGTGGATACTGCAGCCGGATGCCCACAGGAGAACTCCGGCAACAGCCCATGGCCACAGGCTCCAGGGCCGGCAGCGGCCGGCGGATGGTTTCGTCACCTGTCGGGGTTTCATCATTCCTTGCTCCTCGTAGGCCCGGCGTGAGAGCCGTCAGCATTCAGCCTATTACCGACTCGGCTTGCCGCGACCCACCCGCGGCCCTTCAACACTCATCGATCCCCAGCGATTCCGCAGTTTCCACCACCCGCCGCCAGACGTCCTCTGCGATCGGGATCCCCTCCCGTTCCCGTCGAGCCTGAGTCTCAACCTCCGGATCTCCGGGAACCCGCACCTGCTCAAACCCGGGCGCCGGGGGTACCGCCCGCACCCGCTGCTGCATTTGGTCGGCGCGCCGGGAGAAGGTGGAGTAGGGCTGGAACAGGTCGGCCCGAAAGACCAGAAAGGTATCTCCCTGGTGGCGCAACACGTCGTCAGAGGTCTGGGGGTCGGCAAAGGAATCGGATCCCAGCAGGATGCGGCTCAGGAACTCGGCCGCCAGCATGATGGCCCAGCCCTTGTGCTGCCCAAAGGGGGTGTGACCGCCCCCGTCGAAGAAGTCGGCCGGGTCGGTGGTCGGCCGGCCTTCCTTGTCCACGATGCAACCCGGAGGGAGCGATTCGCCCCGGCTGTAGGCATTGTCGACCTTGACCCCGGAGATGGCCGAAGTGGCAAAGTCGGCCACCATGGGAGGTTCGTCTCCCGCGGGGACTCCCAGGGCGATGGGATTGGTGTGCAGCAACCGGCGGCTGCCTCCAAACGGCATCACCTTGGGCTGGTTCTGGCTGAAGCCTCCCACCCAGACCATGGAGATCATCTGCTCGGCGGCTGCCATTTCCGCGAAATGCCCCAGGCGTCCGATGTGGTGGGATTGGACCAGGCCCACCAGGGCGACCTGGTGCCGGCCGGCCTTGCCGATGGCGGTTTCCATGGCAAATCGGGCCGCTACCTGACCAAAAGTCCAGTGACCCGAGATCAGGGCTGTGTTGGGCCTCTCTTCAAGAATCCCGGGCTTTTGCTCAGGGGCGAGCTGACCGGCCCGGATGGCCTTCACGTATCCCGGGATGTGCCATATGCCGTGGGTGTCGACTCCCTTGAGGTTGGCCAGCACCAAGTGCTCGGCAACCTCTTCGGCGTTGGACCGGTCGGCGCCGGCGGCTGAAAGGATTCGGCTGGTGAGGCGGCGGAGAGCCTCCGCCGTTCGAATGATCATTCAATCTCCCAGTTCAAAGGCATGAATAGGAAAACAGCGGCGCGGCGGCCCCGGTGGACTACCGGATGAAGCCGGCCTGAACGGCCAGTCCAAAAGCCACGCATCCGATGATCACCCCGGCCGAGGCCAGCAGCAGCACAGCCACCGGACGGCTCATTCTCAGAGGCTTCTCGGTGCGGAAGGCCAGCCAGCAGATGGCGATCGTGGCCAGGGGAGTGCCCAGCACACCGATGATGTAGTGGCTCATCAGCACCATCAGGGCGGGCCGGGTGGGGACCAGCAGAAAGAGGGTGAGAACCGACAACAGAAAGGCGGTTTGAACCACCTGCTGCGAACTCCGCACGGCTTGGGGGCGGCTTCGGTCGACCAAACCCAGGCTGCACAGGAAATCGGTAATGATCCGCCCGTTGACGGCCGTGGCCGCCAGCAGGGTGGAAAGCAGAGTGGCCATTGCGCTGACCAGGAAGATGCTCTTGGACCAGGGGCCGTAGCTCTCGGTGAAGATGGAGGAGATCTGGTCGACGACTCCGATGCCCGCCGGCGTCTTGCCCAGGGGAAAGAGAATGGCCGCCCCCAGTATGAAGTAACCCGCCGTCACCACCGTGGCCAGCAGTGTCGCCACGCCGGCATCCAGCTTGAGGATTCCGATCCAGCCCCGGGCCCTTTCGAGCCATCCCTCGGAATCCCGCGGCCCCAGACGCCTGCCGTAGCCCTTCTCCAGCACCCAGTAGGGGTAGACCACCAGTTCCGAGCCGGAGACGCCCAGGGCGCCGATGAGGCTGATGACGGCAAAGGCAGCCAGGCGAACATCGGTCTCTCCCAGAGAGAAGCCCAGGCCCGACCGCAAGTCGGCCCCGCCCACTCGAAAGGGTGTGCCTTGAAGCATGACCAGGCCCACCACGGCCGAGAGGCTCAGGAGCAGGGCCAAG
Organism: Candidatus Versatilivorator sp.; assembly: GCA_965198125.1. Lineage (GTDB taxonomy): Bacteria > Acidobacteriota > Terriglobia > Versatilivoradales > Versatilivoraceae > Versatilivorator. Next base: position 1,651,545 of record CBDAOQ010000003.1, on the reverse strand, counting down.
CCGATCATGATCTTTTCCAGCCGCCCGTAGAGGCCCCGCCACAGCAGCAGTTGGACCGCAACCGCCACCGCCACCCCCCAGATTTGAACCGACCCGATGGCGTCGGAGGAGAGCGGCTGGATGCCGTGCAACAGGCCCGCCATGGCTCCCACCAGCCCCGAGGATCCCACCTGCGCCAGCAGCCACCCCCCCATGAACGCCCACACCAGCCAGGAAGTCTTGCGCAAGCGGGGGCCGGGAAAGGGGCTGAGGGCCTCGAAGACGGTCTGGTTGTGGACGAGGCAATAGCGGCCCACCTCGACCTGGAGAAAGTATTTGATCACACAGGAGAGCAGCACCGCCCACAGCAGCACGAACCCGAACCGGGCCGCCTGCAGCGGCGTGTTGATCAGCTCGCCGGAGCCGATCACTCCGGCCGCCAGAACGATTCCCGGTCCCACGGCAAGCAGGACCGGCCAGGGCCTCACCGGCGCGGATCTGATGGGAGAATCGGAACTCATAGAAGGTGGGTTGTTGCGCGGCCGCGCGGCCGGCTCAGGGCTTGTCCGGCCGCATGCGTCGTTTCAACTCATCCAGGCTGAAGCGGTTTTCCAGAAAATCGAAGTATTCCGCCTCTTCATCATGGACCTGTCGGGCCGCGGCGGCCAGGGAGCCGACGGCCTCTTCGGGGATCTTGATCAGGCCGCTCTCGTCTCCGTGCAGCAGATCGCCCGGTTGGATGGTCAGGCCGGCGACGGTTACCGGGGTGTTGAAGCTGAGGTAGGCCGGGTACCCGTGGGAAGCCACCCAACCGGCGCAGAAGACCTGGAATTCGGGAGTCCTGCGGGTAATTCCGCTCTTGTCCCGTGCGTTGACGTCGGTAACGATGCCGACGCAGCCCAACTTGTCCAGAGCGCAGGTGAACATGTCGCCGATGACACAGCAGCGCTCCCGTTGGTGGCCATTGTGCTGAATCACCAGAACGATGGGCCGGGGAGCGGCCTCCAGGGCTTCCAGCAACTCGCCGACCCGAGGCGGCCTGCGGTCCCCCGGGGTGGTGCTGTCGGCCGTTGCCGTGACCGCGTAGCCGACCATGGGTTCGAGATGGGGAAACTGGCAGGCGATCCGGTTGGAGGCATACCCGGTGACCCGGTCCCGCAGGGCCAGCTTTTCGATGGCGTTGGAAACCGTGGCCGTATCGAAGGCTCGCAGGGCCCGGAGGACTTCCGGCGAATGGCGCGAATTGAAGGACATGAGTCTCCTGGATCTTCAGCCGGGGTTGGCCGAGCGAGCTCAGACGGCTTTGGCGATTCTCTCCTGCAAGGCCGCCATTTTCTCCATCTGCTTCATGAAGTCGATGGTCCCGGTGAGAGCGGTCCTCCAGTCGGGCTTGCAGGGAACGCTGTCGAGTGAAATGTAGCCCGAGAAGTTCATGGCGTTGAGGGTCCGCACCACATCCAGAAAGTCGATGTGACCGGTCCCGGGAGTCTGCCGGTTATTGTCCGCCAGGTGGATGTGCATGAGCCGGTCGCCGGCCGCCCGCAGGGCGTCGTTCAAGGGGCCGTCTTCCATGTTCACGTGGAAGAAATCGGCCAGGACTCCCAGGTTGGGGGCGTCGATCTCGTCCACGATCCCCTTGCCTTCAACCAGGCTGTTGAGGAAACCGGCGTACCCTTCGAAGCGGTTGATGGGCTCGATGGCGATATCGACGTTCCGCTCGGCCGCATACTCGGTGATTTCCCGGGTGGACTTGATGAAATTGGCCCGCAGCAGGTCGATGGGCGTCTTGGTCACCGGGTACTCGGACTGGGCCGGCGAGGCCACGATCTCGAAGACGGGGGGCTCCTCGAAGGTAGCCGCCAGATCCACGCTTTTCTTGGCATAGTCCACGCCGTGACGCCGCTCCGATTCGTCGGTGGAGGCCAGGTCCCGGACCTCGCCCGCGTGCCAGGGCGCCCAGGCGCCGATCAGGGCCGGCACTTTCAGGCCCAGCGAAAAGGCAAGCTCCGTCACCTCATTGAACAGGCTGGCCTCGATGCGGTCGGGCTCGGCATCCAGGTCCACTCCGTCATAGCCCGCTTCGGCCACGGCCTCCAGCACCTCCCGGGGCTTTTCCCAGACATTGCCGCCGCTGGACGCCAGCGTGCATAGAATCACCGAATACTTGTGCCCCATGGCTCGACCTCCGCTCGCTTCAAGTGGATCTGTTACCGGTTCCCTTGACCTGCGCTTACCGGTTCTCCGGCCGCCACGGCAGTCTAATCGAAAGCCGTGCGTCCTGGCAACCGTCCGGAGGGTTGGGATAAACTGACTGGATTGAAGACTCTTGGTCGGAGTGGAGGAACAGAGCCTTGAAAAGAGGAATCATCCTGGTGGGTCTCTTGTGCTGGACATTGGCGCCGCTGGAGCGGCTGCCGGGGCACGGGGTGCTGGGCCGGGTGGTGCAGCACCACATCGTGGCCACGGTGGGAGCCTCCCACCTGGATGTGACGGTGGAGTTGACCTTTCATTCCGTTTTCGCACAACGGGAGCGCCGGCGGCTGGATGCGGACGGCGACGGACTGATCCAGGCCGGGGAGACCCGGCGATATCTGGTCGAGATTCTGGACACTCTTGAAGCGGGCCTGTGGATCTCGGCCGGGACGCGGAAGATCGACCTGGCCACCCTGCATCCTCCCGAAGTGGATCTTCTGGAGAATGAGGCGGCAGGGGCGCATCCGTTGCGAGTGAGGGCATCCTACGTCGCCAGGCTTGACGACCGGATGAGACGAGCCGGGCCGGTGGACCTGGAGGACCGTCTCTGGCCGGAGGCCCCGGCTCTCTGCTCTCTGCAGGTTCGGAGTCAGGAACGCTCGGGCGGGCTGGTCCGGGGGCGAACCTGCTTTTTCGGTCCGCGGAACGCCAGAAGGTTCCGCCTGGAGTTGTGCCCCCGGGCGGCCCCGGTCATCCGGCAGGCGGATTCCTTGCCACCTGGCGGAATCGCGGCTGAAGGTCGGCCTCGGAGGTAGCGTGCGGTTAACCGTCACTATCAAGACAACCCCTGCAAGAAAACGGTCCCGTCCCCGGCCTCGTCCGGGCCGGTTGCTGCTGCCGGTGCTGGCGGGATGCCTTTGGATCGGTCCGGGCGCGGGGCTGGCCCAACCCGGGAGCAGGACGGCTGACATTGGGGAGCTGGTGAGTGTCCTGCTGCGGAAACACCCCTACCTGTTCGACGACGAGGCCAGAAACCGGCTGGAGGCCACCTACCGAGAGTATCGGTTGACTGAAGCCGCCGAGCGCGAACGGGCCAGGCCCGGGCGCGGGACAACCGCGGCCGAACCCTCTGACCGGGCCCAGCGGCCCTCCTGGCCGGCCGGCTTCGCCCTGGTCCATTTCCTGGATACCTGCCCCGGCCTGATACGGCTCGACTTGAGGCAGGGGCTTCCCGAGACCACCATGATGGAACCGATCGAGCTGCCCGGCAACGTGGGGGCTCTGTTGCTTCAGGTGGTAAACGGGCGGAATGAGACGCGCTACCTCCTGCAGAACCATGCCCTCTCGGGTCTGCAGGCGGTCGAGCCCATCCGAATCGAGGCGGCCGCCCAGGCCACCACCTGGGTCCTGCTGAGTCTGAGCGGCATTCCCAGCCAGCGGACCTCGCTGGTGGTCGAGCTGCAAAGGGAATCGGGGGAGCCGGTTCGGCTTCCACTGGAGGTCAAGGCGCCCACTCCGGCCCGGCTGAAGGTTCGGGTGCTTTCGGACGACACCGGCCTGGAGACGCCGGCCATGGTCCGGCTGGTCTGGAAGCTGAACGGCCAGGACTATCGGCCCAGCAATGCCCTGGACCTGGTGGAGCAGTTCGAAGGCCACGGAAGCAGCCAGCTTTCCACCAATCTGCCCGGACGCCTGCGGGGCGACTACTGGTGCGTCCCCGGCCCCTTCGACATGGCCCTGCCGCCCGGAGAATGGGAGATCGCCATTCGTCGAGGGCTGGAGCACCTTCCCCTGTTCGACACCATCACCTTGAAGCCTGGAGAACGGCTGGAACGAACCTACCGGCCGCGGCGCTGGGTCGACATGCGCAAGCTGGGATGGTTTTCGGGGGACGATCACGTCCATTTTCGCCTGCTCAGCGAGGAGGACGCCCAGCGCTTGATGACCTGGGTGCAGGCCGAGGACCTTTACCTGGCCAACGTGGTGGAGATGGGGGATATCAACAGGACCTGGTTCCGGCAGCGAGGGTTCGGCAGGAAACACCGCGTGGTCTCCGCCGACCATGTCCTTTCGCCCGGACAGGAGTGCCCCCGCACCGGCGCCCGCTTCCGGCTGGGTCACGTCCTGGCCATGAACACCACCAGCCTGGTGCGAAACCCCGACCGATACTTTCTCTACGACTGGATGTTCGACCGGGTCCGCCGGCAGGGGGGCCTGACGGGCTACGCTCACGTGTACCGAACCTATCCCCAACTGCACCGCGACATGAGCATCAACGTTCCCAAGAACAAGGTCGACTTCCTGGAGTTGATGCAGATCGGCATCCTGGGCACCAATCTCTACTATGAATTTCTGGATCTCGGCTTCAAGTTGACGGCCGCCGCCGGGTCGGACGTACCCTTTGCGGGGACGGTGGGAGAGGTCCGAATGTACGCCCACGCTCCGGAGGCGGGTGACGGCGATGCCTGGTTTGAAGCCGTGGGCCAGGGGCGGACCTTCGTCACCAACGGCCCCATGCTGGAACTCGAGGTCGGGGGAGCCATGCCGGGCGAGGAGCTCCCGGTGGAAAAGGGCCGGAAGATCCGGGTCCGTGCCCGGGCCTGGGGCCATCCCGGGCGATCCCGGCCTTCCCGGTTGGAGATCGTGCGCCACGGCCAGGTCATTCGCCACATCCAGCCGGACTATCCGGCCGAACACGAGCTCCGACTCTCTTTCGAGCTTGATGGGGAAAACGGCTACTGGATCGCGGCCCGGGCCGAAGGCGCCGATGGCTCTCAAGCCCACACCACCCCGGTCTACGTGGTTCGCAAACCGCTGCGTTTCTGGAACTACGATCGGGTGGAGCGGCTGATTGCCACCCGGTTGGACAGCCTGGACGAGGTGGAACGGCTGGTGGCCCGGGCCCGGTCGATCCATGGCGACGAAGTCACCGATGAGCCCCAGGGCGAAGATGAACGAACCGCATGGTGGGAGACCAGGCGACTGGCGGAGCAGGGACCCGAACTGTTGGAAAGGGTGGCCGAGGCCAGGCGGATCTACGAGCAACTGCGCCAGCGCTGGAAGCTGGAAGGGTCCCAACGTCAGGGAACCCGTTGAGGGTCCGGCAGCAAGCCCGCGCTTCGGATCCTGCTTGCCCTCGACCGGGTACTGCCTGTAGCCTAACTCATTGGCAACGGAGGAAACTATGCTGAGCCCAGAGCAGGTCCGCCAATACCGCACCGACGGCTTTACCGTCTGCCAGGGGTTTTTGCCGGAAGGCGAGGTCGACCGATTCCGGGAAGAAATCGAGGGGATCTGCGCCGGGAACACCCTGGCCCGCCACGACACCACCCTGATGGAAATGGAACCGGCCCAGCCCCCCGAGGGGAACCGGGTGAGGCGGATCTACCAGCCCTGCCACCACTTTCCCGAATTCGGCCGCCTTTCGCATTCGGACAGGCTGCTGGACTGCGTGGAGCAGCTTCTGGGGCCCGACCTGCTGATCCAGTACAGCAAGATCAACATGAAGCCCGCCGACGTAGGCTCGGTGGTGGAGTGGCACCAGGACCTTTCCTACTATCCTCTGACCAACCGGGACTCGCTGGCGGTCCTGTTCTATCTGGACGACGCCAGCCGAAGCAACGGCTGCCTGAAGATCATCCCCGGGCGCCACACCGTGCCCTTGCTGAGCCACACGCGGGACGGCTTGTTCCAGGGACGGGTTACCGAACCCGTGGATGGCTCCGGGGCGGTGTTTGTGGAGGGCGGAGCCGGAACCGCCATCTTCCTGCACTGCATGGCTCCGCATGCCTCGGCGCCCAACACCTCGTCCCGGCCGCGGCGAACCCTCATTCTGAGCTATCGGGCCGCCGACGCCTTCCGCATTTACGACGGCGAGAGCACGACCTCAAGCGAAGCCTACGTCCGCCTGGTCCGGGGACGCCCTCTCAGCCTGGCTCGCTTTGACATGAACGAGTTCCCCATTCCCACCTTTCCCGGAAAATTTGTCTCCCTCTACGACCTCCAGGACAAGTCCCGCCAATCCGAGGCGCAGCAGGAGTCCCTGGGATAGCCAGGGGCTGTTGGGACCCCACGCTGCCTCACTCGCTAAGTGGCAGACTAGTGGCGCCTGCACCGTATACGTGCTCTGCGATCGGCAGAAGGTGCGCCATGAGACCTGCCGGAAGCCCTCAAGCGCTCGAACGCCGCCGCCAACGGGCCGCTGAAAATCACTCACGGAGCGTGGTGTCTGGCCCCCCCACCGGCTCGACCGCGGGCTTCGCCCCGGTCTTGCCGACTTCCCCCTCCAGGGGGGAGTGATCTTGAGGCCTGCACAAGGCTCCTTGCCCCATTGCTTGGCAGGATGTAAACCCTGTTTCCGGTTTATGGTGTCAAGGATGTTTGTGGTTTGCGCCCGGGTCCGGAGGCGGGGGTGGAATCATCGGCAGGTTCAGGATGCGGGCGGGACGCCCGCGCTCCCAGGAGATGCCGGATCACTCTCCCTTTGAGGAGAATCGCAGAAGCCGACCCGAAAGGCGAAGGCTGATGCGGTGGGGGGTGGCGCCGAGCCGCCGCAGCGCAAGTCAGAGGAACGCTTTCAGATATTTGAGGGGTTGAGGAGCCAGGAGAAGTTGGTCCAGGTGGTACTGCCAGCAGCACGCGGTGTCGGTGGACTCGAATTCCACCCAGCATCGGGCACAGTGGACCAGAGCGATCCATTGGTGGGGGTCGCTGCCGAAAAAGGCTTCGGCGAACTCTTCGGAAAGCAGCATCCGGTCGGGGTGGTTGAAAAGCCAGCTCTTGCTGTCCAGCCGGGAGGCGTTGACCCGAACCGTCCCCTGGTGGAGTACCACCCCGTCGTAACGATAGCCCTCGTCCCGAATTCCCAGCCAACCCTGGGCTACGGCCCGATCGACGGCTTTGATCAGGATCTCGCGTTCGGTCATGACCTGGGTGGGGGATAACCCGGCGGGAGGAGTCAGCTGCAGCCGGGCTCGGCCGGCCCCATGGCTCATGCCATGATTTTTTGGGCGACCACGCCGTGGACATCGGTCAGGCGGAAGTCGCGGCCCCCATGGCGGTAGGTAAGGGTCTCGTGATTCAGGCCGAGCAGGTGGAGGATGGTGGCATGCAGGTCGTGGATGTGCATGCGGTCTTCCACGGCGTGATAACCGAATTCATCGGTGGCCCCGTAGATGGTTCCGGGCTTCACCCCACCGCCGGCCATCCACATGGTGTATCCGTAGGGGTTGTGGTCGCGGCCGTCGTGCTGGGCAAAGGGCGTGCGTCCGAACTCGCCTCCCCACACCACCAGCGTATCCTGCAACAGCCCGCGGGCCTTGAGGTCGGTCAACAGTCCGGCGATGGGCTTGTCCACCTCGCGGGCGTTCTGGGCGTGCAGCCGAGCCAGGTCGCTATGCTGGTCCCACTTGTAGCTGTGCCAGCAGCGCACCACCCGGACACCTTTCTCCACCAGCCTGCGGGCCAGCAGCAACTGCCAGCCATAGTCGTGGGTGCGCTTGTCGTCCAGACCGTAGAGCTTGCGGGTGGCTTCCGATTCCCCCTTGATATCCAGGATTTCCGGGGCGTCCATCTGCATGCGGAAGGCCAGCTCGAATGACTGAATGCGAGCCTCCAGCTTGGGATCGAAATCGTTGTCCAGGGCGTTGCGCCGGTTGATCTTTTGCAGCATCTCCAGCTCGTAGCGCTGCTGCTCGGAGGTCAGGTTCCCGCTGGTCAGGTGCTCGATGGGGTTGTCCTGGATGTCAGGCACCTTGACCGTGTCGTTGCCGATGGGCGTGCCCTGATAGGCGCCCGGCAGAAAGCCGGAATGCCAGTTCCTGGCCCCGCCGTGGTAATAGGAGGGCTTGATTTCGATATAACCGGGCAGATTCTGATTCTCGGTCCCCAGGCCGTAGAAGATCCAGGACCCCATGCTGGGCAGGGTGAAGTTGAGCGTGCCGGTGTTGAGCTGGAGCAGGGCCGCCCCATGGTCCACTCCCTCGCCCACCATGGAGCGAATCACGCAGAGCTCGTCGGCGTGGGCTCCCACCTGTCGAAAGAGATCGCTGACCGGAATGCCGCTCTCACCGTAGCGGCGGAAGGCGAAGGGCGACTTCATCAGTCCGCCCAGATCCTCGGGAGAGAACTGGAGCGACAGCTTGAAGGGGATGGGCTTGCCGTGATCCGTCTCCAGCCGGGGCTTGGGGTCGAAGGTGTCGACCTGGGAAGGGCCGCCGTGCATGAACACGAAGATGACCCGCTTGGCCCGGGGGCTGAAGTGGGGAAGCCTGGGAGCGAGCGGATTGTGAGGCGCGGAGCCGGCCAGCAATCCGGCGTCCTGAGCCAGCAGAGCCTGCAGTCCCAGGGCTCCGAATCCGCAGGCCGTTCCGCGCAGCATGGCGCGGCGGGAAATGGGTCGGGATGGCCGATTCATGGTTGCCTCAGTTGACAAAGTTGAATTCGTTGGAGGTCATCAGAATCCGGCAGAGGCTCTGCCAGGCGTCCAGACGGGAGTCGCCGTCCGTCCCCGAACCCATCGGATAGTTCCGCAAGTAGGCGAGGGACTCCTCCACCTCCCGCGGAGTGGGCTGCCGGGTCAGGGTGATGAGATAGGCTCTGCGGACACGCCCGGAGTCCTCCTCATCGGCCGCCGTCAAATGCTTGGCCAGGGAGCGCGACCGATCGGCCACGTTCTCGCTGTTCATCATGTAGAGCGCCTGGGTGGCGACGTTGCTCTCGGTCCTCCTTGCCGAGCTCGAGGAGCTGTTGGCGAAGTCGAACAGCTTCATCACGCCGGGAATCTTGTTGCGAATGACCGGAACGTAGAGGCTGCGACGGCGGGTCTCGTTGGGATGAAAAGCCTGTTCCGGACCCTTCTGGGCATAGTCCATTTTCCGGGAGGCCAGCGAACCTCCTATGGTCAGGTCCAGCGAACCGTCCAGCGCCAGGAAGGCGTCCCGCATTTCCTCCACCGAGAGCCTGCGGCGTCTGGCTCGGGACCATAGCCGATTGTCCAGGTCCGATTCCATGGTCCCGGAGGAGGCCTGGCTGCTCTGCTGGTAGGTGCTGGACAGCAGCATCAACCGGTGCATGGCTTTGGTGGACCACCCGCTCTCAACCAACCGGCGCGCCAGGTAATCCAGCAACCGAGGATGGGTGGGCTTTTCCCCGGTGGTGCCGAAGTTGTTGGGAGTGCGCACCAGGCCCTCGCCGAAGTGCCACTGCCAGATGCGGTTGACCATCACCCGGCTGGTCAAGGGATGGTCCGGTTGCGTCAACCACTCGGCCAACTCCCTGCGCCCGCTGCCCTGAGTGATGGGCGTCTGCCGGCTTCCGGCCAGCACCACCGGGAACTTTTTCGCTACCAAGTCACCGGGTGTCTGGTAGCTGCCACGGACGAACACCCTCTGGTCGACGGGTTCCCCCTCGGCCACGGCGGAAGCCAGGGGTGGCTCCGGAGGGGAGGACTCCTCCAGAAGCTCGACTTCTTTTCTCAGTTCGGCGATGCGGTCCCGGGTCTCCTTGGGCAGCAGCTTTTCCCTGTCCTCTTCCTGAATCCCGAAGGGTCCGCTATCCGCCTTGGTCCCCTCGGCCTTGGGAGGAGGACTGATCACCGAGTTGAAAAAGCGACCCTCCACGGTGATGAACCCGTCAAAGAAGGCCGGTTTCTTGCGGGGGGCCTTGCCCTCCCGAACGGCCACCTCCACCTTCTGCTTCCATTGCCGCAGGCGCTGGTGCCACTCTCCGGACAACCTGTCGAAGAGATCCTGGTATTCCTCCGCCACCCTGGCGAGCTCGGAGGACTCGGCCCGGTGCCACTTCTCCAGGTAGGGACGAAAGGCGTTGCCCGGTTGGAGGTATTCGATCCAGCGCTGCAGCAGTTGCGGGTCCAGATCCTCCGCGTCCGCCACCTGCTTCAGGGACTCGCCTTGCAGGTAAACACGCCGGGCCGCCAGCATGTATTCGGCCAGAAGGGGATAGAGCTTTTCTTCGAGATTCCCGGCGACTCCTGTCAGCACCAGCGACTCGATCAGCGACTCCCGCCCCTTGATCTTGTCCTGGTGGCTCTGGTAGCGCTGGTGGACCTCCTTGGGAACCAGGGGCTCGAAGTAGAACTTGGACACGAAGGGCGGCTTCTTGTCGGGCGGTATGAGGACGGAAAAGCTGCGGGTGCTGGCGAAGATGGAAGCCAGGGAGTAGTAGTCCTTGGTCGAAATCGGGTCGAACTTGTGGTCGTGGCAGCGAGCGCAGGCGATGGTCAGTCCCAGGAAAGTCTTGGAGAGGGTGTCGATCTGCTCGTCCACCAGGTCGTAGACCATCTTGGTCTTGTCCTGCTGGGCGATGGCGCGGGGTCCGATCGCCAGAAACCCGGTCCCCAGCAGGGCTCGAACGTTGGGGTGCCCAGGCCGGCTTGAGGGGTAGAGGTCTCCTGCGATCTGGTCCTTCACGAAACGATCGTAGGGAAGGTCCCGATTGAAGCTGTCCACCACATAGTCCCGGTAGCGCCAGGCATAGGGCATGGTGATGTCTTCGTCCAGGCCGCTGGAATCGGCGTAGCGGGCGATGTCCAGCCAGTGCCGCCCCCAGCGCTCCCCGTAGCGGGGCGAGGCCAGCAGGCGGTCCACCAGGCGGGCGAAGGCCCCGGGAGCCTTGTCGCCGAGAAATTGCTCGATTTCCCGTTCCGTGGGAGGCAGGCCGTGCAGGTCGAACTTGGCGCGCCTTAGCAGCGTCAGCTTGCCGGCGCGGCGCGCCGGCCCCAGGCCTTTTTCCTCCAGCTTGTGCAGGACGAAGGCATCCACCGGCGTCCGGACCCAGTCCGCATTGCGCACGCCGGGCGCCGTGGGGTCGCCCAAACCTTGAAACGACCACCAGGAGGAAAGTTCGTCCGGACCGTGAGGGTCCTCCTCCCAGGGAGCCCCTGCCTGGATCCAATCTCTCAGGACCTCCACTTCCTCCGGCGAGAGAGCGCCGCCCGCCGGCATTTTCAACTCTCCGGTCTGGAGGACGGCCCGGTAAAGCAGGCTCTCTTCGGGATGCCCGGGAACAATGGCGGGACCGCTGTCGCCACCCTTGAGCAGGGACTCCCGCTGCCGGAGGTCCAGGCCCGAGATGCGCGCCTCCCCGTGGCAGGACAGGCAATGCTGCTGCAGGACGGCCCGGGCTTTTTCGGCCAAGGGGGCGCTGGCCGCCAGCCCTTGGGCAGGGCCGGCAGACAACATGAGGAGGAGGATGGAAAGGGTTCTCGGACTCAAACCAGGTCCCCGGTTTTTCGGTTGAACTCGGGCGTTTTTCCACCTGGCCCGCATTTCTCACCGGGGGCGTGATCATGGCGCCGGATTTTTCCCTTCAGCGCGTGCTCGTGACCGAAGAGCGTAGCCGGAACACCATTCGAGGGAGCATGTGCGCGCTGAAGGGAAAAAGACAAGCCAGCGTCCGCCCAGCACATTCTGTAGCCGCAGGTCCTCAAAAAAGGGCCAATAAGGTACGGCTACAAACAGTCTTTCATAACATATCCAGCGACCCGGTGAGAAATGCGGGCTAATATAGGGGTTCATTCTAGCACAAGGGCATGAAGCAGCTCACGGCGTCCAAATCTGTCAGGTGAATTCTCCGGTGACAAGCGACCAAGAGTCCGGACCGCAGCGCTGGGTGATGGTTTTCGAGACCACCGACGTGTCTCTGCTGATGGTCGTCAAGTCGGTGCTGGAGGATGCCGGCATCGACTATACGGTGCAGGGCGAGGAAGCCTCGTCGCTGTTGCCGCTGGGTCCCTTCGGGGGAGGCCTCAGCCGCCATGGCTTCGGAGCCAGAATCCACGTTCCCGAGGACCAGGCCTCGGATGCCGAGGAAGTGCTGGCCGTTCTGGATAATGAGCTGACGGATGATTCCGGCAGCGAAACTTAAACGCCGGGCTTCCCCTTGCTGGCATCCAGGGCGCCCGGATCGCTCACGGTTCTCAGCGCAGATCCGTTTGAGCTCGGTCCCGATGGCGCCCGGCGGTGCTTCCGGCAGCCGCTTCCACCGCTGAGACGGGAACTGAGGAGGTGCTCCATTGATGGATTGGACTCGATTTGGCGAGTACGGGAATCACTTCCTGGGTGCAGGCCTCAAAATTGTGGGCCTGCTTCTGATGGCCTGGGTCGCCTCCCGCGTGATCCACCGCTATGTGCCCAGGGTGCGGATGCGGTTGGTCAGGGTCATGCAGGCCCGCCGGCACGAGCCGGACCTCGAGCTGGAGAAACGGGCGGCCACGTTGGGGGGTATTTTCCGAAAGACGGTGGTGGTGGTGATCTGGGTGGTGGTTTTCATGATGGCCCTGGAGGAAGCCGGCTTCAACGTGGGGCCGCTGCTGGCCGGCGCGGGGGTCGCGGGGCTGGCCGTCGGCTTCGGGGCTCAGAACCTGGTAAGGGATGTTATTTCGGGATTGTTCATGCTGCTCGAGAACCAGGTCCGGATCAACGACGTGGCTATCATCAACGGCACCGGGGGGTTGGTGGAGCAGATCAACCTGAGGACCACCGTGCTGCGAAGCCTGGACGGTACCGTTCACGTCTTTCCCAACGGCACCATCACCACCCTGTCCAACATGACCCAGGAATATTCCTACTATGTCTTCAACATCGGTGTGGCCTACAAGGAGGATACCGACCACGTCTCGGCGGTGGTCAAGGAACTGGCCGACGAAATGATGCAGGAGGAGACCTATCGATCCTTCATTCTGGCTCCGCTGCAAGTGATGGGGGTGGATCAGTTCGCCGATTCCGCCGTCATGATCAAGGCTCGCATCAAGACCGCACCCATCAAGCAGTGGATGGTCGGCCGGGAGATGAATCGCCGCATCAAGAAGAAGTTCGACGAGTTGGGCATCGAGATTCCCTTCCCCCACCGCTCCCTCTATTTCGGCGAGGCCAGCAAGGCCTTCGCCACCCGGTCGGCCGGCGCCGATTCCCACGAGATCAAGGCCATGATCAGCGAAGTCCTGGAGGAAAAGGGCCTGGAGTCCACAGGGGCGGAGCCTCAAGCCCGGAGAAAGGTGGAGCCTCCGGCCCCGAGGCCGGAGGTTCGCCGCCCGCCGGCCAAGCCGCCCGCCGACCGGCGCCCCGACCGGCCCGCTCCTCTGGGAGAAAGCACCAGCGACTCTGAGAGTTTCGAATGATCCGGGGACGGGGAGGAACCGGGGCCTTCCCTCCGGATCGCACATCATAAGGCAGTAGTAAGGGACGTTGTTGAATTACCGGAACAACCTTGTTCAGCTTTCGAGCCTTGGCTGACCGGAGGAGATCACCCGCTGGAGGCCTGGGGACGCTGCACGGGTCATGCTGCGGGGCATGGAGCTTCCCCGATATCGACACGGTCTTTCAGGATGGCCGGGCCAAGTAATTCCAATAATTCTACAACGTCCCATAAGACTCCAGTGCCTGGATTGCGGTTCAATCCGCTATCACTGCTGTCCCACAAAGTTTCGAACAAAGCGGCTTGAACCGCCCAGTGTTGCTATAAGCTAACTATCCAAGGTCGGAGGCAACCATGACAATCCCCACCAAAGCCGAAGCTGAAACCGCCATAGCGTTAATGCAAGTGAGGTAACCCAATGACAGACTGGGAGAAATGCTCCGCGGTTGAACACGACCCGGATAAGCTCAGTGATGCTTGGGTGTTTCGTGGGACGCGAGTGCCGGTGTCCGCCCTGTTCGAGAATCTCAAGGACGGCGCGACGGTGGAACAGTTCCTTGAGTGGTTTCCCGGCGTTGATGGCCGGAAGGTGGAAGCTGTTCTTGCCCACGAAGTGAGTTCGTTGGCGGGTGGGGTACGCTCTTGAGGATCTTGTTTGACCAGGGCGTTCCCGCTCCTCTCCGGCGTTACCTGGACGAGCACTCAGTCGACACCGCCTTCGAGATGGGCTGGTCCAACGTCCGTAACGGCGAGTTGCTGGACCAAGCCGAAGATGGGGGCTAGGAACTGCTCATCACCACGGATCAACAGTTGCGTCATCAACAGAATCTTGCCCCTCGGCAACCGGCAGTGCTTGTACTGCTGTCGACTTCATGGCCTCGCATGCAATCCAGGATCTACGCGATACGGGAGGCCGTCAGCCAAATGCAGCCTGGCGATTACCGAGAGGTGGCGATTTGATAGCCGCCAGCGGCTCCGTACTACGTAACCCAGGAGCCTATCGCTGATATCCCAAAAGCGGGACGAGTTGCTCCATGACCATCATCACCGAGACCGACTTTGAGACAGTATCTTTCCGCCCCCCTGGTATCGTCCCGGGTGCCGGCTGAAGGAGAACCGGTTTCGATGGCCAGCGCTCTGGAGCCGGAGTACGATTCCTGGCAGCGGTGACGACCAGTCACGTTGGATGTGCACACTCTCCGGCGCGCCCTCGAACCGGCGGTGAGGCCTGATGTACAGCTTGCAGAACACTTTGAAGCAGAAGGTGAAGGAGGGCGAGCTCTGGGAGCGGCTGGATGAGAAACGCATCCGCTGCTATGCCTGCGGGCACTGTTGCCCCATACCCGAGGGGCACGTCGGCGTCTGCAAGGTCCGCTTCAACCGGGGCGGCAAGTTGCTGGTTCCCTGGGGTTACGTCGGAGGGGTCCAGTGCGACCCCATCGAAAAGAAGCCGTTCTTTCACGCCTACCCCGGGGCGCTGGCCTACAGTTTCGGAATGCTGGGCTGCGACCTGCACTGCGGCTACTGCCAGAACTGGGTGACCTCTCAGGCCCTGAGAGATCCGGCGGCAGTGGCGCCGCCTCGCAGAGCCACGCCCCAGGCGCTGGCCAGGGCGGCCGTAAGGCAACGGGCCCGGGTGATCGTCAGCACCTACAACGAGCCTCTGATCACCAGCGAGTGGGCGGTGGCGGTGTTCAGGGAGGCCCGCAAGGAGGGCCTGATTACCGGCTTCGTCTCCAACGGCAACGGCACGCCGGAGGTGCTGGACTACCTGAGGCCCTGGGTGGACCTCTACAAGGTGGATCTGAAGAGTTTCCGCGACCGCCAGTACCGCAGATTGGGGGGACGGCTGCAGCCGATCCTGGAGACCATCGGCAGCCTGTTCCGACAAGGCTTCTGGTTGGAAATCGTGACCCTGCTGATTCCGGGCTTCAACGATTCAGAGGATGAAGTCCGGCGCCTTGCCGCCTTCCTGGCAGGCGTGTCTCCCGATATTCCCTGGCATGTGACGGCATTTCACCAGGACTACAAGATGACCGAACCGGACAATACCAGCGCGGAGATGCTGGTGCGGGCGGCTGAAATTGGGAAGGAAGAGGGGTTGCGCTTCGTCTACGCCGGTAACCGGCCAGGTCGGGTGGGAGATTTGGAGAACACGCGTTGCCCGGATTGCCGGACCCTGCTGATCGAGCGGTTCGGTTACCTGATCCTGGGGTACCAACTGACTCCCCAGGGCCGCTGTCCGGACTGCGGTCTGGCCATTCCCGGGCGCTGGGCCGAGTCCTTCCAAGGTCAGGTGGCCGCCCATCCCTTCCTGCCTTCACGGGGAATGAATCCGCCCCCGGTATCTCCCTGAGCTGAAAACCGACCTATAATCGAACCCCAGCCAGGCGTCCGCCTGACACCCCCCACCGCACCGCCGGGGCGGCATCGCCTGGGAGCGCGGGCGGCCAGGCCGCATCCTGTCCCTTTGGCAGCCGCTGAGCTTCAGTGCGATGCTGCAGGCAGCCACCCTGCCGGCGGGAACCGCAGCGGCCAGGCCGAAGGAGAGCCATGGCGCTCTTCCCGGTCGATCCAAGTGGGGGAAATGGCCGAGGCTGTGCCGGGCTTGGTGCGGGCGGGACGCCCGCGCTCCCAGGAAGCCTTCATCCCATGACAGCGTCACACCAAGGGCACCAGATTGCAGACGCATTGGGGTGCCGCTTGTCGTTGAGGGGGGTCCATCTGTCTGCTGGCCTATTTGTGTTTATTCGTGTCCATTCGTGGTTCGTCTTCATCAACGATCGCCCGTTTTTCCTGGAATGATCCGCACGGCACGGCGTGGGCCCGGCTAAACACGACCCTCACTCCCTGCACTCTTCTCAAGAGTGCAACCCCCCGGTGACAAATGCTCCCTACTCGATTTCCAGGGCCGGTAATCCCGCGTCGCGGACCAGTTGGTTGAAGGATGCCGCCTCGCCCTGGCACAACTCCCGCAGCCGGGCGATCTCAACGTCGATCTGGGCGCAAACGTGGTCGAAAACGTCGTAGGCCTGCCTGGGCGGGGCGGCATCGGCAATGCCCACCACGGCCACCAGTCCGCCCAGTTTGGCGTTCAGGCGGTTGGGGTTGCGCAGCCGGTCGAAGGGAGTCTTGTCCTTGGTCTGGATCAAGGCGTTTTCGATGGAATCCAGTTGCGCCCCAAGGGCCTTGGCCGCTTCGGAGACAGGACCCGACCGCTCCCCGTCCGCCTGACTCAGCTTTTGGGCGCGCCGCGACCACTCGTCCAGTTGCCCTTGCAGCCGGCGGGTGTGGTTGATGGCCCGGTTGGTCACCGACAGCTTGTCCCGAATTTTGCTCCACAACTCGAACTGCGCCTGCAAGTCCTCGGGCGTGGCCTCCACCCGGGGGTCCTTGAGGATCTCGAAGTCTTCGGTGCAGGTCCGGCCGCCCGCGGTCAGACGGACCCCATAGGCGCCGGGAGGGGCCAGGGGACCGTTGCCGCTCTTTTCTCGCGTGCCGAAGAGGGTGGATTGGTCTTTCTCTCGTTCCTCCACTTTCTCGGCGTCTGGGTAGTGCATATCCCAGACGAAACGGTTCAGTCCGGGACGGGCGGTGAGGTAGCGGTCCGCTTTGGAGGAGGCTTCCGCACCGCCGGATTCCTCCGACTCCTCCGGCTTGTTGGTGAAGGTCTTGATCTCCCGGCCGGCGTCGTCGAGAAAGGTCAGGGAGATGGACCGGCCGGGCGCCTCCGCCAACAGGTAATAGATGATGACCCCTGGAGGAGGGTTCTGGCCGGCGTCCAGGTAGCGGCGGACCGTTTCGCCCTCCGGGGTCTCGTCCTGGTAGTAGCAGGCGTTGCCGCCCAGGCCCAACATGTAGTTCTTGCCCTTGTCGGCGAACATGTTGACGCTCCAGTTCAGCCGGCTGCGGAAGGTGGGGCGGGGCGGGAACAGGCCGGCGGCGGACCCGGCGGCTTCGGGGTCCAGCCGGCGCAAGGGCGTCAAGTCGTCCAGGATCCAGAAGGAACGCCCGTGGGTGCCGGCCACCAGGTCGGAGTCCTTGATCTTGAGGTCGTAGACCGGCGCCACCGGGAGATTGCTCCGTAGCGGCTGCCAGTGCTCCCCGTCGTCGAAGGTGACGAAGACCCCCGTCTCGGTACCGGCGAAAAGCAGGCCCGGACGGACGGGGTCGGCTCTCACCACGCGGGTGATCTGGTCCCGGGGGAAGTCCCCGGCGATGCTGCGCCAGCTCCGGCCGTAGTCCTCGGTCTTGTAGAGGTAGGGACGGTAGTCGTCCAGCTTGTAGCGGGTGGCGGAGACATAGGCCGAGGCCGGGTGGTGGGGGGAGACCTCCAGGCAACCCAGGTAGGCCCAATCCGGCAGGTCGGGCGGGGTGATGTTGTCCCAATGGCCGCCGCCGTCTCGGGAGAGATGGACCAGTCCGTCGTCGGTGCCCGCCCAGAACACGCCGGGCTGGTGCTTCGACTCCACGAAGGTGGAGAGGGTGGCGTACCCTTCGGCACCGCTGGCGTCCTTGGTGACGGGTCCCCCGGAAGCCTCCAGCTTGCTGGGGTCGTTCCGCGACAGGTCCGGACTGATGGCTTCCCAACTGCTGCCGCCGTCTAGGCTGCGGAAAAGGATGTTTCCGCCGGCGTAGAGCACGCCGGGGTCATGGGGCGAAATGGCGATGGGATAGGTCCAGGCAAATCGGTATTTGAGGTCCTTGGGCGCCCAGCCCGTCGACTCCTCGGGCCAGACGTTCACCAGGCGGATCTGCCCGGTCTTGCGATCGTAACGCTGCAACACGCCGTTGCCCCCCGGGGAGCTCCCTATCGCTCCCAGATAGACGATGTCGGGGTTCTCGGGGTGGACGGCGATGAATCCGCTCTCACCGGTACCGGGGGAGTAGCAGTGGCTCCAGGCGATGGCGCCGTACTCGGTGGCGCTGGGAACGCAAATACTGGCATTGTCCTGCTGGGTGGCGTAGACCCGGTAGGGGAACTGGTTGTCGATGTCGATGCGGTAGAGCTGTGCGGTGAGCTGGTTGTAGATGGTCGACCAGCTCCGGCCGCCGTTGAAGGAGATGCAGGCGCCCCCGTCGTTCCCCTGAACCAGGTGGCGGGGATCGCTCGGGTCGATCCACAGGTCGTGGTTATCTCCATGGGGTGTGGTCACCTGCTCGAAGCGACAGCCGCCGTCGGTGGATTTCCACATCTTGAGGTTGGTGACGTAGACGGTGTCGGCGTGCCGCGGGTCGGCGAAGACGTGGCAGTAGTACCAAGGCCGGTGCATCAGGTCGCGGTTGTCGCTGACCCGCTGCCACTCCTGTCCGCCGTCATCCGACCGGTAGAGGCCTTCCTGCTCCGATTCAATGATCGCCCAGACCCGGTCCGACTGCGCCGGCGAGACGGCCACGCCGATCTTGCCCTTGATTCCCTTGGGCAGCCCCTGTTTGTCGCTGATCTCGGTCCAGGTGTCGCCTCCGTCGGTGGATTTGAAAAGGCCGCTGTCGGGCCCGCCGCTGGAGAGAGACCAGAAATTGCGGCAGGTCTCCCAGATGGAGGCATAGAGCAGCCGAGGGTTGTTGGGGTCCATGGCCAGATCCACCGCACCGGCCTTGGGGCTGCGGTAGAGCACTTGTTCCCAGGTGCGTCCGCCGTCCTTGGAGCGGTAGACACCCCGTTCCGGGTTGGGGCCGAAGGCGTGGCCCAGAGCAGCCACGTAGACCAGGTCGGGATTGTGCGGATGGACCCGGATTTCGCCGATATGGCGGGTCTCTTCGAGTCCCAGGTGGGTCCAGGTCTTGCCGGCATCGGTGGACTTGTAGACTCCGTCCCCGTAGGAAACGTCCAGGCGAATGGTGGTTTCTCCGGTGCCGGCGTAGATGACGTTGGGGTCCGAGGGGGCCACCGCCAGGGCGCCGATGGAGGAGGTGTTGAAGAAGCCGTCGGAGACGTTTTCCCAGTAGGTGCCTCCGTCGGTGGTTTTCCACACTCCGCCGGCCACGGCTCCGAAATAGGCCGTCATGGGTTCCACGGGGTCACCCGCCACGGCCACCACCCGGCCGCCGCGCGGCGGGCCGATGCAGCGCCACTGGAGGTTTTGCAGGATACTCGGATCGTAGGGGGGGGTGCTCATGAGCGTGGCTCCCTTCTGAGGGCGGGCGCCCCGCATGGCCGCGGGACCGCCGGATGCATGACGGGAGCCATTATATATCCGCTGCCGTGTCAGTGTTACCAGTACCAGCGGACCTTGGCGGACAAGGTGCGGGGCTGCACCACGCGGGTCCCTACAAAGACGGACTGGAAATTGTAGAGCGCCGTCCGGTTAGTCAGGTTGGCCGCCTGGAAAACCAGGTCCCAGACGCGGCGGTCGCCGCGAATGTGCTTGTAGCCGACGGTCGCGTCCACGATCGTCCTGGCCTTCATCCGAGGGGGATCCGAGGACAGGTTTACCAGGGGCAGTTGGTCAAAGTAGTCGGGATCCCGGGCCACCTCGGCCGGGTCGGAAGGGTTGGGCACCAGGCCGCTGTCGTGGCGAACCTGCCAGCTCGTCCACCAGTTCTTTCGCGGACGGTAGGTCAGCAAACCGCTGACCGCCAGTTTCTGGTCGTGGTCGATCACAAAAGGCCCCTCACTCAAGAGGCCCAGCGCGGCGCTGCCCAGAAAGAGTCCTCCGGTAAAGGGCGGGGTGACGACCACGTGATAGTGGGTGGTGCTGACCGACCCGCTGAAACGGCGAATTTCCGGAAGGGTGAGACGGGTTTCGAAGCCGTTGACGTTGGAGCCAGCCAGCGAGGTCGGGAAGATGATCCCGGTATTGAGGAAATTGTCGTTGTCCTGCAGATCGCGGGAATCCTTGTGGTAGAACACCGCGTTCAGGCTGGCCCGGTCGGCCAGTTTCTGCTGCAGCCCCACCTCGTAGACGTTCTGGCGCTGTGGGCCGATCGGGATGACGCCGCCGTTCAGGTCGCGCCTCACATTCGGCGGGGCCAGGCGCCCGGCCGCGGCCGAGTTGGACAGCAGCAGATTTTCGTTGGGCGGGGTCTGATAGTTCCGATTGTAGGAAGCCCTCAGAACGGTCCCGGTCTCTCTGAGGTGAAAGGCCAGACCGAGCCGCGGCTGGAGTTGAGCTCCCACCGTCACAAAGCGGTAGCGGTCATAGCGCCCGCCCAGGTTGAGCTGGAACCGGCCCAGTTTGATACGGTCCTGAAGGAAAAAGGTCTGCAGTTGGCCGGCGCCCTTGTCGGAAAACCGGAACCAATGCCCCCCTCGGGTGAGGTCGAAGGAAGCCAGGTTGGGGTTGAAATCCCGCGACCCGGGAGGGTTGAAGCCGGGGTCGGTGATTCCGAAGAAGAAATTCTCGCTGACAGGAAAATACTGGTAGTCGAATCCGATTCTCCATTGATGGCGGCCGCGCAGGATGTTGAAGCGGTTGAAGGTGGAGAAGGTCGAAAGATGCCGGGCCAGTGAGGCCGTCACCGGGGTGTCTGCGGCGCTGGGGAACAGTTGGGCCACCGTGGTTCGGTAGGAGGTGGTGGAATCGAAGGTAGTCGAGGGGGAGATCAGCCGAACCCACCCCAGTGAAACTGCCGCATCGCGCAGGTGGCGCCTCTGTTGCTGGCTGTTCCGATGCTGAGACCTCAAGTTGGCCAACTGGAAGGAGGAGCGTCCGGCCAGCAGGCTCAGCCGAAGATTGTCTTTCGGGGTGGCGTGGGAGTCCAGCCGAAGGAAACCGCGTTCGGCGTTGCCGCCGTTGTGAAGATTATCGAGAGAGGGGCTGTCGAGGAAGCGGTTGCTCTTCACCGCGGAGACGGAGGCGAAGTAGCCCAGGTTTTCCCTGGCCCCGCCGAGCTGCAGGATCGCCGAGCCGGTGTCGAACTGTCCCCCACCGAGTTCGAGCATCCCGAAGGCATCGCCCCCCCCGTCAAAGCCTGAATGGGTGGTGATGTTGGCCACTCCCGAAATCTTGCTGCCATAGTCTGGAGGAATGTCCCCCGTGTAGAGCTCAAGGGATTGCACCATGGATGGATCGATCGAGGTGGCGAAAGAACCGGTGAATTGATCGCTGATCGGCATGCCGTCGATCACATAGGTCATCTGATTGTGGGCCCCGCGCGGATGAACAGCCCCGTTGGCGTTGGCGGCAAAACCGGGCAAGGTGAGCAGGATCCCTTCCAGCCCGCGGGCTCCGGCCTGGACAGGCATCTCCTCGATGGCTTTGCGGTTGAGCTCGGTGCGGGTTCCGGTGGCCTCGGTATCGATCAGCGTCATTCGCTCTACCAGAGAGACCTCAATGGCCTCCTGCTGAGTAGCCAGCGAGAGCCGGATAGGGGTGAGGACGGGAAGGTTGGAGCGAAGATGGACGGCCTCGGTGTGGGTGGCGAAGCCGGAGTGGCTTACTTGCAGCTCGTAGGTTTGAAATGGAATGTTGAGAACCTGAAAGGAACCATCCGATTCGGTGGCGGTTTGGCGCTCGAATCCGGTCAGGAGGTTGGTCAACCGAACGGTGGCTCCGGACACGGAGGCTCCAAGCGGATCGACCACGGTTCCGCCCAATTGTGCCGTTGCCTGAGCCCCGGCCGGCCAGGGAACCGCGAGAATCAACAAAACTCCCAGAAGGATTGAATAGACCATTGATTGGAACTGCCTCGACGAGATCGCGGGCGACAGGGGATTTTCCTGGCTGGAAGATTGCCCGGGAGCACCCGTGAAAAGTCTGCCTGAGACACTCCGCCGCAACTCTCTGTCCCCCTCGAGCCACCGGGCTGAATCCCTTGCTCGGAAGCATGATTGCCCGCCTGTTTGCCCAAGCTTTTGCAAGCTTAAAATAAAGTTTAGATAAGACTAAATATCTTGTCAACGGCTATGTTCACAGGATGGAGGAGGATCTGTGCCGCTAGATCGTCTGTGGTCAGGCCGTGAGTAGAGATAACAGCCAGCCCAGGACCCCGCCCCCGACCACAATCCAGGCCAGGTTGATTTTCCAGCGAAGACCGATGAGGATGGCCACCGAGGCAATGAGCCAGGCCGGCCAGGCGGTGAGAGTGGCCTGGCCCAGCTTCACGCTGACGGCCGCCATCAGCGCCACGGCGCTGACGTTGACCGCGTCCAGAAAGGCAGCCGTCCAGGGGGACTTCCGAAGGCGGGGGACCCAGGGGTTGACCAGGGCCACGAAGACGAAGGATGGAGCGAAAATGCCGGTGGTCGCCACCGCCGCCCCGCCGGCTCCGGCAATCAGATAGCCGATGAAGGTGGCGGTGGAAAGGACGGGTCCGGGTGTGAACTGACCGATGGCAATGGCGTCCAGAAGCTGCCGCTGCGTCAGCCAGCCATATTCCTGAACCAGGCCGCCCTGCAGAAAAGCGACCAGCACGTAACCGCTTCCATAGAGCACGGCGCCGACTTTCAGGAAGAAGAGGCCCAGCGCCCACAACGAGGCCGGCGCCGCTCCCGCCCCGCCGGCTCCCGCCATGGCCGCCAGCAGGATCTGCGACTTTGCGCCCAGCCATTGGCCCAACCAGGATATTGCAAGGATCGGAAGGAACTTTCCCCGCCGGGAACGAACCGCCTGGGGCAGCCGCAACCAGAGCATGCCGGCAACGCCACCCAGCAGCAGCGCCGCCACCTCGTTGACCTGCAGCAGGGAGGCGACCAGGACGCCGCCGCCGATGATCCCCAACGACCAGGTTTTGCAGGCCCTGTTCCCCAGCCGCCACACGGAAACGGCAATGATCGCCAGCACGGCCGGCTTGATCCCCAGCAGCCAGGGCGCAACCTGAGGAAGCTGTCCGAACCCGACGTAGATCCAGGCCAGGCCGGCAGTCAAGCTGACGGCAGGAAGAATGAAGCAGAGTCCCGCAACCGCCAGGCCGCTCCAACCGGCTCTGACGTAGCCGAGATGGATGGCCATCTCGGTTGAGTTCGGACCTGGGATCAGGTTGGTGGCGCCCAGCAGATCCAGGAAGCGTTCCCGTTTCAGCCAGCCCCGGCGCGCTACCACCTCTTCTTCCATCATGGCGATATGGGCTGCCGGCCCCCCGAAGCCCAGGACACCCAGCTTCAGGAAAACCAGGGCCAGTTCCTTGAGGCGGGCGAGGTTGCCTTGGTTAGAGGTCATGGCCAAGAGGGCGTGGGTCGGGTGAGAATCGGTGGGATGCTACCACAGATCCGGCTCCCGGCAGCGGGAAGAGGCTCGCGCTGAAACACTTGACCGTTATCCGCAAAGACCCACAAAAGAAATCCACTAAGAGGATCTACCAACGGCGCGAACGGAAAAAGAGTTATCCACGAAGTTCACGAAGAACCCCAAAGGGCCACGAAGGGGTTGGAGGAGGCTCAAGAGGGATCCGCCAAAGGTCGGGAAGGGGGTCCGCGAAGGGACTTTAAGGGGTTGGAAAAGACTCGAAAGGGGTCCGTGAAGGGCCACGAAGAAAGACACCAAGAGGGGGAATAGGGGACGTTGTTGAATTACTGGAATAACTTGGATCGACGGTTCCTGAATTCC
Organism: Candidatus Versatilivorator sp.; assembly: GCA_965198125.1. Taxonomy (GTDB): domain Bacteria; phylum Acidobacteriota; class Terriglobia; order Versatilivoradales; family Versatilivoraceae; genus Versatilivorator. The sequence continues at coordinate 1,627,732 of CBDAOQ010000003.1, read as the reverse complement.
GGTTATTCAACAATGTCCCCTGCGCAATTCGGTCCCCTGCGCAATTTATTCCAGTAATTCAACAACGTCCCCTGTACATCCACCCCGCACCACCGGGACGGCATCTCCTGGGAGCGCGGGCGTCCCGCCCGCATCCTGTCCCTTTGGACGGCGCTGAGCTTCAGTGCGATGCTGCAGGCAGCCACCCTGTCAGCGTGAACAGCGTCGGCCAGGCCGAAGGAGAGTCATGGCGCCGTTTCCGGTTGATCCAAGTGGGGGAGATGGGCGAGGCTGTGCCAGGCTTGGTGCGGGCGGGACGCCCGCGCTCCCAGGAAGCCGTCATCCCATGACATCGTCACACCAAGGGCACAAAATTGCAGATGCATTTTAGTGCCGCTTGCCGCTGAAGGAGGTCCATCTGTATTCGTGTCCATTCGTGGTTCATCTTCATTAACCATCGGCCTTTTTTCTCGAATGATCCGCACGGCGGGGCGGGCGCGCCTTTTTTGTTTTGAGTCCGTCCATCGGACTCGACTATGATGCCGTCGGGCTCGATGGTTCCGCGGGTTCAGGTGTATCCGGGACAGAGACGGGAACCGGCGAGGACAGGAGAATGACGCTGGCCAATTGGAAAACTCAATCTTACAACGGGATTCAAAGCCTGCTGTTCAACAACCCCCATCGCGTGGTCGAGTTTCAGGTTGCTCAGAGCGATGGTGGCTGGCGCAACCGCGCAGAGCTGCCGGCCCCGGTAAGAAGGCTCTATGAAACCGAGGCGCCGGAGGAACGGACTTGCCTGCAGACGACCCAGTTCGTCCACCACATGATGATCCCTCCCGGGGGGCGTCACGTGGCCGAACTCCATATCCATCCCGATGCCGAAGAGATCTTGGTGGTGACCCGGGGGCGAGGCCAGGCGCGCATTGCAGGCCAAAGCCATCCGGTGGAAAGGGAGGACGTGCTCTACATTCCCCCCGGAGCCGAACACGAAATTCGTAACACCGGCGAGGAATTTTTAGGTATACTGTTTATCAATGTGCCGACGGGAGAAGGATTGAAGAAGCTCCTGTCGGTTCAGAAAAAAGCCAAGAGCCCTTGATTTCCTCGCACCGCCGGCTCAATTCCGGACCTGGGCGGTGCATCGCCGAAGTGATGTGGCGATTGACCCGGTCTGGCTGCGATTCGGTTTTTCCACCGAAGACGAGCATGAGTTTTTAGAGAGACCCTCCCGGACAGGACCTTCAGCGCTTCCCCACCAGGCAGCCACTCCTCCGATCAGGATTCATCCTGAGACGATGCAACTTTCCACGGGTGAAAGACATCTGGGTAGGAGGCCCGGCACTGCCCCCTGTTGAATGGCGAAAAGCGCTGGCCCGCCGGCATGATTTGATCAATTGAAGGAGTGTATTAAATGTTTGTGACCTGCCCCAAATGCAATCGGGGACTTACCATCAAGGAACTGGTGACCGATTCACACCAGTGCAGTCAGGAAAAGCGCTCAAACCGAGTTTCCAATCAGGCCAAGCGCTCGGCCAGGATCCCCCGCAGTCCGAAATACATCAAGGACAACTTCGATTCCCTGGTTTCAGCCGCTTTGAAGAATTCCTGAAGCGTTCCCTCCTCCCAAACCCCGGCGGCCATCGCTTCGCCCGAACCTCAATGTTCGGATGCGGTCTCGATGGCGACTGCCGGGGCCTCGCCCTCGGGCTCCCGCACCGAGTCCACCAGGCTCTTCACTTCCTCGCCCGGCTCCCGGCAGAAGGGCGTCAGCCCGAGTGTCACCATGAAATTGAGGGCCATGCCGATGGAGCCGATGCCCTGGGGACTGATGCCCTGCTTGAAGACGCCGAAGGTCCAGGGGGCCATTCCCCCGTAGATGCTAGCCACAATGTAGAAGCTGGTGAACGCCAGGCCCACGATCATCCCCGCCACGGCCGGCACCGTCCCCACCCGTTTGTAGAAGATCCCGAGAACGATGGCGGGAAAGAAGGATGCGGCTGCCAGACCGAAGGCAAAGGCAACCACCTGGCTCACGAAGCCGGGCGGGAAGATGCCGAAGAGTCCCGCGACCACAACCGCCACCCCGATAACGCTTCTCCCCACCAGAAGCCGCTGCTTCTCGCTGGCGGAGGGGTTGATCACCCGGGCATAGAGGTCGTGAGCCACGGCCGAGGAGATGACCAGCAGCAGTCCCGAGGCGGTGGAAAGGGCTGCCGCCAATCCTCCGGCGGCCACCAGCGCCACGATCCAGGCGAAAAGCTCCGCCATCTCGGGGGCGGCCAGTACGATGATGTCGCGGTCCGGACCGGAGAGCTTGGCCTCTCGAAGCACGGGACGCCAGTCGCGTCCCTCCGAGCCGCCGGAGGCAATCCACTCCTGATGGCTCCGGGTGATCTGAGCCAAAGGCATCGACTCACCCCCCACCACCACCTTGCCGGCCTTGTAGCTGAAGATTTCGTTGTCCGCCCCCCCGGAGTAGCGAAGCCGGCGGTCGCCGTCATCCAGCCACAGGATCAAGCCGGTCTTCTCCCAACTTCGGAACCAATCCGGCAATTGGGCGGCGGTCCTTCCCTGAAGCGAGTCGATCATGTAGTAGCGGGCGAAGGCTCCGGTGGCCGGCGCCGTCAGATAGAGCAAGGCGATAAAGAACAGGGCCCAGAAGGCCGATGAGCGGGCCGCCCGCACGGTCTTCACCGTGTAGAAGCGAACGATGACGTGGGGAAGTCCGGCGGTGCCGGCCATCAAGGCCAGGGTCACGAAAAAGACGTTGGCCTTGTCCCAGGGTCCGTCGAAGGCCGTCGTGTAGCTGGAGAAGCCGAGGTCCGCGTGGATCTTGTCCAGCTTGTCCAGCAGGTAACCGCCCTCAAGCAGCTCGGAACCCAGTCCTATCTGCGGCAAGGCGTGGCCGGTCAGGCGGAGGCTGATGGCGATGGCGGGAATGAGGAAGGCCGTGATCAACACCCAATACTGGGCCACCTGGGTCCAGGTGATTCCCTTCATACCTCCAAGGGTGGCGTAGACGAAGACGATGCACATGCCAATGGCGACACCCACGTTGATGTCCACTTCCAGGAACCGGGAGAAGACCACCCCCACCCCCCGCATCTGTCCGGCCACGTAGGTGAAGCTGACGAAGAGCGCGGAGATCACCGCAACCAGGCGCGCCGTGTTGGAGGCATAGCGGTCGCCGATGAAATCCGGGACGGTGAAGTGACCGAACTTCCGCAGATAGGGAGCCAGCAGGAGCGCCAGCAGCACGTAGCCGCCTGTCCAGCCCATCAGATACATCCCGCCGGCGTAGCCCATGAAGCTGATCAGCCCGGCCATGGAGATGAAGGAGGCGGCGCTCATCCAGTCGGCCGCGGTGGCCATACCGTTGGCCGCCGCCGGAACACCCCGTCCGGCCACATAGAAGCCCTGGGTGTCCCGCACCCGGCTCATCCAGGCGATCAGCAGGTAAAGACCGAAGCTCAACCCCACAAACAGGAAGGTCCAGGCGCTAACGGTCATTGTTTCTCCTCCCGACCGCTCTGCCTCAGGCCCACCATCTCGGCGTGGTGCTTGGCGTCGAGCCGGTTGAGCAGCAGCGAGTAGATCAGGATCAGGATCACGAAGACGATGATGGACCCCTGCTGGGCAAACCAGAACCCCAGGGGATAGCCCCCCAGGCTGTAGGCGTTGAGAGCATCGGCCAAGAGGACCCCGCAACCCAGGCCGGCAATCGCCCAAACGACCAGGAGCACCATCATGATCTTCAGGTTGGAGCGCCAGTAGCGCTTCAGGGATTCCTGAAGGGCCGGGCTGGGCGGTGGGGGCCGGGTTGGGCCGGGTGCGTCCTCCGGCGGTATCTGGTGAGACATGTCATTCCTCTGGTTGAGCTGAAGACTCGACACAAAGGCGCCCATGTTACCAGCATTTGTTGGGTTTCGGAACGCCGCATTGCCCCCTCCGGCTCGACGGCGGGCTTCGCCCCGATCGCCGACTCCCCCTCAAGGGGGGAGTGATTCAGGCAACCGTAGGGGCGTCCCTTGTGGGCGCCCAATCCGGGAATCACCGGGCAACCGCAACGCGGGCAACCACAAGGGTTGCCCCTACGTTGGGGGGTACGGTGTAAACCATGTTCGGCTTGCACAGAAGCCGAGCCGCCAGGCGAAGGCTGATGCGGTGGGGGGCAATTACGCCTTGCGTTGCGGCGGGGTTGACGGCAGTATGGGGGCTCTCACATATGGCGGTTGGCTGGAGACTTTCCGGCCGGGAGAACCGGGAAGGCGCGAATGCCGCCTGGAGTCCAAACTTGTTCGAATCAAAGGAGCCTGAACCGACCATGAAACGCCGAACTTTTCTAAGGACCGTAGGAGCCGCGGCTCCCGGGGCTTTGGCCACACCTTTTGTCTCCGCATCGGCAGCGGGCCCGTCGCTTTCCAAGGACTCCCGGTCCGCCGGGGAGCCGCGGGTCTTCTTTTTCGATGACGGGCGTCACGCCGCGGACTTGTACTGTTTCGAACCCCCGGTGACCCCGGCCGATCACGCCTTCATCGTCGACCAGCTCGCCAGCAGCGGTGTGGACGCCTTTGTCTATTTCGCCGGTGTTGAAGGGGGCACCATGCTCTACGACAGCAAGGTGGCTCAACTCTGGGGAGCGGAGGTCAAGCAGTGGACCCATTACGTCTGGTATCGGGCGGGACGGATATTGAGGCAGCTCATCAAGGACGGCCATGACCCCCTCAAGGTCCTGGCGGACCGCTGTCATCAGACGGGGATCCTGATGATTGCCAGTGCCTGGGTGAGTCTGCAAGGGGGGACCCGGGAAAAAAACGAAGGTCTGGGCCGATGGTCGGCCTTCGCCATGGACAACCCGCAGTTCCATGTCGGAGAAGATCCCGACCCTCTAGCCAGGGATATCGACAAGATGCGCTTCAATTTCCTGCACGACCGGGTGCGGGAGGAACGGTTTCCGGTTTTCGAGGAGCTGCTTTCCCGCTATGAAACGGACGGCATCGAGCTGAATCTGACCACGTCCATGCCCTTTTGCCGCTTCGACCAGACCGGCGAGCTGGCGCCGGTGATGACCCAATGGATCCGGGAATTGCGCAAAGTGGCAGACAAAGCCCAACAGGCACAGGGGCGGCAAAAGCGCATTTATGCCCGCATCCCCGCCCATCCGGCGGCCTGGAAGCTGGTAGGCTACGAGGTTCCGACCTGGATTTCCGAAAAACTGGTGGACGGTTTCTTCTGCGAAGGCAGCTATACCGAAGACGAAGGAGTGGTGCAGGACGTGGATTGCACCCAGGTGGTGAAGCTCACCCGGGGAACCGGAACTCGTGCCTATTTTTCCATGCACAACGCACTGGGCCGGCAGTTTGCCAGATACGCCACGCCCGAAATGATTTGGGCCGGCGCCGCCACCGCCTACCACCAGGGGGTGGACGGCGTTGCCATGGCCGACCACCTATGGACCCCCCAGGGATGGCCCTGGACGGCCCAGGAGTACGACACCCTGCGCCTGTTGCCTCACCCGGAACTGCTGGCCACTGCCGACAAGCACTATATGGTCCGGACCCGCAAGGACCGCAACACCTCCATGGACTGGCTGCCCGGCCGGTCGAAGGCTCTGCCCCAGGAGCTCGCCGAGGGGGCATCGACCGAGGTCTCCTTCCCCATGGCGGACGATATCGAGCACTGGCGCAAGCTGGGGCGGGTCCGGTCGGTGGTCTTGAGGGTGCGCTTCGGGGGCATCGTCCCGGACATCGATCGGGTCCGGATCGAGTTCAATGGGCGGGAGCTCCCCGATTCCATCCTGCAGAAGGTGGACATGACCTATCGGCTGGTGGACCAGAAATCCAGCTCCCATTCCATCGGACCCTACGGATACGCCTATGACTACCATCTGAGTCCGGAGTTCACGCCCAAGAGGGGGCGCAACAGGCTGAAGGTCACCGTCCTGAAGCGGGACCGCGACATCCAGGGGAACCTCTCTCTGGTCCGTGTCGACTGCAGAGTGGCCTATCGACGCCACCGCCACTTCGAACGGCGACCCATTGAGTATTGACGGCCGATGAGGTTTGCGGGACGGGGCGTCCATCACCCGTTCATGGCGTGGTAGACCGGTTGGAGTTTCTGCTGGATCTCGCGGTAGCGGTCAAAGAGCACCGTGTAGCCTCGGGCTCGCTCCGGATCGGGTGAAACGACCTCCAGCTCCTGTCTGGACCCGGCCAGCGGCTGGGAGACATCCGAGTAGAGACCGATCCCCACCAGCCCCAGCAGCGCCGCGCCGTAAGCCGAGTCCGTCACCCGCGCAACTTGAAGGGTCTTTCCCAGCACGTCACAGACGATCCGGGTCCACAGCTTGCCCGCCGTACCGCCGCCCACCACCGTGATGGTCCCCCGCTGATCCCCCAGGTCATCCAGCACCCCCAGCGCATCCCGCAGGGAAAAGGCCGTGCCCTCGTAGGCGGCCCGAACGAAGTGCTCGGGATGATGGCTGAAGGTGGCTCCGGTAAAGCTGGCACGCAGCCGGCCGTCCCAGTAGGGACAGCGCTCTCCCGAAAGGTAGGGGTGAAAGAACAGCCCCTCGGCCCCCTGCGGAACGGCTTCCACACCTGGGTCCCACTCCTGGAAGGTCCCCGGCCGGCCGGAGCCGACCGTGCGGAACACCCAATGGAGGGCCGAGGTACAGGAGTTGGTGCCCGCTTGAGAGTACCAGAGCGGGGACACCGGGTGAGGGTAGGTGATGAGCCCGGGGTGAGGGTGGGGCGCCTCCAGCACCAGGTGAATCCCGCCCGCCGTGGCCAGCCGCAGCAGGCAGTCGCCGGGTCGAACCACCCCGGCACCGTAGGTCTCGGCCGCGCTGTCCAGGGTCCCGTTGATCACCGGCACCCCGGCGGGGACTCCCAGTTCCTGGGCGGCAGCGGCCGTCAGCGAGCCGACCCGGGCCGTGGAAGGGTGCACCCGGGGCAGCGCCTCGGCCGCCAGCCCCAGCGGGTCCAGCAAAGGCACGGACCAATCCCCGACATGGGCGTCGAAGAGCATGGAGGAAAGGGCGGTGGCAGGATCGGTCGTCCACCGGCCGGTGAGCCAGCTCGACAGGTAATCCTTGGAAAGGGCTATCCGGCGGACCTTGGACCACACCTCCGGTTCCTGCCGTCGCACCCACAGGAGCTGGGGCAGGGTCCAGGTGGGAGAGACGCTGTTATGGGACAACCTGAAAATCTCATGGCCCCGTTGAGACTTCAACTCCTCCACCTCGTTCAGGGAGCGCTGGTCATACCACAGGATGGAGTTTCTGAGGGGACTTCCGCCGGCATCCAGCAGCACTGCAATGTGGGCGGCGCTGGACAGGGAAAGACCTCCGACTTCCTCGGGCGGAACCGGGCCTTCCGACAGAAGCTGACGGGTGGCCTCGGTTGCTGCCGGCACCCAGTGTTGGGGGTCCTGCTCGGCCCAGCCGGCACGCGGGGTGAGGGTGGGAAAGCCGGCGCTGCGCGCCCCCAGGTGCCGGCCGGAAGCGTCAACCGCGCACACCTTGCAGGACGAGGTTCCCAGATCGATCCCCAAGACGTAGGGAGGGCGACCGGGCTGGATGGTGTCGGCGCTCATCGGTCCTCGGTTTTCAGCCCGGAAACCGGCGCGTGACCGGAGACAGCGCGGCGGGTGGAAGGCTCCGGTTCAGGCCGATCCTGCTTATCGGGCCGGCTCCGACCCGCCCACGCGGGTCAGGCCGTGCCGCTCCAGGAATTCACTGATGATGGTGTGGGCTCGTAGCGTCTCTTCCGGACTGAAGGGCCCGTGGGGTCCCTTGGGTATGGTCACCAGGCGATTGGGAACACCCGCCTCGGTCAACGCCCGGTGCAACCGAACGGCCTGCGGGTAGGGCACCAGCGGATCGTTCTCGCCGTGCACCGTCAGGATGGGAGGCAGACCCGGCCGGACATAGGTCAGCGGCGAGACCTTCCTGGCCAGCGACTCCCTGTCCGGCCGGATTCCCAGCCAACGAAGCGCATATCTCTGAAGGTTGTCGCCCTGGATCAGATCCAGCACGTCGGTGATGCCGTACCAGTTGACGATGGCAGCCACCTTGGGCTCTCCCCGGCCGATGCAGCGGTAGTCCAGTCCGGCCGCCGCCGTCAGCATGCCGGTGGTCAGGGCCAGGTGCCCCCCGGCCGAATGGCCGGAGACCACGATGCGGTCGGGGTCCAGATTGTAATCGCCGGCGTGGTCCAGCACCCAGCGCAACGCGCAGCGGCAGTCCTCCACCGCGGCCGGCGCCAGCGAAACCCGGCTCAGCCGGTACTCGACGTTCACCACCGCCCACCCCATCTCGAGGTAGGGCAGCAGCCGCAATATGGGCTCGTCCTTGTCGCCGGTGTACCAGCCTCCTCCGTGAAAGTAAACCAGCGTGGGCGCGGGTTCACTCACCGAGGTCGGTTGGTACAGATCCAGCTCGGCCTGCCAGTTGCTGGCGGTGAGATAGGTGATGTCCGGGTGCACCCGGTAGTTCTTGAAGGCCGTGGCCGCCCAGGCGGCCCTGGGGGAGAGTTGCCCCCAGGCCGGCAAGGCCCAGAGCGTCGCCAAAAACATTGCCGGAATGACCGCTCGCAGGAAAATTCTCCGTAACACCTCTCCTCCTTCCTCGACAAAATCGGAAAACTAGACCGAAACCCGGGCGAAGTCAACGTCCTTCAGCCTCGGTTGCCGGGGTCGCCGGGCATCGCGGCCAGAGCATCTGAATCTGTCCATGCCAAACTCGGTTGATGCTTTGCAACCAGGACTTTCCCGAAAAACGGTTCTAACCAATCACGGAGTATTGATGCGTGATGCATGGTGTAGTAGCATCGCTATTAAATGAGCCTTTTGCAAAATTCCGCAGGTAGGGGACGCAAATAGGGAACGTTGCACGACGAATCTCATATAAGGCTCAAATGTCTTCCGGTGGGGATTCAACCATGCGAACTACCCTAAATATCGACGACGACATTCTGATTGCCGTCAAGGAAGTCGCAAAACGCGAGTCGAAATCGGCCGGTGCGGTGGTATCGAACTTGCTCCGGCAATCTCTGGCTCCCACGGAACGAGACGACCGGGGGAGCCAAGCGGAGGAGTTCTGTGCCGAGTTCGGCTTCCGACCGTTCCCCAAACGCGGCGTTGTCGTCACCAATGAACTGATCGACCGGCTGCGCGAAGAAATTGCTGACTGATGCGAGCGCTACTGGATGTGAACGTCCTGATCGCCTTGCTGGATGCCGAGCACCTGCACCACGAGTCCGCCAGGCAATGGTTGAGAGACAACATCCAGCACGGCTGGGCAACCTGCCCCATCACCCAGAATGGGTGTTTACGGATCATGGCCCACCCGGCATATCCTAATAGCTTAGCGGCGTCCCTCGTAGCCCAACGGCTCTATGAGGCGACGGCCACCGACCATCATCAATTCTGGCCCGATAGAGTCAGCCTTCTGCAGCCGGGCGTTGCTGATTGGCGTCAGGTTATCGGCTCCAAACAGATCACCGATATCTATCTATTGGCGCTGGCTATCGAACAACAAGGCCGGTTCGTTACCTTCGACGCTCGCATCTCGCCAAGCGTGGTTCCCGGAGCCGACAATCAATCCTTCTACGTGATTTGACCCCTTTTGTCTCTCGACTTTGCAATTTTACGTCCATTCCGGAAGTCCGACAGAGACCCTACACCAGAATGTCGTGGACCACGTTGCCGTAGACGTCGGTCAGGCGCATGTCGCGGCCGCTGAAGTGGTAGGTGAGCTTGGTGTGGTCCAGACCCAGCAGATGCAGAATAGTGGCATGGAGGTCATGGACATGCACTTTGTTCTCCACGGCGTAATAGCCATACTCATCGGTGGCTCCATAGACGGTTCCGGGCTTGACCCCGCCCCCGGCCAGCCACATGGTGAAGCCGAAGGGATTGTGGTCCCGGCCCACCTGGGAGAGGTCGCCGCTATCCGGGGTCTGGGCCGTGGGGGTCCTCCCGAATTCGCCGCCCCAGACCACCAATGTCCGGTCCAGCAACCCGCGAGCCTTGAGATCCTTCAATAAGCCGGCAATCGGCTTGTCGGTGGCCTTGGCGTTGATGCGGTGGCGCTCTTCCAGACGAAGGTGCTGGTCCCAACGGTCGATCCGACGCTGGGGGCTGAGGCATTCGATGAAGCGGACGCCCCGCTCCACCAGGCGGCGGGCCAGCAGGCATTCGCGGCCGAATTCCTCGGTTTCGGGTTCATCCAACCCGTAGAGCTTCCGGGTCGCTTCCGATTCATCGCCCAGGTCCAGCAGTTCCGGGACCGCCGCTTGCATGCGGAAGGCCAGCTCGTAGTTGGCGATGGTGGCCTCCAGCTCGCTGACCGCACCGAAGCGGTCCGCCACACCGGCATTCAGCTTGCGGATGAGCCCCAGCTTGTCGAGCTGCAGCTCGGGGGTGGCCTCGCGAGGCCGGATGTCCGCGATCGGATGCCGTCCCTTGCGGAACAAGGTGCCCTGGTAGGAAGCCGGCAGAAAACCGCTGCCAAACAGATCCAGTCCTCCGGGCGGAATCATTTCGCTTTCCAGCACGATGAAGCCGGGGAGGTTGTCCGACTCGCTTCCCAGACCGTAGGTCACCCAGGACCCCAGGCTGGGCCGGCCCTGAAAACCGGTTCCGGAATGCATGAAGTAGTTGGCGGCGGTGTGCTCGGAGTGGTCGGCCACCATCGATCGAACGAAGGTCATGTCATCCACGCAGGTGGCCAGGTGGGGAAAGAGCTCGCTGACCGCGGCGCCGGAGTGGCCATAGCGCTTGAAGCTGAAAGGAGACCCCAGCACCATTCGGCTGATCTGGAAAACGGTGGCCGGCGTCTCCATCCCGATGGGTTGGCCGCTCTCCTTCTGCAGCCTGGGCTTGGGGTCGAAGGTGTCCATCTGCGACGGCCCCCCGTCCATGAAGAGAAAGATCACCGACCTGGCCTTGGGCGGGTGGTGAGTGGCTCTGGGAGCCAGCGGACGGGTCGAGGGGCCGGCGGCCAGGCCCTGCTTCTCGGCCAGGAGGCAGGACAGGGCCAGGCCTCCGAAGCCGTTGGCGCACCGCCACAGCATTTCCCGGCGGCTGATTCCAGGCAGGCAGCGATTTTCCCAATGCATGTCAGTCCCTCATCGCAGATAGATGAACTCAGTCGAGTTCATCAGGGCATGTCCCAGGTCGGCCCACACCCGCTGTTCCACGCTCTCGGGGTTTTCCTGTTTCTCGGCCAGAGCGCGGTAGCGGTCGCCGGCTGACGCCGCAAACTGCAGCAGGTCATCCAGTTCCCACGCCTCCGGGTGTCGGCCGTAGGCTTCCAGAACCATGCGCTCGGCCCGCCGGCCGGGGTCGGTCTCCTCAGCGATCATGCGCCGCGCCCAGGCTCGAGCTTCCCCGGCAATGAACTGGTTGTTCAGCATCATGAGAGCCTGTGAGGGGACGGTGGAGACCCCTCGGCGCCCGATGGTCGAAATGGGCGGGGGATAGTCGAAAGCCAGGAACAGGGGCGTCAGGAAGTTGCGGCGAACCTGCACGTACAAGCTGCGCCGGCCGTTCCCATCCAGCGGCCCCGACTTGGGCTTGCCGCGGCCGTCCTGATAGCGACTGATGTGGGGGGGCACGCTGGGACCGAACAGTTGGCGATCCAGGTTGCCGCTCACGGCCAGGACGGAATCGCGGACCGCCTCGGCTTCCAGCCTGCGGACGGAGACGTGATGGAGAAGTCGATTGGCCGGATCGTGCCGCAAGGCACGGGCGTCCCCCCGGCCCGACATCCGGTAGGTGCTGCTCAGCAGAATCAGGCGCTGGATGGCCTTGACCGACCACCCCTCCTTCATGAAGCGATGGGCCAAAAAGTCCAGCAGCTCGGGATGGCTGGGCCGGTCGCCCGTCTTGCCGAAGTTGTCCACCGAGCGCACCAGCCCGTCGCCGAAGTGGTGCTTCCAGATACGATTGACCATCACCCGGGCCGTCAGAGGATTCCGGGGGTTGACCAGCCGGTCGGCCAACTGCAATCGGCCGCTTCCCTCCAGGATGGGGGGCTGATCCTTCCCTGCCAGGATCTGCAGGAAGCGGCGCGGCACCTCCCGGCCCAGGTTCTTGTGATCTCCTCTCAGGTGAACACGCGCGTTCCGCGGATCCTTGTCCTGGCTGCACATGGCAAACAGGGAGGGCGGCACCCGGTCGTCCAGAGCCTGGCGTTGCCCCTGCATCCGCACCACCGCTTCCCGCTCTTCCGGCCACAGGAGAGCGGCGAGATCTTCCAGGCGGCCGGTCGGACTGATTGCGGCCAGCAGCCAGCGGTGGCCCGGGGCCAACCGGGCCCCGGCGCCCAGGGCCTCCAGGAAGAGGTCCCGGTAGGTTCGAGCCAGGGATTCCAGTGACGACGGGTTCCCCGAAACGATCCTTTGCTGCAGTTCCCGGTGGGGGGCGTCCAGGTGAAGGGGAGGCTCCCTGGAGTTGGAAAAGACGATCTTGTCCACGGCGATATGCCCGCCGGCGCTGCGGTCCAGAATCTCGAAATGGCAGATCCGACCCACCTGAATGGTCATCCGGGAGGTCTTCCACTGCAGTCGGCTGCCCTGCGGAATGAAGTTCGAGCTTCTGACCCCGTCCGCAATCAGGCTCAGGTTCAAGGGAGGAAACGGTTGGCTGCCGGCCGGTTCCTCCGGTTTGCTTCCGGCCAACCTGACATGCAGGTAGATGCCATGCTCCCGGTAGTCCCGGGGAAGCTCGGGGACGGTGAACTTGCGGGAGGTCAGGCTGCCCACGAATCGGTTGGACCCGGCGCCAAGGGAGTTGGCCAGGGGCTGGCCCTGGGAGTTGCGGAGGGCCTGATTGGAGGGAATCCGCCGCTTGGGGCCGGTCCCGAAGGCCTGTCCCCGCACGATCCATCCCTCGAAGTCGGGTTTGCGGAAGTCCTCGAAGAGCACGTCCACCCGTGCCGGACCGGCGGCCTTCTCTTTCCCCTCGGATTCACCGCTCCCCTCAGGTTTGTCGCTCCCGCCCAATCGGCTGCGGACCGCCTCCACCCCCTCGGCAACGGAGCGAAAACGCCGGCTGGCCAGGCCGTCGATCAGGGCGGCCAGGGGGTAGAACAGATCATCCGGGTCTCCACAGGCCTGCCTGAGGGTTTCGACCCAGGCTTGCACCAGGTCGGCATTCAACAGCCGCCGTCCGGCCAGCTCGGCCACCTCGGAGGGCTCGGCCGAGGCCCGGGGGGAAGCCAGCTCGGCAGCCGCCAGCAGGTAGGGCTCCATCTGCCGGGCCATGCTCCAGCGGGCCGGTTGCAGGAGAGTTTCGATGCCGGAGGTCCGCTCCGAGATCTGCCGTCGGAGGGAGGCGATCTCCTGCCGCCTGGAGGGCGAATCGATGACCGCCTGGGCGAAATCGGTGCTGTGCAGGACCCCGGCCAGGGCGTAGTAGTCGGTGGTGGGAATGGGGTCGAACTTGTGGTCGTGGCAGCGGGCGCAGGCCACCGTCAAGCCCAGGAAGGCCTTGGACAAAACGTCGATCTGGTTGTCGACCTCGTCGGCCCGCGCCTTGAGGGAGTCAATGGCGCCGTTGAGGCGTTCGCCCAGCCAGAAAAAACTGGTGCCGACCGGAGACTCCCAGTGGTTCCCGCCCGGCCCCAAACGCTTTTCCGACAGCAGGTCTCCGGCAACGTGCTCGCGAACGAAGCGGTCGTAGGGAACATCCTGGTTGAAGGCCCGAATGACGGTGTCCCGGTAGCGCCAGACGTCGGCCTTGGTGTGGTCGAACTCGTGACCGTTGGTTTCGGCAAAGCTGACCAGATCCAGCCAATGGCGTCCCCAGCGCTCTCCGTAATGGGGAGAGGCGAGCAACCGGTCAACGACCTTCCGGTAGCTCTCGGGGGAACCATCGGCCGCGAACCGTTCCACGTCACTCGCCGCCGGCGGCAGGCCGGTCAGACCGAAGGTGACCCGGCGGATCCAACTCCGCTTGTCGGCGGGCGGCGCCGGCTTCAGTCCCTTGGCCTCCAGCCTGGAGAGCACAAAGGTGTCGATGGGAGAGGAAACCCAGCGGCTGTCTTTCACCGCCGGCAGCGGGGGATCCCGGATCGGCCGGAAAGACCAGAACTGACGCCCCGCTTCCCAGTCGATGCTCCCGCCAGGGTCGGTGGAGGCCGACTCAGACCCGGGAAAGGGAGCTCCCGCCTTCACCCACCGGACCAGGTCCCCGATTTCCCGATCGCTCAGCCGGCCCGTGGGCGGCATCTTGAGCTCGGGGTCCTCAAAAGAGATGGCCCGGATCAGCAGGCTCTCCTCCGGACTGCCGGGGGCAATGGCCGGGCCTCGGCTGCCCCCCGCCAGCATGGCCTCGGCCGAATCCAGCCTCAACCCTCCCATGGGATTCGGAGTTTCCCGGCCGTGACAGGAATGGCAGTGTTCGATCAGCAGCGGACGAATCCGCTTCTCGAAGAATTCGGCTTCGCCGGGATCTGACGCACCCAACCCGACCGGCAGCAGAAAGACGACCAGCCAGGCAGCGATACTGGGGCGATGGAGCCACATGCTGAGGATTCCCCGTGGGACGAGGCGCCCGCAACTCCCCGACTCTCCGGCGCCTCATGCATAGTCTATCCAAGCGCCTGCGGCGGCTCAAGGCCGCTTTTCGACCGGGAGGGGGTGGGTGCAGGTCGGATTGTTAAGAAGTCGCCCCCCAGCCGCCCCACCGCGCAGCCGGGCGTCATCTCCTGGGAGCGCGGGCGTCCCGCCCGCATCCTGTCCCTGCAAACGTTCCGCCGGCCAATCCCTGGCCGACCGCACCCAGCCCGCTTGAACGGGGTTCTCCGCCAGGGTGCGCCCGCCCGGAGATGCGTCTGGCCGGCAACCTGGCCATCGAGGCTGCAGGCAGCCACCCTGCCGGCGGCAACCCCATCAGCCAGGCGGAGGGGGAGCCATGGCGCCGTTCCCGGTCGATCGAAGTGGGAGAGATCGCCAAGGCTGCGCCAGGCCTTGTGCGGGCGGGACGCCCGCGCTCCCAGGAAGTCGCCATCCCATTACATCCCTTTTTTGACGTGCACCCCGCGCCAGGAGCGGGCGGCTTGACTCTCGGGACGGTGGTTTCTAGAATCCCGGTGCTGACGGCCTTGACCGAATCCGGAAAGGAGTTGGGCTCGTGGGATTCATGCACCCCTTGGATTGGACCATCTTTGCCGGCTACCTGGTGGCGGTGCTGGCTCTGGGCCTGTGGTTCGCCCGCGAGCAGCACTCCAACGAGGACTTTTTCCTGGGGGGGCGAAAGATGTCCTGGCTGCCGGTGGGCCTTTCCATGTTCGCCTCCATCTTCAGCTCCAACTCCTTTGTGGGCCTTCCCACCCAGGCGGCCTTCGGGAACTACCACATCTACTTCGCCATCATCACCATCCCGTTGCTGGTGGTGCCGGTGGTCGGCTGGGTCTTTGTGCCGCTCTTCCACCGCCTGGGTGTCACCAGCGCCTACGAATACCTGGAGCTGCGCTTCAACCGGCCCATCCGGCTGATCGGGAGCTCGCTGTTCATGGTCTACACCTTTGCCTGGATGGGGAACCTGCTCTACGCCGTCAGCCACGTCATCGAACCGGTGCTGGGTCTGGATACGGACAATTTCGCCACCACGGCCTGGCTGCTGGTAGGCATCGGCGCCTTCGCCACCCTGTACACGGCCCTGGGAGGGTTCAAGGCCGTGATCTGGACCGATATTTTTCAAGCCATCGCCCTGGGAGGCGGCATGCTGGCCATCCTGTGGCTGGCGCTGGGCCGAATCGAGGGAGGCTGGGCCGGAATGATCGAGGTGGGTCAGGCCCACGGCAAGTTCGAGATGTTCGACCTTCGCTTCGACATGTCCCCCGGCGTGGACAACGTCTATTCCTCGCTCGCCATCGGCCTGTTCGCCTTTTTCCCCTGGTACGCGGTGACGCTGACGGCCGTGCAGCGGTACGTGTCCATGCCGACGCCGCGAGCGGCCCAGCGCTCCCTGATCGTCAACGGGGTGATGTCGGGAGCCGTGTGCCTGATTTTTTTCCTGGTTGGCTCCACCCTGTTCGCCTTCTACCACCAGGACGTCCCGGGGAGCGCGGCAGCCGCTGCAGGGTTTCCCCCGCTCCATCAGAACCAGATCCTGCCCAATTTCGTGCTGACCGAGATCGCCCAGGTGGGCCTGCTGGGGCTGTTGATGTCGGGACTGTTCGCGGCTGCCATGAGCAGCATCGACAGCGGCATCAACGCCCTGACCGCTACCGTGGTCTGTGACTGGATGTCCAACCGCCAACTCAAGGTGGGGTTCAGCCGGATGCTTTGCGCTCTCTTCGGCGCCGGCGGCATTGTAGCGGCGGTGTTGATCCTCTACCAGCAGTCCGAGGTCTACCAGCTCATTATCAGCCTGTCGGGAACCTTTCTGGGCCTGCTGCTGGGAATCTTCCTGTTGGGATTGCTTTCCAAAAGGTCCAATGCGGGCGGCGTGCTGATCGGCCTGGCGGCGGGCTCCCTGACCCTGGCCCTGGCCTGGACCCACGTCGGCGGCCAATGGTACGGCGCCTTCACCTGCCTGCCCACGGTGGCGGTGGGTTGGCTGGCCAGCCGCTATTTCGAAGCCTCACCCCCGTCCAAGTTGGAGGGACTGGTGCTGGGCCAGAGCCTGCAGAGGGAAGACCCTCTGGGGTAATCGTCGGGGGCGGGACTGGCTTGCCAATTCCCAACCGGCTCCAACCGTCCGCTTTCCTGTTGGCCCCCCTCCATCCCCGCTGCTACTGAAACTGGAAAGCGTAGAGCCGGGCCCGCACCAGATAAAACTTCAGGCGCACCGTCTTTCCCTTCAGCGCCTGCAACCCGGCTTGACCCTGCCAGGTCACCGTGTGGCGCACCCGGTCTCCCGAAAAGGGGTCGCAATCCTGCCGACTGAAACCCGGTATCGACCGGGAAGCCCCGTCCAGGATTTCCACCGCCACCCGGCCCCCAAGAGCCCTGGCGTTGATCTGTAGCTTTTCCCCCCACATCCGAAAGGGCCTGGTCGTCAGGCTCCCTTGCTCCTCCGGCACGGTCGGCTCCACGGCCACAAAACCGTCCAGTCGAAGCTTGGCCAACCCCACTCCACCTTTTAACTGCCGGACCCCGGGCGGCAGGTGATGTCGGTGGTCGTGGCCGTGGCCGGCATAGTAGAGGTAGATTTCATCACCCACTACCACGGGAGCCTGGGCCATGTAGACCATTCCCCAGTCAAAATCTCCCAGCCGCTCGGAAACGGGCAGGAAAACCCGCCCTTTCCATCGCTCCCAGCGGCGTCCCTCGCGGCTGTAGGTCAACTGAATGCTTCCCCGGTCCAAGGGCTGGTCCTCCCGGCTGCCGTGGGCAAACACGGTGGTGAAACCCAGACGTATCCCCTCGTAGAGCATCACTTCCATGTTGTAGAATTGACGATATCTCCCATCTGCCTCTTCAGCCCGGAGAAGGGGGCGGGGCGGCGTCCAGTTGACGAAATCGCGGCTCTCCGCCTGAGCCGGAGTTTTATGCCTGGACTTGCCTGAGCGAGTCCGCTGCCGCAGGATGGCCACGTACCGGCTCAGCCCCGGATCCCAATAAGCCACCATGTGGCTGTCGGCAAAGTGTCCGTCCGGGAATTGGCTGATCACGGGCGCCCCAGCCTTGTAACGTTTCCAATGCACGCCATCATCAGAGAAGGCAGCACAGACTTTATAGGAATCGCTGCACATGAAGAGCATCTTGTAACGCTTGGCGGGTCTTCTTCCTGGAGGTCCTTGAACACACCGCAGCACAATCCGTTGTGGTCCATCACCAAGTTGTTGCGGCGGGTGCCGCGGTAGTGGAACAGCCCCAACTCGGGCTTTTCCCAGGTGATGCCGTCCCGACTGGTGGCGTAGGCCAGAACCGAGTCCTCATCCCTCTTGCCGCGTTCCCAGAGGCCATACCACATCTTGAAGAGGCCGGCTTCCCGATCGAAGATGACGCTGGGGAAGTAGATGTCCATGTCTGCTTCCCAGAGCGGCTCATCTTTGCGCACCCCTGCCAGCACCGGTTCTCGACCCTGTTTGACAGGTTGCTGAAGCCTCCGCGAAATTCCCTGGGACGATTCGATGAGAAAATCGTCTATGAAGAGCTGCTTGCGGCGCCCAATTTCGAGGACTGAGCCTTGACAGCCGGCGAGAGGCCAGAGAAAGAGCACCAGTAATGCTGCCAGCAGCCGTCGGGACGCCGGTCGGTGCTTCATGTGGAACCTCAAGGGGCCATGACGGAGTGGCGAAGACGTCGAGCCTCGGCCACTACCTGAAGCAGGAGCAAGGCGCGAGCGGTGGATGGCCAAGTATTGCCGTTACGCTTCTACTCGAAATAGCTTTCTATGACCCGAGCGGTTGGTCTCTAAACCTTGCTTGAGGCGGGGCCATGTCTCTTCGTCATACCCTGATTCGTCGGCCAACCAATCACGCAAGAGTTGCCGTGCGTCGGCATTGCGCTGACGCTGGGTCTTGCCGTTCGTATGGGCTGACGGTCTCTCCACGGTTTCAGTTTGCGGGTTCGTGGCCATGGCCTCTTCCTTCGTAAGGGCTGTTGATGGTTTTGTCGTTCCCTGCAGTGTACTACGCCACAATGTTTTGTACAGAGACCCAACCATTGTTTGTCAGGCTCCAGGTGCGGCCGGTGTATGTCTACAACGCCGACCGGGTCCGAGCCCACCTGTTCCTGTGCATGCTCGCCTATTACGTCGAATGGCACCTGCGGCGGCGACTGGCTCCGCTGTTGTTCGAGGACGACGACCGCCAGCAGGCGCGGGCCAAACGAACCTCGCCGGTCCAACCGGCCCGGATCTCGGACCGCGCCAAAGCCAAGGCTGACACCAAGACCACTGCCGAAGGCTTCCCCGTCCACAGCCTGAAGACCCTGCTGGCGGACCTCGCCACCCTGACCCTCAACCAAGGTGACCTTGCCCACCAACCCCGACCAGGGGTTCCCCATGATCGCCCAGCCCACCCCGCTCCAACGCAAGGCGTTTGAACTGCTGGAGGTCGATCCGACCAAAATTGTTCCCAGTACGATGCCAGTTTAAATCCGTCTAACTCACGGGTATCATTTATGTTGCGGCGCACCTGTTCTTAAATCTCGCCGGCGCCAAGGGCAATGAAAAGGTTAATGAAGATGCAGGAAAGGCCCGCAACCGGCTTGCCGCCAAGATGACGGCGGGCCAGGCCGCCGAGGCCCAGCGCCGGGCCCGCGAGTGGAAGGAAAAACCTCGCCATGATGGGCAATAATAGCACCGTAGTGGGACTCCGCGTATCCGAAGCAAGCGGGACCCCTGTTTGCCCCAGAGACCGGATTCAAGGTGCTAGATGTCCAAAAGCTCTCCAGAGGCAAGACAGAGGTTACTCTGAGGCAGGTCAAGTTGAATACCAGAAGATTGGATGATTGAAACAGCAGAGGATTTAACTCTGGCAGAGCAGAAGATAGTCGAATAGCCCGTTGGATTTTCAGGAAGCCCGATAGCGCTCCATGCCCGAAAACCTACGGGTAAGAATGTAGAACCACGCCCTGACCAATCTGTTCGGCATGCTCTAGCGCCTTCGTCAAGTTATACTTCCCAAGCGGAGGACCGTAGTGGAGATCATATCCATAATAAAGGATCTGGCCTTGGCTGGTGCGGCGATGTCTACAGCATGGGTCGCATACCGAGGTATCAATAAGTGGATCTTGGAACTCAGGGGACGAACCAGTTTTAAGGTAGCCCGTGGGCTCATGCTGGCCACGTACAAGCTACGAGATACCATTACGTCTTGTAGATCAAGGCTAATCCAAGGTCGAGAATTTCCGGATGATTATCCTTATGTTAGGTCGCAAGGCGACACCCCAGCAAGAACTGGATGGATGGACGTATGTGGTTAACAATCGCTGGGCGCCCGTATTTGAAGCACTGCAAGATTACGACGCAAGGGTTTTGGAGGCGGAAGCTCTGTGGGGCTCGGAAATCCGCAACAGTACGAAAAAACTGCGTGCCTCAATAACGAAACTGCACCTTGCAATCGATGATTTCCTTGCGGATAAGTACAGTCTTGGGGAGAAATTTCGTGCGGAACGGGAGTTTGGGAAGGAAATAAGGTCGATCATGTTTGCATCACCCGGAGCAGAAGACAACCTGCTATCAAAGTCAATCACCGAGGCCATTGACGAGATCGAAAAGAAGGTCAGGCCACATATAGGCACCGAGTAACCGGGCGGTGAGCCTCGGTGCTCATCCTGCCCACCAGGGCCGATATTCCGACGGCTAACTCTCAGACTTGGTGGGGTGGGCATTGCTGCAGTTCATCAAGGACTTTGCAAATTGGACTGGTAAGGAAACCTGGAGGAAGGAACATGATTCGACCCACTGAAGTCGAACCGCGAGAGGGATATCGGATATGGCTCCAGTACTCGGACGGCGCTGCCGGGGAAATTGACCTGTCTTGTCTCGCAGGGCGTGGCGTGTTCAAAGCCTGGAACAACCGTGCTTATTTCGAGACGGTGCATATCGCTCCGGCTGGAGGGATCGCCTGGGGAGAAGAGGTCGAACTTTGCCCGGATGCGCTCTACCTGCAGCTCACCGGCAGGTCTGTCGCGGAAGTGATGCCGGGTGCACAGCTTCTGGTTGAAAATGCCTGAACTCTGCCGGTTCTACGGAATCGTCATACGCATGTATTTTGATGACCATGATCCGCCTCACTTCCACGCATTGTATGGCGGAGATGAAGCGCTGGTGGGAATCGATAGCTTGGCCGTGTTGCACGGGCGTCTTCCGCCACGCGCTCAGGGTCTGGTGGTCGAGTGGGCCTCACTTCGCCGAGCGGAACTGCGAGAAGCCTGGGATCTGGCAAAACGCTTAGAGCCGCCCGGCAGAATCGCTCCACTGGAGTGATCCAGGGGGGTGCTACCACTCGCGGCAGGGCGCACCTCCCGGCCCTGCAGACCTCACGGATGACGGATTCCGACCCATCCACGGGAGGACCAATGACCAGAGATGAAGTCCTGAAGGTGCTCCGAGCCCACAAGGCGACCCTTTCGCAACGATTTGGGGTCACCGATCTCGTCCTCTTCGGATCCATGGCTCGCGACCAGGCATCGCAAGACAGCGACATCGACCTCCTGGTTCGTTTCGACGGAACGACAACCTCCAAATGCTACTTTGGCGCCCAGTTCTACCTGGAGGACCTGCTGGGACGTCCCGTTGATCTGGTCACTGACAAGGCGCTACGGGCGGAACTGCGTCCTTATGTCGAGCGGGAGGCCGTTCATGTCTAGCGCCGGTGAAGGATCACGGGAGTGGCGTTTCTATGTGACCAATAGGATCGAGTTCGCTAAAAAAGTCCGAGCCCATACCTCCAAAATGGATCAAGCGACGTTCGTCGCCGACGCGCGCACCTATGATGCCGCAGCCAAGATGCCTGTCCGGGGGACCTGCCATGAATGCCGACGAAGCCGACGAAATGGGTTGTAGGAGAGGAAAAGAGGAACAAACAATGAACCATTCCAGAATTGCCGACCTGACGGTCGCCGAATTCAAGGAACTCGTTCGACAAACAATAGCTCAATCCTTCGCCGAGTTGCTTGGCGATCCTGATGAAGGATTGGTCCTGCGTGATGACATCGCCGAAGAACTGCGGCGTTCTCTTGACGAGGTCGACGGCGGCGGAAAAACGTTGAGCCTGTCGGAGGTTTCGGGCAGATTCGAGTCGACCGAATGACCTATGACGTCGCACTGACTCCAACGGCGAAAGCCGATCTCCTCCGTCTGAATCCGGCCGTCGCACGTCGTGTGATCGACAAGGTGCAGTGGCTGGTAGACAACGTCGAGACGATCAAGCTCGAGGCCTTGACGGGCTCCTGGCGCGGCGTGTTCAAGCTCCGCGTCGGGGATCACCGTGTACTCTATACCCGTGAAGCGGAGAAGCGGCGGATAGTCATTCATTTCGTCAGACATCGACGCGACGTGTACAAGAGACCAGGAACTTGATGCGGGTCCATGAGCGAAGAGAACCTGTTGCCCGAGGCCATGCCGATGGAAGCAAAACTCAAGCACCTCGAATCCATTCAGAGCGTGATCAACCGCCTCGCCACCGACTCGTTCTGCATGAAGGGATGGGCCGCGGGTCCTGGTCTCAGCCCTCCTGGTCCTGCTGGCAAGAGAAGAGCGCATTGAGTTCGCCTACATCGGCGTCGTCCCCGTGTTCGTCTTCTGAGCCTCAACGGCTACTTCCTCTGGCAGGAGTGGTTGTTCCGAGACCTCTATGACCACGTCTGAGTTTTCGACGAAGCCGATATTGATTTCTCCATGGACACCAGAGTGTTCAAACGAACCTGACTTGGCGCGGCATTGTCAAGAACATTGTTTCCCTCCTGCATCACGTTGGCCCTCTCAATCGGCTTTGCAACATTTGACCAGTCGGCCAGCATCAAGGAGACGAATCCTAGGAAGCGTTGAAAATCCTAGAGAGCAAGCACGATTTGAATTGGGATTATGATGGCGAGGCAGATGCGCTGTACATCTGCCTCGCCTCACCGAAACCCGCCGTGGGCATCGATATCGGGGAGGGGGTCATTGTCCGATATGATGAGGCGCAACGTCAGGTCGTTGGGCTTTCAATCGTGGGGCTCCGCGAGAAAATGCTTTGGAAGCTTTCATCCCACACTGACTGAAGTCGGGCTGCTGGGAGATCGAAGCCAGGCAAGCGGCCAAGTTCTGTCCCCGACGCGCTGCCGATCAGGGTCACGCTGACGGGTAATTTGGCCTCGGCGTGATGTACAGAATCGGCTAAAGAATTCCCCCGGATTACATTGCCGCACACATGTTTTTCAATCTCGCCGGCACCAACGGTCATGAACGTGCACGAGAGCTCCGCGACAGGCTTGCCACGAATATGACGGCGACCCAGATCTCCGAGGCGCAGCGCCGAGCACGGGAGTGGAAGACAATCGCCCCTTAACACCCTTCCAGACGGCGGACAGTACGAACTGCCTTCTATAGAAATGATTCGAGCATGAAACTGCTGAGTTGGCTACGCTCCATATCGGAGGGCCATCGGATCCGCGAGGATGTTCAGGCCGTTATGGCGGCGATCCGCATCCGTAGCGATGACGGCATTAAACTTGAGAAGAAAGAGAAATTAGAGTTGGACCTGAGTGGCGCGAACCTGTCTGGTGCGAATCTGTCCAACGCGAACCTGAACGGCGCGAATTTGTCCGGCACGGTCCTCCTTAAAGCGAACCTGTCCGGCGTGAAACTCTTTGAAGCGGACCTGACCACAGCAGATCTGACCGGCGCGAAACTCGTTACCGCGAACTTGGGTAATGCGATCCTCATTCGCGCGAACCTGCTCGATGCGAACCTGTTCCTCTCAATCCTCCTTAACACGGATTTGACTCGTGCAAACCTGTCTGGCACAAACCTCTCTCACGCGATAGGCCTCACCCAAGCCCAACTCGATCAAGCACGCGCCGGTCCCGATGACCTGCCCAAGTTAGATGGCCGTGAAAATAGCGTTCCTCTGGTTTGGCGCGGTAAGTCGCTCGAGGATCCATAGTCAGCTCAGAAGCTTCCGTCAAGCCCCATTGTTTGTCGGCTGATGAAGGGTCAAAACAGGTCCTACGCGCCAGCGGGAACAGGTAACGCGCCGCTGCCAGACGGCTTGCACCTCGCTCACTGTCAGAGCTTAAGAATAGTGATCCGATGAACGTGAATTGGCCAACTTCCAGATGTATCCTCTGTGGATCGGGAGATGGCATCACTGAAGAGCATTTAATTCCCGCTTGTCTTGGCGGGAAACTCTCCGCGAAGTTCCTCTGCAAAGACTGCAACTCAAGGTTGGGCCATCGCGCGGAAAGCCGTGTCCGTGAAGACCCGCTGATTCTGGCAGAGATTGAACGGCTAGCTGGTGAACGCCCAGACTTGGCTGATGGCTTGCGGAAGGGATTGCCATACACCGGTCATAGCAAACAACGCGAGGTCCCCGGATATATTCGAGGGGGAGAGTTCATTGTAAGGGAAAAACGTCTGGACGATGGATCGCTTATCGTGCCGGAGGACAGGGCGCTAGATGCTGTGAAAACCATGTCCATCCGCGATGGTCGCGGACCGTTGCTTCTAACTGCTGACGATTTGAGCCACCTATCGTCGGGCGAATCAGGTGAGTTCGCCCCCGGACTCCGGATTACGAAATGGTCTGTGGACTCAGTTAAACCCGACCCCAGCGGACCGGAGATTGATCTGGTTGTTCCGGCAAAGATAGCATTCGAGTTTCTCGCACTACATTGCGGCGACTCTATCTACGAGAACCCGGCGCCACTCAAGGCAATTCGGCGCCAGCTTCTCAATGGTACTTTGTCCAAGGGCAATGTTCACGTAGAGCGTCTGGTGGCACAGAATCATCGCTTCTTCCATGGGCTGATCTTTGAGGGAAACACCCCCGGAGCTCGGGTCCAGATCAGGCTTTTCGGGCGCCTAGCCTTCCGTATACAGTTTCACTATCTTGCTATTGATTGCACTCGTTTTAGTTACACACATGACCTACTGTCCGGACTTGATGACCTATCTGCCGTTTCATAAGACAAAACCTTAGATTTTGGATCAGACCTTATGCGTGGCTCACCCGCGGGCTAAGGCTGGTGAGCAACGAATCGAAGTCTCCGGGTCCATGATTCGTGTCGTCACGGAAGTCATCTTTACTGCGCCGGTTCGGCGATTGAGCCGATTTTTTCAAATGGCATGTCAGCCAAGTGGACCAGCATGGAGGGCAAAATTCCCCTCTTGGCAAGGGTGCACGAGCGAAGCGAGGGCGGGATGGGTTGTTCCGGTTCTGAGACAATGTGCTTCCCAACAACGTTAAACACTACAGAAGAGTGCAGCCCCGGGGTGAAGCCGAAGACAGGCCAATTAACTGCAGGGTCCGGCGGCAGTGTGTCAAATTTCACATTTACCGGCGGCACTCTGACCGCCTTTTTTGTATGATTCCGAGACCGATTGGAATTCGTCCGGGAGGTCGAAAGCGTTCGATCGTGTGCTTCAGGGCGCCCTTGCACCAGGAACCGTCCGAATCGAAATAGAGGGAGGTCGAGAATGCCGAAACTGAAATATGCCGTGAAAAAACTGATTGCCTGTTGGGGGTTGTTGATGGTGCTGGGCCTGCCCGCCTTTGCCGAAACTCCAGTTCCGGAACGGGAAAAGATGGAGGTTGGGAATGCCCTTTTGCGGCACGCCGTCATTCCCGCCGCTGCCAACAACCCGGGACGATTCGGCGCTCATTACAAGACCCGCGTGGTGATTTTCAACCCGACCGAGGGTGCCGTTTCCATCACCGCGACTCTTTTCGACCACAACGGTCCAATCGGTCAGAATGAGATCCCGGTCGAGGCCAATCGGTTCCAAGTTTGGGACAACTTTCTCGGAGAAGTATTCGATCACTCGGGAGCCGGCGCGGTCTCGCTAATGGCCGGCCCAGACGACCTATTCTATATGACGGCCGAGGTCTACACCGACTCGCCCAACGGCCGCTTCAGCACCACGGTGGTCAATGGAATCGTACCGGTATTCCAACCCGGTAACGAGCCGGATTTCAACGTCGGAATCAATGTCAACGAAAGCCGAAGAACCAACATCGGCGTTTGGAACATGGAAGACATGCCCAGCTCGATTGAGGCCCAGGTCTTCGATGCATCCGGCACGATGATCCAAACCATCGGGTTCGAGTTGAAAGCGAGAGCCTGGCAGCAAAAAGGTATCACCGCTCCTGTGGACAACGGGTTGGTCGTGTGGGCGATCAAGGGCGAGTCCCAGTCCCACTACTTTTACGCCGTGGAGGTTGACAACCAGTCCAATGACGGCACCTTGAACTGGTCCGTCAAAGGAGCGGCGGCATCGGAAGGCGGGGGCGGGGAGGCATCCGCTTGCGCCGAGGGAAGCGTCATTCAACCCGGTGAAGAATGCAGTCTGATCGCCGGCGACGAAGCTGTGGGCACCTTCAGCGTTGACGAGGAATCACAAGGTTGCATCCGCGCATTCGGCCTCAATTTGTGTAGCGCAACCATGCACAGTATCCAAAACACGCCAATCGGAGGTTTCGTAGTCACCTTCGTGGCCAGCAAACAGGAAGACGGAAGCTGGAAGATTACCATGTTGTCGGCGGTGCCGGCTTCCGGATAAGCCCGTCGCAATGCCGGGCAATGACAGCTTTTGCCCGGCACAAGGAAGTGCGGTAGCCGCTCGGCGACGCCGGTTTCGTGCATTGGATGCGTCGGAAGCGTTCCACAGCGGAG
This sequence comes from Candidatus Versatilivorator sp., assembly GCA_965198125.1. GTDB lineage: Bacteria > Acidobacteriota > Terriglobia > Versatilivoradales > Versatilivoraceae > Versatilivorator. The sequence goes on along the minus strand of CBDAOQ010000003.1, from coordinate 1,601,468 downwards.
ACTCCAGGAATCCCGACCGGTCGTTCCCCTGTCTCAGCCTGCCAGGCCCGGACAGAGGGAAAACTCCAAGGAGACAGCCTCATGCGCAAGATCTACTTCGATGAAGACGTCGATCTGGCCCCCCTGAAAAATCGCGTCATCGGTGTGATCGGGTACGGCAACCAGGGAAGCGCTCAGGCCCGCAACCTGCGGGACAGCGGGCTGGAAGTGATCGTGGGCAACCGCCGGGACGCCTACTACCAGGAAGCCCAGCGAGACGGGTTTCCGGTTTTCTCCATCGCTCAAGCGACCTCCAGGGCCGACCTGGTCCTGGTGGGACTGCCCGACGAAATCCAGCAGCAGGTGTACGAGCGGCACATGCAAAAGCACATCCGCGGCGGGCAGGTGCTGGACTTCGCCAGCAGTTACGGCTACCGCTTCAAGTGCATCCAGCCTCCCCCCGACGTCGACGTGGTGATGATGTCCCCCCGTGCCATGGGCATCACCGTGCGCGAGTTGTTCGTCGACGGAAAGGGCGTCCCGGCCTTCGTGGCCGTGGGCCATGACGCCTCGGGCCAGGCCCGCCAAATCGCGCTGGCGCTGGCCAAGGGTGTGGGGTGCACCCGCGCCGGGGTTCTGGAGTGCACCTTCGAGGACGAAGCCGACGTAAACCTCTTTGGCGAGCAGGCCTTGTGGCCGCTCTTCAATCAGGCCCTGCTGCTCTCCTACGAGGTGCTGGTGGAGGCGGGAGTGCCCCCCGAGCTGGTCGCTCTGGAGTTTTACGCCTCCGGAGAGGCCGGCGAGATTTTCCGGAAGATGGCGGTCGAGGGAATGTTCGAGCAGACCCGCTATCACTCACCCACCTCCCAGTATGGAACGCTGACCCGGTACCAAGAGCTCCCCGCCGAAGAGGTCAAGCAGCGCATGAAGGATACCCTGAGAGACATCCGCAACGGGCGCTTCGCCGAAGAGTGGGCCCGGGAGCAGGCCGATGGCTATCCCAACCTCAAACGCCTGCGGCGCCAAGCGCACCGCCATCCCCTGAATCGGATCGAGAAGAACATCCGGCCCTTGACGCCGCGCTGACGCGGCAGATCTCACTGGGGGCTGCAATCCTCAGAGGAGGGGCGGTTTTGGCGTGAGTTTGGGGAAGCACAGTGCGGGGCAGTTCTTTGAAGAGGCTGCGCGTTCCGGAAGGATGTCACCAATGAAATCGGTATAGGTAATGTCCTATTTGAGAGGCAAAGAAAGGGGACTGTGTCGCACAAAGGATTTCAGCAGATCGGAACGGTGCTGAAGCGACTTGGCGTGATCGCGCGCTGTAGCCTGACGGGCCGGCGTTCATTCCCCCACCGCATCAGCCTTCGCCGGCGTCTCCCCCTCAAGGGGGGAGTGAACTCGGTACAGCGTAAGACAGTCGAGCCGGTTGGGGGGCCTCCCCCTAGCCTCGTGATTTACAGGGATAACTAACATCGATGCACAGGATGCACAGGATTTTTCAGGAAACGGCTAGTGTCATGTCATATTGGAATTGTCTCTTGTATAGGCGTAGACTTCTTCCAGACGAAAAGGGGGGAGAGTCATGCCGCGAATCCGATACAAGGTGACGTTGGAGGAGCCGGAGAGGCAAATGCTGAAAGAGATCACGACCCGTGGTCGGCATAGCAGTCAAAAGGTGCTCAACGCGTTGATTTTGCTCAAGTGTGACGAGGGGCGGTTTCAGGATCGGAAGTTGACCAATCAGGCCATCGCCGATGTGTTGCCGGTGAGTCTGAAAAAGATCGATCGGGTCAAGCGGCGCTTCGTGGAACAAGGCCTGGAGGGGGCGCTGGACAAACGCAAGCCCGAACGCACCTACAGGCGGAAAGCCGACGGCGACTTCGAAGCGCATCTGATCGCGGTCAGTTGTGGCAAGCCGCCCCCAGGGCACGCTCGCTGGTCGTTGCGCCTGCTGGCCGACCGCATGGTGGAACTGGAATACGTAGACGCAGTGTCCTATGAGACGGTGCGTCGCGTTCTAAAAAAAATGAATTAAAGCCATGGAAGAAGCAACAGTGGGTCATTCCGCCCAAGCAGAACGGCGAGTTTGTGGCCCGGATGGAGCAGGTGCTCGATGTGTATAAGCGGCCTTACGATCCCCGGCATCCGGTGGTGTGTATGGACGAATCGCCTCGGCAACTGATTCGGGAAACGCGGCTGCCGCTGGCTGCAGGCCCCGGGGCGCCGGCACGCCACGACTTCGAATACGAACGTTGCGGGGTGTGCAACCTGTTCATGGCCGTCGAGCCGTTGGCCAGCAAGAGAACGGTCCAGATCCGGGAACGGAGAACCAAAACGGATTGGGCACACTTTCTCAACGACATGGCCCGGCCCTACCCCTGCGCCGAAAAGATTACCCTCGTGATGGACAATCTGAATACTCACGGCCCAGGGTCGCTCTATGAGACGTTTGAACCCGACGTGGCCAAAGCGTTGTGGGATCGTTTCGAATTCGTGTACACCCCGAAGCACGGAAGTTGGCTCAACATGGCCGAGATCGAACTCAACGTCCTCATCAAGCAATGCCTGGACCGCAGGATCGACAATCTCGACCAGATCCAGGCCGAAGTGGGAGCTTGGCAGAAGCGACGAAACAACGCCAAGTCACGAATCGACTGGCAGTTTACCAGTCCCGATGCCCGAACCAAGCTCAAGCGTCTATACCCGACTATTAATGTGTGACATGACACTAACTTGTAATCCTGAGCATCCGCAAGCCCGCACCGGATCACCGCCCGAGCCGGCTTCTGGTGCAGCAACCTCTCGTCCTGTTTATCCTGTGCATCCTGTGCATCGATGTTCATAAAAAAATATCGATCCCCGGCGCCGTTGCCGGTCGATCCAAGTGGCGGAGATGGGCGGGGCTGTGCCGGGGGTTGTGCGGGCGGGACGCCCGCGCTCCCAGGAAGCCTTCATCCACACAAAAAACCGGGAACATGGTTTACATCATGCCGGGGAATCAGGCAAGACGCCTTATGCAAGCCTCGAGTATCACTCCCCCCTTGAGGGGGAGCCGGCAAGACCAGGGCGTAGCCCGCAGTCGAGCCGGTGGGGGGCGAACGCGGCGCCCCGTGAAGGAAGGCCTGTAGGAAAACCGTCAGCGGTAAATCTACTCCAACCGCGGCTTCGCCGCTCTCCCCTAAACGTCGACACTGCTGAGGGACAGGATTTAAATGAGAGCTGCTGTAAGCCCTTCTGCGTCCTGTACCCAGCCAGCCGGTGAGAGACGGGGGTTCATGTCAAGGTCCGGCGGCAGAACCTTGCGCGCCCTGCTGATGCTGCTGGGCCTGGGCCTGGCCACCTACCTGGTCTATCGGCTCGGAACCGGGCGGATTCTCTCCTTGCTGCTCCGGATCGGCTGGCACCTGGCGGCTCTGGGAGCCATTCATGCCCTTTACCAGGCCGTGCGCGCCGCGGCGCTCTCCCGCTGCCTGCTCGGATTCCCGGTGCCCTATCGGGATATCCTGTGGATTCGAATCTCCGGGGAAGCCGTGCGGGTCCTGACCTCCACCGGTCCCCTGCTGGCAGAGCCCGCCAAGGCCTGGCTGCTCAAGCGGAAAGGGTTGTCCCTCCACCAGGCCTTCGCCTCCACCTTGTCCGAGATCCTCTTCTACAACCTCAGCGCGGTGGCCCTTGCCGCCGGAGGGCTTGCCGGTCTGGCGCTACAGTTCCCCCTGGAGCCTTCCATGCGAGCCTCGGTCTGGGGCGTTGTGCTCCTTCTCAGCGGCATCCTGCTGGTGGCGGTGGTCGCCTTCGCCCGCCGGGCCTATTTCTTTCATTTCATCCTCAAACGACTCGGCCGGCGGGCCTGGCTCTCGAGCCGGGTGACACCCTATCTGGAACGGGTGAGACAGATGGAAGAGGTCCTCTTCAAGTTGGTCTACGACCGGCCGGCCCGGTTCCTGATGGTTGTCGGGCTGCAAGCGGCGGCCCACCTGCTGCTGATTCTGGAGGTGTACTGGGTGCTGGCGGTGCTGGGGAATCCGCCGCCCCTCCTCTTTCCCTTGTTGATTGAAACCGCCAGCAAGTTCATCAGCCTCATTTTTCTGTTCGTTCCGCTGCAACTGGGTGTGGCCGAAGGGGCCTACGCCTTTGTCCTCACCCTGCTGGGCCTTCCCGCCGTCGTCGGCGTGACCCTCTCCCTGGTTCGCCGCCTGCGCAGCCTGCTGGTAACCGGAGTCGGCCTGCTCTGTTGGTGGGCGCTGGGCCAGCGGCAGTCCGGTCCCCGCGACCTGTTTGAGACCGGACAGCAGGAATGATTGCTGCCGCCGCCTACGCGGCGGATTAGGTGCCGGGTCCCGGAAGAATTGGAAAGAAATGCAACGCAAGAGGGCGCACTCGGCCAGCGATAGCGTAAAATTTGGGCGCCAATGACTGGCCGGCGGGATGCCTGCCCGGGACCGCCATGCATCCGCGCTATTCGGACCCGCCCAACCCGGAGGGGAATCATCCATGGATTTCGATAACGCCCGGCAACGCTTGTGCGGCTGCTACGTCACCGTCCCGACGCTGTTCCACGACGACGCCGAACTGTCGTTGAACCTGGAAGGGATCCGGCGGCATGTGGGTTTCCTCCTGGCGGGAGGCCTCGAGAGCGGCAACGCCGTCTTCCTGGCGGGGGGAGCCGCGGGCGATTTCTCGACCATGACCTTCGAGGAGCGGGTGGCCGTGGCCGGAACCGTGGTCGAGGCGGTGGCGGGCCGGGCCCCGGTGGCCATGGGGGCCCAGACCACCAGCACCGCCGAGCTACGCCGCCTTGGCCAGGGCCGCCCGGGACCTGGGCGCCGACTACATCCAGGTCTCCTGCCCCTATTACTTTCACCATTCCGAAGAGGATTTCTACGAATACGTGGCCGCGGCGGCCGAAGCCAGCGATATCGGCATCATCGTCTACAACACCTTCTGGACCAGCACCGGGGTCTCTCTGGCCCTGGTCGGGAGGCTGGCCGAAATACCCAACGTGGTGGGCCTCAAGTGGGCCACGCCCCACCCCGGCTGGATGACCTTCGAGCAGGTGGTGCAAGCCTTCGGCCGGCGGTTTTCCGTGATCGACAATCAGATGCACTTCGTGGCCAGCCACATGCTGGGGGCCCGGGGCTTCGAGGTCCACGTCTGCAACTACTGGCCGGAGTGGGGAGCCCAACTGATCCGGCAACTGAACCGGAAAGACTACCCGCAAGGTTCAGGCCATGTTGACCCGGACAGCTCAACCCTTCATGAAGCTGTGGTTGCAGATCGAGCAGCAGTATACGGCAGGCGACGGCTATCTGGACAAGCTGTGCATGGAGCTGGTGGGCCTGCCTTCCAGCCGCTGCCGGCCGCCCACCCGCGACATTCGAGCGCGCTACCGGGAGGACGCCCGTCGAATGCTCCTCCAGGCCGGGGTGCCCAGGGTCCGGGGCGCCGCCTGAAGGGCGCCGGGCCGGCCGGCCGAAGCGAGAGGCCTTGCGGCAGCTTCGATTGCGGAAGCCATTCAGGAACAGAACCTGCTAGGATTGCGCCGAACCGGTTGTCCGAGCCAAAGATCTGCACAAGGAGAGGGAACCATGGGGGGAGCCTGGACTCGCAGCCAAAATGAGGTGCTGGCCACGCTGCAGGACGTGGTGGCCACTGAAAGCGTCAATCCCGGATTGCCCGGCGGCCAGCGGGGCGAATCGGCCATGGTGGAATATATCTCCGAATTTTTCCGGTAGGCCGGCATGGGCTGCGAAACCCGGGAGGTCCTGCCGGGGCGAAGCAACCTGATCGGCACCCTGGAAGGCCGGAACCCGGAACGGGTGCTCCTGTTCGAGTGTCACCTGGACACCGCCTCGGTGGGAGTCATGACCATTCCCCCCTTCGAGCCCCATATCCGGGACGGCCTCCTCTATGGACGCGGCTCCTGCGACACCAAGGCCGGCGGTGTGGCCATGATCCACGCCATGAAACGCCTCAAGGAATCCGGCCAGGTTCCCCCCTGCACCATTCAGTTTGCCGGCGCGGTGGACGAGGAGTATCTCTTTCGCGGCGCCTTGAGCCTGGCAGCCACGGTGAAATCGGAGGCGGTGGTAGTGGCGGAGCCGACCGATCTGGCGGTGATTCGCGCCCACAAGGGATTGGCCCGTTTTCGAATCCGGGTGGAGGGAGTGGCGGCTCACAGCTCCAAGCCCCATCTGGGGATCAACGCCATCGTCAAGATGGCCCGCCTGATCACCGGCATCGAGAGAGAGATCCTGCCCAGCCTGCGGCGGAAAGACCACCCCTTGACCGGCGGCCCCACGCTCAATATCGGGGTCATCCACGGGGGCGCCCAGGTGAATTTCGTACCCCACGAATGCGTGGTGGAGGTGGACCGGCGCACCATTCCGGGGGAGTCCCCCCAGGAGACGCTGGCGGAATTCGAAGAGGCGCTGGAGCGCGCCCGGGCCGCCGATCCCGAGTTGAAGGTGAGCCTGGAGGAGCCCTTCCTGCTGGACAATGCCATGGAGACTCCCGAGGAATCTCCCATCGTGCGAGCGGCTTGCGCGGCTACCCGGGCGGTCCTGGGGAACTCCACCATTGCCGGTGTCCCCTACGGCACCGACGCCAGCAAGTTCACCTCGGTGGGAACCCCGGCCATCGTGCTCGGGCCGGGGAGCATCGACCAGGCTCACGGGGCCGTGGAGTGGGTGGAGTGCACCCAAGTCCTGCAGGCCACCGAGATCTATCAGTCCATGATGATGAACTTCAGCTAGATTCCCCGAATCGGCGGCGGGTTTCGCCCCAAGCGACAGCTTGCCTCCCGCTTCACCCGGGATTCCCTTTTCTGCCGAGGATTCGACCTCCTTCCCATGACCCTGCTGGATTGGCTCATCGTGGTTGCCGCCAACGGCGCCATCGTCGGCTACGGGCTGCTGCTCTCGCGCGGCACCCGGCGCTCCTCCGACTGGCTCCTGGCCGCCAAGAGCCTCCCCTGGTGGATGGTGGGGCTGTCGATGTTCGCCACCGCCGTGGACAGCGGGGATTACGTGGCGGTGGTCGGCGGCGCCTATACCTTCGGGCTCTCCAACCTGACCACCTGGTGGCTGGGGCTGCCCATCGGTTGGCTGGTGGCGGCCTACTTCGTATTCCTGCCGCTCTACCGCGGGGGCATGTTCACCAATGCCGAGTACCTGGAATACCGCTTCGGTCCGGCCGCCCGCCTGTTGAGCGCCTTCATTCAGATTCAATCCCGCACCAACGTTCTGGGCAACATCGCCTTCTCGCTCTACCTCACCTTCTCGATCCTGACCCAGTGGGGAAGCTCCGCCTGGTGGCTGGTGGGCGCCATCTCCATGGCGGCCGCCCTCTACACGGCGACCGGCGGACTGAGGTCGGTCGCCGCCACCGATGCGCTGCAGTCCATCGTGATGCTGATGGCATCGGCCATCCTGTGGTGGGTGCTGTGGAGCGCGGTCGGGGGATGGCCGGGCCTGGAAAGCCGCTTCCAGCAGATCGATCCCCAACTGGCGGACACCATGCTGCACATCGGCCGGGACGAGCCGGGGGTGCCGGCGCCCTTGATCATCTTCGGCTGGGTCATCGTCCTGACGGCCTATTGCATCGTGAACCACTCCCAGTCCATGCGTCTGCTGGCGGCCCGCTCGGAGTGGGACCTCAAGACCGCCGCCCTGACCGCCAGCGTGGTGACCGTCGGGGTGATGTGGTTCAACATCACCCTGGGGATTCTCGGGAGAGCGGTCATGCCGGAGCTTGCGGCGCCCGATGAGATCTACCCACGCCTGGTGCAGGAGTACCTGACCTCCGGCCTGGTGGGCCTGGTGGTGGCGGGCGTGCTGGCGGGAGGAATTTCCACCTACGACTCCATCGGGTCCTCGCTGGCGGCGGTCTTCACCCGGGACGTCTATGCCCGCTTTCTGGTGAAGGGACGAAACGACGCCCACTATCTAAGGGTCTCCCGTTGGGCGACGCCTGCAATCATTGCCGCTTCCTTCCTCTACATTCCCTTTCTGCAGGAGGGCATGGTCCGCTTCTATCTGCGCATCACCAGCGTGGCCGTGATGCCCCTGTTCACCATGTATCTCATGGGAACGTTGACTCCGGTCCATCGCCGCGCCGGGGTGGCGGGGCTGCTGGCCGGGATCGGCTACGGCCTCAGCTCCCTTCTGGGGGAGGCTCTGGACTGGCCTCTGCCCCTGTGGTGGACCAATACCTGGTGGGCCTATCTGTGGAGTCCGCTGGTCACCGCCGGCACCATGCTGGGGCTGAGTTGGCGATGGGGGTGGATGTCGGACCGGGAGCTGAAGGGGCTCACCTTCCGTTTTGGCGATGGGGACCCGTCCGAGCGCCAGGCCTGGACCCCGGAGCCTCTGACTGCAACCCGGGGGAGCTGGTTGGAGCAGTCCCGCCAGGAGCTGTCCTCGGCGCCGAAGTATCCCTTCGACGTCCCTCCCGGGGGATTGCCCTGGTATGGTCAACCCTCGATCTGGAACGGGCTGTTTCTGGCGCTGATCGGCTACCTGGCCCTGGTCGTGCTTTGGTGATGCCGGCCGGCGTCCGGAGACTTGGATGTGCCCTTGGCAAAAAAACGGGCCCGGCAACGAACGATTGCCGGGCCCAAGGGGAGGAAGTCAGACAGAGGTGCGGTCTCATGGGTCGCTTTGGCTTCGCAGACCACGTGAGGCTTGAGCCGGTCGAAAGTCTTGTCACCGATGCCCTTCACCCGCTTCAGCTCCTGAATCGACTTGAAGGGCCGGGCCTCGATGATCCGCTTGGCCATCTGCGGTCCGATCCCGGGCAGCGAAGACAGTTGCTTTTCGGTGGCGCTGTTGATGTCGATGGCTTTGGAAGGCAGTTTCCCGGCCCCATTCTTCTGAGGCTTGTTGGCTTGACTCTTGCCCGACTCCGCCTGCGCCAGGCCGGCGATGCCCGCCAGCGAGAGCAGCAAGGGCAAACAGACGATCGACAAAGTGAACTTTCTCATGTAAATCCCCCTTTTGCTTCGGTTGGCAGGGAAGCATCGGCCCGCGGACGCACTCAGGCGCAAACCGGGCGACCGGCCCTGAAGTACAGGCCACAAACGCGACCCTCACTGCCAGGTTATGGAAGGTGTTTGGTTTTTGAGGGAGAGGCGCTAGGCTATATCCGCCCTATAGGGATGTCAATGAAAAATGGCCGTGGCTGCCGGCGGTCGGCAGACGGTCCGCATGGAATCCGTGGCAGGCAATTCAAAACGATGATTCACCGCCCCTTCCAATCCCTCTTCAGAACCGTGATCGACAGAATCGGCAGGCGGGAGGGCTCGGCTGATTCCCCTTCTTGTTTTCCGTCCCGTTTGACCGGTTGAGTGAACCCCATGGCCCCTATCGACTGGATCGTGGTTGCGGCTTATCTGGTGGTCGTCGCCTGGCTGGGAACCCGCCTGGCCCGACGGCAGACCAGCACCGAGGCCTATTTCATTGGCGGGCGGGCCATCCCCTGGTGGGCCGTCGGCTGCTCCTTCTTTGGGACCTCCATCAGCACCGCGACCTTCATTGCTCTCCCGGGACAGGCTTACGGCGGAGACTGGCGGCCCCATCTCGCCAACTTGATGCTGCCCCTGTCCGCCATCTTCATCGCCCTGGTGGTGATCCCCTTCTACCGGCAGCACGTCCGGATGAGCGCCTACGAGTTCCTGGAGGAGCGCTTCGGCTACGGCGCCCGCTGCTACACCTCCTGCTTCTATCTGATCAGCCGTCTGTTCCGCTCCGGACTGGTCCTGTTCCTGATGGCCAAGGCCATCAGCGCCATGACCGGATGGAGCCCCGTCACCATTGTCCTGGTCAGCGGCGTGATCGCCCTGGTCTACACCATTCTCGGGGGGCTGGAGGCTGTGATCTGGACCGATGTGATCCAGTCGGTGACGCTGTTCGGAGGGGGACTCTTCTGTGTGGCGATCCTGTGGTTTGGAGAGGACGGAAGCGCCCAGCTCCTGAGCGTCGCCCAGGCGTCGGACAAATTCAGGATGGTGGACTGGTCGCTGGACCTGAGCGAAATGACCGTGCTGGTCACAATCGCCTACGGCGGCTTCGGCTTCCTCAGCAACTACACCGTCCAGCAAGACGCCGCCCAGCGGTACCTGGCCTCACCTTCGACTCGCGAAGCCCAGAAAGCCATCTGGTTCGGAGCCATTGGCTGCGTGGTGACCTGGAACCTCTTCATGCTGATCGGCAGTCTGCTCTTTTCCTACTACAGCCTGCACCCTGCCGAGCTACCCACCCAGATTGCGGCCAGTGAAACCGAGGTCTTTCCCTACTTTGTGGTGACCCGGATTCCGGCGGGCATGACCGGGGTGATCCTGGCCGGGATGTGCGCCGCGGCCATGTCCAGCCTGGACACCATGATCAACAGCATGGCCATGGTCACGGTCCGGGACTTTTACCTCCACTTCAGACCCGAGGCCAGCGACCGCTCTCAGTTGATCCTGGGCAGGGCCGCCTCGGCGGTTTGGGGAGTGCTCGGTCTGGGCGTGGGACTGGTGCTGCTGCTGGGTGTGGAGCAAGCGCTGCAGTTCAGCTTTACCGTCTTCTCGATTCTGGGCGGAGGGTTGTTCGGAATGTTCCTGCTGGCCTTCTTCGTGAAACGGGCCCACGCCCTGGGGGTGTACCTGGGCCTGGCCTGCGGGGTGTTGATCTCGGCCTGGACCCTGATCGACCAGGCCCTGGCGGCAGCGGGCGCCGAGCTGGGACTGGCCTGGGCCGCCCAACTCGCCGAGACCCTGCACTACCCCTTCCATCCCTGGCTGACCCTCTTCCTGGCCAATCTCGTCTGCTTCGCCGTCGGTTGGGCCGCCAGTCTCATCCTCCCGGATTTCCGGAGGTCAAGGAAATCCAGGTGAGTGCTCTCAAGATCAACCTGAAGGATTGACGGACACTCCATCAAACCCTCCTGAATCGCCAGCCGTACATTGTGCGGCCGTAGAAATTAAACCACTTTCTGGTTTCGGGATCTTCGAACGGATAGCCGGCGCCCATCTGTCTGGCCGCGGCAAGACCTGTTACGAAACAGGTCTCTTGGCTATTGATAAGCGTGTGAGCACCGCAGTGCCAGGATCTACGCTTCCCTTGAATGAAACGGAACAGAAACACCAGGAAGGCAATATGCCGGACATCGTGAACAATGTGCTGAAACCACCGCTTCTGGATGATTTTCCCCTCGTCAATTTGCTTGATGGGATTGTAAGTCACCAAACAAGGCTTATCTGAATGGTGCGCCCAAGGCTGCTGATTATGCATGATGTAGGTAATTTCGTAGTTGTCCGGCCTGGTTCCGTATTGCTCGATCTGATTGCTGCGCGTTGCCAGCGGTTGGGCCTCGTTCTCCGGCAGAACGGAAGCATCCGAGTGAACTATCGTATGGTTATGCAGTTCGCTTTCGTAACGTATGGTTGAGAGGAGATAGGTTTCGAACCGGGTTGGTTTATCGAGAATCATAAACGTTTGATTGGCATTGCATGCAAAAACCACTTCATCAAAAGCTGTGGTGTGGCCTTGCTCATCCTCTACCAATACCCCCGTCTTTCTTCGATACACTTTTCGCACCGCGCAGTTCAGCAAAATCTTCTCTTTAAACTCGGCTGACATGGCCTCATAAATACGCCGGGTGCCTTGGTCCCAGGTCTTCATGGGGGTTGCGCGCTCAATATCGAAAAACTCCAGGTAGTGGGAAAATAATGCGGCCGGCATATCGAACACGTTGGTCGCCATCAGGAAATTCACGAACATTGGCTTCAAGACTTTGTATCTGAAGTCCCCGGAAAAATTTCCCCAGTTAAGAACGGCCCCCATACTCACATAGTTGAACGGATTGAGCATGGCCAGAAGCGTCAACCTCGAGCGATTCAGACAATTGAAAGTCTTCAGAAATGTCAGAACCTTTTGAAATTTGACAATCTCCGGCTGCAGCTTTCTGCGAAGTTTCGAATCCAAGTCGTGCGCGTAGATTTCATCGTGATACTTCACGCTATAACTGAACTTTGTGTCGATGAGTTCAATGTTGTGCTGCTTCATGAATTGAACGATGTGGTGGTATACCCTCGGAATGCAGGCAGTCACCGATATATCAAACGGGATTGAAGTGCCGTCAGCCTGAGGCATATCAAAAGTAACAGCATTGCCACCGATGCGGTCGTTCGCTTCGTATAGCCGAAAGTCGAATCGATCCGGATGCCTGTTCAGAGCCCATGCGACTCCCAGGCCGGAGATCCCAGCCCCTATAATGGCTATTCTTTTGGGCATAAGAACGAGTTCTCCTCCTCTCTACTGAAGCGTTCCATCAAGGCTTCACCAGGGAGCCGTCCATCCCCCGAACCGTGGTCCAATCGGCGTTGCGGTGGTCGTCCACCAGGGGGTAGCGGCTGGCCATGGCTTCGTCGATATCGATACCCAGGCCCGGGCCTTCGCTGCCGTAGAGGTAGCCGCCGCGAATGCGGGCCGTTCCCGGCATCAACTCGTGAACCTCTTCCGGAAAGAGGTTGTCCTCCTGGATGCCGAAGCTGGGGATGGTCAAGTCCACGTGGTAGGCAGCCAACTGGTTCACCGGATCGTTTTCGCCGCCCTCCTGCCAGGCCGTCCGGACCCCGAACTGTTCGCAGAGGGCTGCAATCTTTTTGGCCTGGGTGATCCCTCCAATGGCTGAGACGCGACAACGGATGAAGTCGATCAGGCGCTCTGCAATCAGAGGCCGCCATTCATGGGGGTGGGTGAACAACTCTCCCATGGCCATGGGGGTGGAGGTGAGGGCTCGGATCTGCCGAAAGTAATCGATCTGCTCGGGGGGAAGGATGTCTTCCACAAAGAACATGCGAATCGGCTGCATGCGTCTGGCAAACTCCAGAGCCAGAGTGGGTGTCAGGTGTTCGTGGACGTCGTGGAGGAGCTTGACCTGCCAGCCCAGCTTGTCGCGCACGTGCCGGAACATCTTGGGAACCGTTTCGACGTAGAGTTCCTCGTCGAAGGCCGGCCCCGGAAGCCGCTCTCGGGTCGACTCCCCTCTCCCGCCGGCACGAAGCCGCCTCCACCATAGCCGCCTCCGCCCATCTGAACGCGAACGTGTCGAAAACCTTGTTCCATGTAAGCCTGCACGTTTTCCACGCAGGCTTCGGGGGTGTCGCCGCTGGCGTGGGCGTAAAGGGGCACCGCGTCCCTGACTTTTCCACCCAGAAGCTGATAGAGGGGCATGTTGGCCCGCTTTCCCTTGATGTCCCAAAGGGCCATATCCAGGGCAGCCTGGGCAACGTTGGTGACGGAACCGTTACGCCAGTAGGAGCGCACATGGGTCCACTGCCACAGGTCCTCGATGCGCTCGGGATCCTTGCCGATCCAGAAGGGTCCCAAGTGCTTTTCAATGGCGGCCTTGACGGCCCAGGACAGGTAGGCGTTGTTGGCCGACCCCAGCCCATAGAGACCGGGCTCGCTGGTGATGACCTTGGCGAAGACCCAGGAATAGTGGGGCCGCGGACTGGTGGCGATGACCTTGACTTCCCGGATCGTCAGCGGAGGCAACCCTCGGGTGGCCTGGGCGTAGGGTTCGCCGGCCCACCAGGGGTTCACCAGGGCCGTCTTGAGAATCTCCCTGCGGTTGAGCATGACGCGTGCCTCCTTAAGGAAGGTCCGGGCGCCCGTAGAGACTACGGCTCCCCCAGAACCCTTTCCATTACAGCCCTGACCCGCCGCAGCCAGACTTCCCCGTGTCCGTTCAGGCTCTGTACCGACCGCCGCCCTTTGGGATCGATGAGCCAGTTTTGGGGGATTTCGCTGATGGGATGAATCTTCTCGGCCAGCTCGAAGGAGCGGATCACGGGAAAGGTGTAACCGCCGGCTCGCATATAGCCCGGGACCAGAGCGGGGTTTTCATCCAGATTGAGAGTCAGCACCTGCAACCCGGGGACGTTCTCAAGGGCTTCGTGGAGCCTCTGCACATAGGGAAGCTCGACCCGGCAAGGGGCGCACCAAGTGGCCCAGACGTTGATCAGGGTCACCTTTCCCTTCAGGTCCGACAGCTTCCAGGTCCGGCCCTCGAGGTCCTTCAGCTGGAACTTGGGCAGCGGTTGATCGAAAGTCAGCTTTTTTGAGCGCCTGGGCCTTCGGCTCTCGGCAATCCCTGACAAATGGCCTGCAGGGAGCAGCACCAGAGCCAGAGCTGCCGCCGCAAGGAGGCGGAAGGTGGGGTGGGATGGTTGGAATCTCATGGTGTCAAAGGGCTCCAATACGGGCTAGTCGGTTGCGGCCTCCATGGCGGCCCCTCGGCCTCCGGTCTGGTCCCGATGCCGGGTCAGGCCAGGATTTCATTCACCACCCGCGCGGGATACTGATCGGTGAGGCGCTCATCCAATCCGTGTTGGGAGTAGACCAGATCGCGGAAGTTCATCCCCAGCAGATGGAGCAGGGTGGCGTGGAAGTCCTGGACACTGACCCGATTCTCGGCAGCCTTGTGTCCGATGTCGTCGGTGGCGCCGTGGACGTGGCCGGATCGCACCCCGCCGCCCGCCATCCAGAGGCTGAAGCCGTCGGGTCCGTGGTCCCGTCCGGCCGCCTTCTTGTCTCCCTTGACCTGAGAGAGCGGCATCCTGCCGAACTCGCCGCCCCAGACCACCAGGGTGTTTTCCAACATACCTCGCCGCTTGAGGTCCTTGATGAGGGCCGCCGAGGGTTTGTCGGTCTTGCCGCAGCTATAGGTCAGGCTCTGGTTCAGGTTCTGATGGGCGTCCCAGATCTGCCCCTCGATAAAGATCTGAACAAAACGCACGCCGCGCTCCACCAGGCGACGGGCCATCAGGCAGCGCCTGCCGTAGGAAGCGGTCCGCTCGTCGTTGATTCCGTACATTTCCCGGGTGGCCTCATTTTCCTGGGACAGATCGAGGGCATCGCTGGCGGTTAACTGCATGCGAGCCGCCAACTCGTAGCTGGCAATGCGAGCGTCGAGTTCCGGTTGCCAGGGCCGGGCGTGGCGATGGGCCCGATCCAACCGTCGCAGCAGCGCCCGCTCCGCTTCCACCAGGGAGCCGGGAAGCTTCCGATCGAGGGTCAAGTTCAGCACCGGTGGACCTTGGGCGGCAAAACGGGTTCCCTGATATACGGGTGGGAGCCAGGCCGACTGCCAGTTCTGCAGTCCGTTGGTCGGCAGCGCCTTGGGATCGTCCAGCACCACGTAACCGGGAAGGTCCCGAGCTTCGCTGCCCAGGGCATAGACCACCCAGGAGCCCAGGGAGGGGCGGTTGGGAAGGGTCCGCCCCGAATGCATCAGGTAGAGAGCCGGCTCGTGGTTGAAGTGCTCCCCATGCATGGAGCGGATGAGCGTGATCTCGTCCACGACTTCGGCCAAGTGCGGCAGCAGCTCGGAGACCTCCATGCCACACCGTCCCCTGGGTGAGAAGGCGAAGGGGGAGGGCAGCAGGCCGCCCACCTCATCGGCAAATTCAATCTGATTCAGGATATCCCGCGGCGCCGCGCTTCCGGCCAGTCGCTGCAGCGTCGGCTTGGGATCGAACAGATCCACCTGGCTGGGCCCGCCGTTCATAAAGAGATGAATGACCGAGGTCGCCCGCGGTTGGAAGTGAGGGGGGCGGGGCCGCAGATCGTCGGTGGGGGCCTGTGCCTCGCCACTGGCCGCCCAAGCGGGATTGGGGAGGGAAAGATCGGTCCCCAGTAGCGTGGCCAGGGCGGCGCCGTGCAGTCCGTCACCCAAGCGGGAAAAGAACTCGCGCCGGTTCAGGCCTGATGAATGGGACGGGTTGGGCATGCTCCTCCCGGTCTCGTCAGTCGATATAGAGAAACTCTGCCGAACTCAGCACGGCGTGGCACATGGAAGCCAGGGCCGACCATTGGGCGGAGAGCTTGCGCGGCGCCTCCGAGTTCTCGGCTGCCAGATGAGACTCCCACTCCCGCGCCAGCTCGGACAGGGAAGCCAGGGCGTCGTCCCGTTCCCGGGCCGTGGGTTGCCGGGCCAGCGCCGTCAGGTAGAGCTGGTCCACCTGTCTCCCGGGGTCTCCGGGGAAGGCATCGATCAGGCGGCCGGCAAAGTATCGGGCCAGCCTGCGGGCCATGTGGCCGTTCAGGAGCTGCAGGGCTTGAGGTGCCACGGTGGAATATCGCCGTTCGGTGCAGTTGGGAGCCATGCGCGGCGAATCGAAGAGGTCAAACAGCGTCACCGGCGTCAGGCGCCGCTTCTGGATGTAGATGGACCGCCGCCAACCCTGCCTGCCTTCCTTGGGCACGACCTCACCGCTCGGCAGCTTCTCCACTTCGCCGGCCGGTCCGAACCGCTCGGGGTTGAGACGGCCGGTCACCCGGAGCATGGCGTCAAAGAGAACCTCCGCGTCCATCCGCCGCAGCCGCATTCTGGACCATAGCCGGTTGTCGGGATCCTTTCGGTTCTCCGCGGTGGCGCGGGAGCTCTGGCGGTAGGCGGTCGAGGTCATCATCAACCGGTGCATGGCTTTCAGGCTCCAGCCCCTGGAAACCATCTCGGTGGCCAACCAGTCTAGCAGCTCGGGGTGGGAAGGCCGCGCACCTGTCCTGCCGAAGTTGGAAGGGGTCGCCACCAGGCCCCGGCCGAAATGGTGCATCCAGATGCGGTTGACGATGACCCGGGCCGTCAGGGGATGATGGGGGTGGGTCAGCCAGCGGGCCAACGCCAGGCGGTTGCCGCTGGTTTCCGAACGGGGCGGCACTGGACTGAAGGGGGGAAGCCCGGCCCTCAGGACCGCCGGCACACCTGGATACACCCGATCCGCGACGGCGTTGGCTTCCCCGCGACGGAGCAGATAGGCAGCCGAGGGCTCTCCACCCATGTCGTAAAGGGCCCGCACGGCGGGCTCCGGACGGAGTTTTGCCTTGAGCTCCTTCAGCGAAGCCTCATGCTTTTCCAGAGCCTCCTTGAAGGTGGAGCTCTCGAGAGCAATCTGGGCGTTGGAGACCTCCAGGGCGTTCTTGAATCGGCGCGCCAGATACTTCTGAACCGGACTGTATTTCTCTTTGGGGACCCCCCGTAGAGCCCGCAAGTCTTCCTGGATGGCTTGGGGCAGCTCCGCCAGCCGTCTCTCCAGAATCTCGCGGCGCAGAGGCGCCGCCTTGGCTTCCAGCGACCGGTCCAGCTCTTCGATCTGCTTCCTGACGGGAGCGTTGAAACGGGCAACGGCTTCCTTGTCCTCCCGCAGGGCGATGTCCAGGAACCGCCGGGTGGGGTCCACCCAATCGTAGGGGTCATAGGCGGTTTGCAGAATGGCGCTGAACCGGTAGTAATCCTGTTGGGAGATGGGATCGTACTTGTGGTCGTGACAGCGCGCACAGCCCAGGGTCAGACCCAGCACCGAGGAACTCAGCACCTTGATCTCGTCATGGATCACGTCCATTTTCTCCGCCAGGGAGGCGTTGGAGGGCGAGTTGGTCGGGTCCGAAACCAACCTCAGGAACCCGGTGGCCGACAGAGACTCCACCACCTCCGGAGTGATCTCCCTGCCGGGATCTACCAGCTCGTCGCCCGCCAACTGCTCGGTCAGGAACCGGTTGTAGGGTTTGTCCCGGTTGAGGGACCGGATCACGAAATCGCGATAGCGCCAGGCATGAGAGCGGTAGAGATCGGCAAACTTGATGCCCTCGGTGTCGGAATAGCCGGCCACGTCCAGCCAGTGCTGGGCCCAGCGCTCCCCGTAGTGAGGAGACGCCAGCAGGCGCTCGATCATATGCTCATAGGCGTCCGCGCGCCGGTCTTTGAGGTAGGCCTCTACCTCGGCCGCCGGCGGCGGCATGCCGATCAGGTCCAGGTAGGCCCGGCGCAGCAGCACCAGACCGTCCGCCGGCGGAGAAAAGCCTAGCTTCCGGGACTCCAACTTTTTCAGCAGAAAGGAGTCGATCGGGTTTCTCACCAGCTTCGCCTGTCTCACCGAGGGGACTTCAGGCCGCTGAGGCGGCTGAAACGACCAGAACTGCCGGTCCTCCTCTTTCAGCAACTCAGGGGCCTGTTCCGCCCGGCCCGAGTCTCCGGCCAGAGCTCCGGCTGCAATCCAGCGGCGCAGGGTCTCGACTTCCTCATTGCTGGGCGGGCGAACCCGGTACTTGTAGAGCAGCTCGGGAGGCGGCATTTCCCCGGCCGTGATTCGATGGAAGAGCAGGCTGGACTCGGGGTCGCCCGGCACCAGGGCCGGTCCCGAGCGGCCCCCCTTGAGGCGGCCGGCCAGGCTTCTGAGATCGAGTCCTCCTTCCTGCTTGCGCTTGCCGTGACAGACGGCGCACCGCATCTGAAAGATGGGAAGAACATCCTGCTCGGTCACCGTGGCCTGTTGCCGAGCCGACCGGGCGCCCTGCTCGATCCAAAGACGAAGCAGATCCATCTCTTTCAGACTCAGCTTGTCCGGACCCGGCGGCATCGCCTGGGACACGACCTTTCGGACCAGGAGGCTGTCCTCCGCGGAACCGAGCGAAAACACCGGGCCCGACCTGCCGCCGTGCAGCATCGAACCGAGCGTGCGCAGGTCCAGGCCGGCCTGCGGGGCCGACTCGCCGTGGCATTCAATGCATCGGGCACGCAGGATCGGCAGGATGTCCGACTCGAAAACGGGTGCACCGGGCGGGGCCGTCACGGCCGTTGCCAAGAGCAGGCCGGGCGAAATGAGTCCGGTCACCCACAGGGAGGAGAGAAGTCCCCTCAAAGGGGTGCGCCGATTGGATTGCCGGTGGTTCATGAGAGCCTTAGGTTACAATCGGCACCGGCCAAATTCAACCGTTGATGTCCGGTGCTTCCCCGGGGCGGTCGGGGCAAGGGGGCCTCTGCCGGGCGCCGCCACGTCCGGACGCGCATTCCTACTCCAAAAGGAGGCACCGGGGATCCCGAATGGGCCAGAGGGGATAGAATTGTCATTGAGAGGCGGTTGAGATGGGATCGAAGCTGCGAGACCTGCGGATTTCACCGCGGCGCCTGCTGCCGGCCGGGCTGCTGGCCGTGAAATTTTCCCGCTCGGGAGGGCCGGGGGGCCAGAACGTCAACAAGGTGGAGACCCGGGTGGACCTTCGGCTGGACCTGGAAGGCGCCGCCGAAGTAATTGGCCGACCCTCGGTGGAACGAATCCGGTGCAAGCTGGCGACCCGCCTGGACCGGCACCGCAATCTGCGGGTCGTCAGCAGCAAAACCCGCCTGCAGGGACAAAACCTGGAGGCAGCCCTGGACAGGATGGAGGTCCTGATCCGGGAGGCCCTGGCGCGGCCCAGGAAGCGCCACCCCACCGAGCCCACCGGATCGAGCCGCGAGCAGCGGCTTGCCGCCAAGAAACGAAGGGGGCGGTTGAAGCAGGACCGTGGCGCGGCGCCGCCTGAAGACTAACCCGGATTTCTCACCAAGGGTAGGTCGCATCGGTTCTTGGAATCTGTTAACATATTCTTAAAATGGAAGTTAACGGGATTCTTGCAGTAGAAACGATGCGCACACAGTGTAACAGTAAACCGCTGGAGTTTGCTGGCGACGGCCGCCGCCGCTTGGTGGCCAAGAAACTCATTTTTCTTTGAGCCTTTCTTCGTGGTCCTTCGTGCCCCTTCGTGGATATCTCTTTATCCTTCCAGCTCGTCCGGCTTCTTCCCCCGATGGATGATGTCCGCCAGGGCGCGGGTGGTGCGGGCCGGGTCGGAACTCTGCCAGACGTTGCGCCCCAGAGCCACGCCCGCGGCACCGCAATCCACGGCCTCCCTGACCATCTCCAGCAGGTCCCGGGTGGTCCCCTTCCTGGGGCCGCCTGCCACCACCACCGGTACCGGACACACCGCCACCAGCTTCTCGAACGTCCGCGGGTCGCCCGTATAGGAGGTCTTGACGATGTCGGCGCCCAGCTCGGCCCCGGCGCGAGCGGCAAGCAACTCGGCCTCGGCGCCCCGCTGCTCCAGCAACTCCTCGGTCGGGTACATCATGGCCAGCAGGGGGAGGCTCCAGCGCTGGCACTCCTCGGCCACCTGGCGGAAGTTGTTGAGCATGTGCCGCTCGTGGGGCGAGCCCACCATGACCTGAACCGAGATGGCGTCGGCCGCCTGCTTCAGGGCGTACTCGACGCTGCTGATCAGGGTGAGGTCGTTCTCGCCGGTGATGACGTTGGTCAGATTGAATACCGAGCCGCAGCGGTTCCCGTATTCAGGGTAGAGGGTCCCCGCCATGCCCGCATTGAAGATGACGGCGTCGGCCCCCCCGGCGACGACTCGCCGCACCGTTTCACGGGGATCCTCGATGCCTGCCATGGGGCCCAGGATGACGCCATGGTCCAGAGGGATCATCACCGTTTTCCCGGTGCGGGGATTGACAATGCGGTCGTAGCGGACCTTCTTGCCGACGTCGATGGTTCGTTCCTGTCTCATTGGAGGTTCCCTTCCTGCCCATCCGTCTGAAAGTAGCGGGAATTGCGATCCCGGAGAAATCGAAGGGCCTGTTGCCGATCGGGAATGCCGGTTCGCCCCCCCAGCCGGGTGCACTTGATGGCGGCCACCGCCGAGGCGAACTCGATGGTTTTCATCAGCTCCCACCGCTGCAACATCCCGTAGATAAAGGCGCCGTGGAAGACATCGCCCGCCCCGGTGGTATCCACCACCTCCACCTGGAAGGCGGGAAGGTGAAACCTCCGGCCCTCGGCCTGTCCGCGGCAGCCCCGCTCCCCCAGGGTGACCAGCACCACCGAAGGACCGTAGTCCAGGAGGTGGTCGATGGCCCGGTCCACGTCTTCGGTATTGGCAAAAGAGCTGGCAAAGGCCAGCGAGGCAATCAGGATGTTGATCCGACGCAGCAGCTCGGAGATGTCGCCTTCCAGGGCCAGGACATCGGCATCCAGCACCACCGGCACCCCTGCCCGCCGGGCCCGCCCGGCGGCTGCCAGCGCGGCCGCGCGGTGAACGCCGTCCAGATGCAGGACCTTGGCCTGCTCGATCAACCCCGGCGGCAGCTGCGAGGGCTGCAACTCGCTGAAGGTGGGCACGCAGGCCAGGATGCTGCGCTGCCCGGAGGCCCGATCCACCAGCACGACCGAGGCCTGGGAAAGGGCGCCGGGTTCCACCAGGAGGTGCCGGGTGTCGACCCCGTATTGCCCCAACTCCCGGCGGATAAAGTTGCCGAAGGCATCGTCACCAACCTTGCCGGCGCAGGCCACCGAGCACCCCAAACGCGCCAGGGTGACCAGGGCGGTGGCCACCTCGCCGCCTCCCTGCTGCCGGGTCTCGAGCATGCGGATCTCCTCATCCGGCTCCGGCAGGTGCGGCACCACTCCCAGCAGGTCAAAGCAGCAACATCCCAATCCCACCACGTCAACCATCATGCCTCGCGTCCGGGGACGGGCAGGTGCCTGGACGGGAGTGCCGGCCTGGACTCGCCCCTTCAAAAATGACTATACCTCAGCTCGGACCGGCCAACGACAGGTACACCGAAAAACCGAGGACTGCCGGTCCCAGCGTTGGTCTGTTGAAACAGAGATACTTCAATGGAGTTGGAAAGGGGAAGTGTAAAGCGGGAGGTCGCAGGGCGAAACCGGTTCTTCATTTACCTGTGGACACCGGTGTGCTTCGCCATCCAATCTCCGAATGCTGCATCCTCGGTCCGCCACACCAAACGTCTCATCGCGTACTTCAAACTTTTCCTAGGCGTTAATCGTACGAATCCCATAGAGCGGGATATGCATATCCCGGGTGACGAGGATCAGCCCCTCCACCTGGGCTTGCGCGATCAGCATTCGGTCGAACGGATCTCCGTGATGCGGAGGAAGCGCGCCCGCCTGCTCCGCGTGAAGAAACGTGAGATTCAGAGGGATGAAGTCCTGCTCCTTTATACTCGCTTCCAGATTGCCCGGAGCCTTCAGCTTCCCCAGCGCCCGCTTGACGGCAATCTCCCAGCCGCTGACCGAGCTGACAAAGACCTCGTTCTGTTCGCTCTCAATGGATTGAAAAGCGTCTCTGTGTAGTGTTTCGGGGGCGGTCAACCACCACAGCACGGTGTGAGTATCCAGCAGTAGACGTGCCACTATTCGTCTTCATCGGGAAAGATTTTCGAGTTGTAAAACGAATCGATAACTTCCCGTGGAGTCTCGTCAAAGTCCGGAGCAATCCAGATCTGTCCCTTCAGCGCCCCAGGCTTGCGCTTGACCTTCCGCTCACGGTAGGGCACCAGCCGCAGGTAAGGCTCACCGGCCTTGGCGATCACGACCTGCTCGCCCTCCCAGGCCAATTTGCCCAGGCGCGAGAGCTGCGACTTGGCTTCGTGCATGTTGACTTTCATCATTGGAGCTCCAAAATAGCTAAGTCTAGCTAAGTTTGTCAAGCAGGGAAGAGGCAAGCTGTGCCTGCGCCCGACGACCGCCTGTGATCCGGCCTTCAGATCCAGTACTGTCCCGTTAGAAGTTGAACAAAAATAACTGGTTAGGGCGAACCCCTTCTGAAATTGTGGTCCGTTCTCTCGTAAATGCCTGTAAAAAAGGGGTTATCTCTAAAAGACCAATGCTGAGAATTGGGAGAATTTCACCCATGCTACGGTCGATTTTGAGTTCTTTCTTGGCGATGGCTACCAACAGGTACAAAAAGTCAATCAGTTGACAAATAGAGTCTTTCCGGTATTCATCACCATCCTCCTTCCAGTTGGAATGAGGATGACCGAAAGGTGCTTGAGTTGAAATCGAAAACGATCACATACGACTATAACTTCATGTCTCACTGATACTTACACGATTACCTCGCATCTTTAACGGGACAGTACTGCTTCAGGTCCGGACATTTCCGTTCAAAAGTGCCTTTGCTGTCGGGTAGTCACGAGTGGCAAATCACGTTGGCCAGCAAAATGTCATGCTCCACTACGAATTTTGCAAAAGGCTCACCCTTAAGTTTCAGCCCTCCCGACTCATGGCAGTTGCCAGCAGTTAGCAGAAGATAATCGCCTACGTCGGAGAAGAACTCGCTCTTAAACGCGAATCCATGCTGGATCTCGACCACGTCGCCGAGTGTGATCCTGCTCCAGCTCATCTCCCTAATTCCCCAAAAGTCTTCTGCAAATCCCTCACCCCGCCCTTCATCCTATCCCCCGCCCGCGCGCTGTGAGCCGATATTTCTGGTTTTTCGCCGTGGGCGATTCGGGGCGTGTCATTTCCACCAGCCCTGCGGACATCGCCGGTCGAATGTAGTTGTTGCGAAATGTGGGACGATGCGACAGGCCCATTTCCGCCATGAGTTCAGCCGCGGTTTTCGGACCTTTCCGCAAGGCGGCGAGCAGCCTTGCTACTTGGTCGCTTACCTGGTCGTCTCCTTGGTCGATCCGAAGTGCCTCCAGAAGAATCCCCAGCATGAACGCAATGAACGGCGTGCTCTCGCCTGCCGCCGAACTCTGCCGGATGGCTTTGTAGAAGTCGCCTTGCCGGATACGAAGTCGTAGCGCTCATCCCCCCAACTCCTCAAACTCTGGGCGGGGCAGACGCGACTGGCGGATGATGGAACTTAGCGTACCACGGCGAATCTCGTGGTGGTCTGGAACAAGCACAGTAGTCGTTCCACGTGCTGTGCGCCGCTGCATCACGATGTGGCTGCCTCTCGGCGCACCTCGGTAAATTTGTGACGTTCCAGTATCCGGCAGACTTCCCGGCCGGAATATATTCTCAGCCTACCCAACCGTGACCTCCACGTTGGTGACGTAGACCTCCGGGTGCAGCCGCTCTGCTATCTCTTCGGGTGCAGCACACTCAAAGAACAGCTCAAGAGCCTCTGTCAAATTATCACGCGCCTCACTTATAGTGGCTCCCTGACTGGCTATGTCGAGTTCGGGGCACAGGGCGACGTAGTCCTCGCCCTCACGTTCAATGATTGCTGTCAGCGTCTTTGTCATCGTTCTACCTCAAAGAAGTTTGAACGCAAGACTGATTTTCTTCTTTTCACACTTCTCACTTCCTCATACATCTCCGGGTCCGGTTCAATTTCCACTACCTCGCCGTCGCGCATCACGACAACACCAGTGCCGGTTCGGTGTGCGATCAGGTGCGCACGTCTGGCGGCTCGCGTGAGAGCGGCCGTCACACCTTCCGTATCAGCGTCTTCTGGATTTGGATGTCTTTTTTCAGGGGACTCTTTCATCATGACTCTTTCTTCTCTAGCAGGAGAGGCCTCGTGCCACTGTTGTTGTACCACAACCAATCGTCGACACAGGGCCGGTACATTGCTTTGAAATTCCGCAGGCCGGCATGAAAACGGCGTCGAATGACCGGTTCGGGGACAGGGTGCCCGCCCTGCCTCACGCGTAACTCCACTCGCTTTATCGCTTCTTCGGGTGTCGCCAGCGACAGAAATATCAGCTTGACCTTGTAACCATCGGCGCGCCACTGACGGATCATTCTGACGTAGACCCGGCCCGAAAGCGTGGTTTCAAAAGCGAAATTCCTCCCTGCGCGGGCATGGTTGTTGATTTCTTCCAGCATTAGCCTTCCCGCGCGAAAGGCCGCGGCGGCGGGCCAAAAGGGCGACAGACCGGCGGCTATCAGGTCGACGTTGACAAATACCGGGCAATCCGCCTCATTGGGCAGATACTCCAGCGCAAAGGTCGTCTTGCCGGCTCCGTTCGGTCCGGCGATGATGATGACTTTCTTGCCGGTGATCATGTCTCTGGCCCCTCAAATTGCACTTCAATGAATGGCCATCCTTCCGGAAAGCAGTATGAAGTGAGAAGAGCGAAGTTTGAAACAAGACTGATTTTCTTCTTTTCACACTTCACACTTCCTCATACGTTTTCTTCCGGCGCGCTGTGAGCCGATATTTCTGGTTTTTCGCCGTGGGCGATTCGGGGCGTGTCATTTCCACCAGCCCTGCGGACATCGCCGGTCGAATGTAGTTGTTGCGAAATGTGGGACGATGCGACAGGCCCATTTCCGCCATGAGTTCAGCCGCGGTTTTCGGACCTTTCCGCAAGGCGGCGAGCAGCCTTGCTACTTGGTCGCTTACCTGGTCGTCTCCTTGGTCGATCCGAAGTGCCTCCAGAAGAATCCCCAGCATGAACGCAATGAACGGCGTGCTCTCGCCTTGTGCCGAACTTCGCCGAATGGCCTCGTAATAGTCCTCCTGCTTGACGTGAATCAGGCTTTCGACGGGAATGTGAGCGAACAGCGGTTTCCAGCGGGTCAGAATGAGGGTCTGCCAGAGCCGCCCCATCCGTCCGTTGCCATCCTCGAAGGGGTGAATGAACTCGAATTCGTAATGGAAGACCGAACTGGCAACCAGCGGATGCTCATCGGTGCTGTCCAGCCAGGCCAACAAGTTGGTCATAAGCTGAGGCACACGCCGAGCGGGCGGGCCGATGTGGTGTATCTGACCTTGACCCATCACAGACACTTGGCCGCGGCGATAGTGGCCCGGAGCATCCAGCAGTCCAGTCATCAGTAGTTCGTGAGCGCGTAGCAGATCGGTCTCGCTAGCAGGATGCAAATGCTGGTATTGGTCGTACGCTCGGATGGCATTACGAACCTCTTGAATATCTCTCAACGGAGCGGCAATTGGCTTACCGTCGAGAATCGTGGCGATTTCCTCTTCACTCAGAGTGTTGCCTTCTATGGCGAGCGAGCCATGAATCGTGCGGATACGGTTGATGCGCCGCAGGCGCAGGTCCTGCGAAACGCCTGCCGCCTCCGCCCGGCCAATCGCTTCGCCGATTTGTTCAACGCGGGAAAGCATGTCCGGCGTGATCCTGTATGGCGGCTTCTCGATCATACCCCTAAGGCCTCAAAGTCCTTCCCGGTCGTCCCCGGAAAGAAGTTTGAAGTGCGAGGTGTGAGGTGTGAAGGCAAGACCGATTTTCTTCTTTTCTCACTTCTCACTTCAAACTTCGTATCGCGCGGGGCGGCTCCAGCGCAAGCCCTTGAAGCGTGCGAAATCCCGATCGAGAGTAATCCACTCACAGCCGAACTCGATCGCCAAAGCAGCGAAATAGGCATCCGGCATCAGGTTTCCACAGATTTCGGCATCCCGATACAGTCGCGTAAATATCGCCCAATGTCTGGGGCCCGGGCTGACTGAAACACAGTGGGGCTGGCTCCTGATCACGTTAGCGAACTTCAGTGCCTCCTCCGGCGGACTCGGTAGGATGAAAACGCGAGGATGGGTGACGATGCGGAGGAATCCGCTCAACACCAGATCAGATACGGCGAAGGCCTCGTCCCCGCCAAGCACGGTCTCAAGCCACGGCCGGCAAGAAGCGTGTTCCGACGCATCGTCACGATAGGCTGCAACGAGGACGTTCACGTCAGGCAGGACCATTATCCCTCGGAGTTGGCCGGTCGCTTTCCGGTTGCCGAAACAGACGGCAACCTGGAACGTTATGCGTTCACCCATCCTGATGCAGGCAGCGCTTGCGCCTTTGCCCTTACTCCTCCCCATACATCTCGGGATCCGGATCGATTTCCACGACCTTGCCGGCCTGCATGACGACAACACCGGTACCGGCCTGGTGCGCGATCAGGTGGGCGCGTCTGGCGGCCCGCACCAGGGCGGCCATCACGCCTTCCGCGTCGGTATCGTCTTGTTTTGAAGGCTTTTTTTCAGGAGTTTCTTTCATCGTCTTTCTTCGTCAGCAGGACAGGCCTCGTGCCACTATTGTCGTACCACAACCAATCGTCGACACATGGCCGGTACACTGTTTTGAAATTCCGCATACCGGCATGAAAACGGCGGCGAATGACCGGTTTGGGGATAGGGTGCCCGCCTTGCCTCACGCGTAATTCCACCCGCTTTATCGCTTCTTCGGGTGTCGCCAGCGACAGAAATATCAGCGTTACCCTGTAACCATCGGTACGCCACTGACGGATCATTCTGACATAACCCCGACCGGACAGCGTGGTTTCAAAGGCGAAATTTCTGCCTCTACGGGCATGATTGTTGATTTCTTCCAGCATCAGGCGTCCCGCACGAAAGGCCACGGCGGCAGGTCGAAAAGGTGACAGACCCGCCGCTATCAGATCGACGTTAACAAATACCGGGCAATCGGCCTCATTGGGCAGATAATCCAAAGCAAAGGTCGTCTTACCGGCCCCGTTAGGTCCGGCGATAATGATGACTTTCTTAGCCGGCATTCACACTCCCAAATCCTCGAAGTTCTTCTTGATGGTGGTCGCCAGTTTCACCGCTCCGATGTTGAGCTTTTCGATCTCAAGCTGGATTCCGCCCAACCCCTCCTCAAAGGGGCAGCTACTTCCCCAACAACTGCTTGATCTTTGCCTTCAAACGCTCTCGCCTCGCCTCGTAGAAGGCATCGAATTCGGTTATCGAATCGGGCACCTCTCCCAGCAGGTGGCGGTCCAAGTAGGCCTGACGGCTTGTGGGATCGGGTTGGGACTGGCGCAGCCATTCACTCGGCATCTTGGTGCGCTTTTCGTTGTTCTCGGCGCCTTGAAGCAGTTGAAGATTGGCAAGCCGGTCTCTGCGTTGTACGAAATCTTTTTTCTTCTCCGCAGGAACACCGGCAGACGCGAGCCGCTGCTCAGTGAATCGCGCCCGTGGGAAGACGTGGTCTATGTGGAACTGCTGACGCAAGTCAACGAACGGGAACAGCAGCGATAACAGAACAAACGTAAGCGGGTCGCCGTACCGCATATCCGCCAGTTCTTCCAACTCCTCATCCTCGAAAACAAGCGACCTCCCCCGGCGCGCCATCTCTTCACGAATCCGTGCGACGGGAAAATCCCTGTCACCGTTCTCTTTGTTTTCTCCAATGACCCGCCTAAGGGCGGTCAGCAGTGTATCCAAGCCGCTGCCCCAAATGCCGGACTTCAGCAGGCTTCGGTCTAACCAATCACGAATCGCCTGCCTGTCCTGAGAGAACCGGCTGTGCGTGAGGTAGGCTTCTCCGGGATTCTTCATGGAGAGGTAGTACGCAATCGGCAGAATGGCGTTGTGCGCAGTAAGCGTCTGCCTGTTGAATCCGAAAGAGGAGACGAGTTGGATGGTCAATGTCAGGGCGAGCTTGATGTTGTCCCATTTGCCCTCGAAGATGTCCATGTTTTTCCGATTGAAGTTATCCACTTTGAAGCCGACGCTGCCAATGTCGCTCAGCATCAGGCCGGCCTTGAGAACCAAGTCCTTGGAGAATGAGAAGCCGATTCCGATATCGTTGAGTTCATCCACCAGCGTATGGATCTCTTTCCGTGCGTCGTGCTCGGACCACTGGGCTACTGCAGCCGAAAGAAGCAAGTCCGAGTACGACAAAATCGTCCCGCCGCTGTTCGTGCGAATGAATATCTGAAGGACTTTCACCAGTTCCTGCTCCTTCTCTTCATAAAAGGCCACCATTTTTTCGCTATGGACAACACGGTGAAGTCTATCGAGTGTTTCGTAGGCTGGGTCCACCTGTTCCTGTGGCAACCGCTCATTCAGCCACCGTACCATAGCCGGTCCTCCGCTCATCGACAGAACCTGCCCGACAGGAAACCAACACTCTCCCTGATGGGTTTCACCGGCTCGTCTCGGGGTCAGGAAATCGAAGTGATATTTCAACCCTTCGTCGTCTTCACCATCGAGCTTCCCAAGCAGGTCCAGGCAAAGCTGACGGACAGGGAAGGCACCGGGACTGTTCCACCACCGGCGCGGCAGTTTCCACGCCATGCTCCCGCGCAAGCCGATGTTCAGCGCGGTCAGGCGTTGCTGGCCGTCGAGCACCGCCGTCAACTGCCGATCTGGCATCGTCGGCAGAGGCGGACAATGGGGGGCATCCTTCTGGTGATATTCTCTAACGAAATCGTAGAACTTGAAATTGCCGCTGTTTTCAGGCTCGACCCGCCAATAGAGGAAGGTGCCAAAAGGATAACCCTGCATGAGGCTGTCGAAGAGCCGGCAAATCTGCCCCGGTCCCCAGACGAACTCGCGCTGAATGGCAGGCAGCACAAGCTTATGGTGGTGAATTTCATCGAGGGTTTCTTGGATGGTGTCGCCGGTTTGGTACATGCTATCTCCTTGAATCGTCCAGATTTCTTAATAGCGTCATCAACGAAAACATTATCAAATCCGCTAACCTGTGAATAAATCCACTGGTCAGTGCGTCACCAACAAGCACCATCACCCTGACTTCGCTTTCGAACGACGGCGTCGACGCGACTTCCGTGCCGCATGATCCTCGGGGGTGATCTTCCCTATAGCTTCCACCTCGCGAATAAAAGCTCGATAGTCCGCCAACAACGCGGTCACGTCATCCTCTACTTCCGGATACCGAGAAAACGCACACTCCCGAACGTCCCGCACCACAACCAGTGCAGGATCGGCAGCATAATCACGGATGAAGAACTGATACCGAAACCTCTCCGCCTGCGGATACAGCACGAAATACGAGCGCCACTGAACACTCCCCGAGTACTTCTCCACCGCAGGGTAACGACTCAGCAACTTGTAATCCAGAATGGTCGTGCCGTGAATGGCATCCAAACGGCCAACCAACTTCACACTCTCCCCACCAATAGCAAACTCCCGGGACAACGGAACTTCACAGGAATCGGGCTGTATCGGAGTGAAATCCAGCTTGAATACAACCCGGTCGGCGTAGTCACGCCCTCCAGTTTCCAAAAACCTGTGAAACCTCGTGCCGGCTCGCATCGCCGGCGTTGGAGGAATCTGTCGCTTCCATCGCGCCAACCACTCCTCGAACGTCTGATCGGTATTCCTGAACCTCCTGTAGGCAGCCAGATCCGTAACTGAAACCCTCATAATGCGCTCCAATGAATTCCCAGGCCTTTCTTATTCCCACACTTCTTTTCTGTTCCGCAAGTTGCCACAAGCCAACTCGCCCACCGCCATAGGGTGGATCGGCACCTGACCCCTATTCAAAATCGCGGTCAGTTTCCTGTCTCCGGAACACAGGTAGCCAATCCAGATCGAAGTTTCGACCAGATTCAAATCAGGCGAACCTGCCGGCGCGGGACCGATTTCAGTTGCGGCTCGCTTCCGCCAAGACGCGCCAGCCGCCGGGCGCTTTCGCGCTCGATGAGAGCTCGCAAGCCTTCCCGGACCAATGCCGTCCTGCTCTTCATGCCGGTAAGGCGCTGGACTTCTTCAAGCAACCGGTCATCGATGTTTATGGTCGTCCTCATCCGATTCCCTTGTCTCCAAGTGTGAACCATGCCGCGCATAGGTCGTATACATCAAAGGTTACATCTTTTTGCAATGGCATTCCTTCCTGGTTGGCGATCGGCTTCCCCTCGAGGAAGCATCTGGCGTTGCTCGTGGAAAGACCACCGATTGGGC